>NZ_RCVM01000001.1 GCF_003686955.1 Streptococcus hillyeri
GCAATAAAATCAACCATTATAAAAACCAGTGGAACTTACCCTGACACGGATTTCCACTGGTTGTTAGAGGTTTTATCAGATTAACTTCCACTTTAACAGACGGTGGAAGTTAGTTTGGGAATTTAGCAAAATTGTTTATGATATTGCCGAATCATAGATATTGATTTTCACAATTAAAAAACAATGGAGATAAAGTTTGCTTGAAATTTGTATTTATACAACAAATAACGAAAAAACCAAGAATATCAATTGGAATAAGAATGTTGACTTATGCCTGGTGACAAAAGGAATATATATTACATTAAAAGGTAGAAGTAACATGAAAAAGATGCAGGTCGGAGCAACAAAAAAAGCACTTCCGAAAAAGTGCTTTATAGAGATTATTTTTTAAGAAGGTCACGGATTTCTGCAAGAAGTTCTTCTTGAGTTGGACCAGCAACTTCAGCAGCTTCTTCTTCAGCTTTCTTAGTAAGAGCAGTTGCTTTTTCAGCAGCTTTAACTACGAAGAAAAGAGATGTTCCAATGATAAGGAAGTTGATAACAGCACCAAGGAAGTTACCATATTTCACACCGTTCCAAGCAAGTTCAGTGATGTTTTGAACGTTTGCAGCTTTTAAAGCTGGGTTAAGGATAAGAGGAGTGATGATGTCACTAACAAGTGAAGTGATGATTGCACCGAAAGCACCACCGATAATAACAGCAACAGCAAGGTCAATAATGTTCCCGCGGAACAAGAAGTTTTTCAAATCTTTAATCATGAGATAAAGAGTTTCCTTTCAGAATTTTTAATACTCATATAGTATATATATAAGAAATTTGAAAGGCAAGGAAAATGACTTGATTTTTTCATTTTACACCTGTTAGCTTTAGTGATATAATGAAATATAAAACTAAAATGGGATTTTTGTGTGGAGGTGTTGATTTGGCAGTAAGCAAAGAACAGATTCTCGACATCAAAAACAGTGTCAATATCGTTGATGTTATTGGCGAAGTTGTGGCTTTGACAAAGGCTGGTAGGCATTTTTTAGGGCTGTGCCCCTTCCACAAAGAAAAGACCCCCTCATTTAATGTTATTGAGGATAAGCAATTCTATCATTGCTTTGGTTGTGGTAAATCTGGAGATGTTTTCAAATTTCTAGAAGACTATCGACAAATTACCTTTATGGAAAGTGTTCAGATTTTAGCGGATAGGGTTGGTATTAATGTCTCTGTTAGCCAACCTCGGGTTGAACAAACACAGTCACATCCTCATCAGAAATTATTTTCTCTCAATCAGGATGCTAGTAAGTTCTATCATGCTGTTTTGATGACCACAACACAAGGTCAAGAGGCTAAACAATATCTCTATGACCGTGGGCTTACTGATGAGTTGATTGTGTATTTTAATATTGGTCTTTCGCCGTCTGAGCCTGATTACCTCTATCAAGCGATGTCTAAAAAGTATGATGAAGATACTCTCATGCAGGTTGGGTTATTTAACCTTTCTGAAAATGGTCGTGTTTTTGATGCCTTTCAAAATCGGATTATGTTTCCTTTGACAGATGATAGTGGTCGTGTTCTAGGATTTTCAGGTCGAATTTGGACAGAAAATGATCAGCAGCAGGGACAGGCAAAATATAAAAATACCCGTTCGACGCTTATTTTTAATAAATCTTACGAATTATATCATATGGATAGGGCAAAAGCTGTCGCTAAAAAGACGCATGAGCTCTATCTGATGGAAGGTTTCATGGATGTGATTGCGGCCTATCGAGCAGGTATAAGCAATGCAGTCGCTTCAATGGGTACAGCTCTGACATCGGAGCATGTCCGTCATTTGAAACAATTCACAAAAAAAGTGATTTTGACTTATGATGGTGATAAAGCAGGGCAAAACGCCATTGCAAAATCTTTAGAAATTTTGCGAGATATGACTGTTGAAATTGTTCGTATGCCAAATCAAATGGACCCCGATGAGTTCCTGAAAGCAAATTCGGAAGAAGAATTGGCAAAGCTATTGACACAGTCTCGCTTATCGGCCACTGAGTTTTGGATTTATTATTTGAAACCAGAAAACACTGATAATCTTCAAGCTCAAATCGCTTATGTTGAGAAAATTTCTGAGATGATTGCTCAGGTTTCATCAATTACTGCTCAGAATACCTATATTCATTTAGTAGCGGATTTATTGCCAGATTTTGATTATATGCAGGTTGAGCAGGCGGTCAATAACCATCGATTGGCTGACCGTAAGCAACGTCAAGAGCAAACTTATCAAGGGCAACAAGTTCTTAAAACACTTCCGTTAAGTAAAGCTTTATCTGCTCTTAATAAGGCTGAAAATCAATTGTTTCATAGGTTGTTAAATCACCCTTATTTATTAAATGAATTTCGCAATCGCTCAGACTTTTTCTTTCATACACCAGAGTTACAAACTCTTTATCTTGTCTTAGAGAAAGCTGGTGAGATTAGCTCATTGGACTTGGCTTCTTTGTCAGAAGAAGAAAATAGAGCGTATTATCGTGTTCTTGAAGAAGTGCTACCTCCTGAAATTGCTGAGGGAGAGATTGTTCAGATAGAAGAACGGATTTATCGTCTCCTAGGGGAACAAGAACTTCGTCACACTGCCAAATCCATCCGTGAATCCAGTAACCATGGAGATATTGACCGCGCTGTTGAGGAATTACAAGCCCTCATTTCCCAAAAAAGAAAGTTGGAATAAGATACATGGCAACTAAAAAAACAAATACTACTTTTAACGTTCAAGTCGCAGATTTTATCCGTAATCATAAAAAAGCAGGAACTGCCACAGATGAAGAGGTAACTGAAAAACTCGTTATTCCGTTTGTACTTGATGCGGATCAAATTGATGACCTTTTGGAACGTTTGACAGACGGTGGTATTGCTATCACAGACAAAGATGGTAATCCATCAACTAAATATGTTGTTGAAGAAATTCAACCAGAAGAGTTAACGGATGAAGAACTTCTTGGTTCGAACTCTGCTAAAGTTAATGACCCTGTTCGTATGTACCTTAAGGAAATCGGTACAGTACCACTTTTGACCAATGATGAAGAAAAAGACTTAGCCGTTGCGGTGGCTGCAGGCGATTTACAGGCTAAACAGCGTCTAGCCGAAGCTAACTTACGTCTGGTGGTGTCTATTGCTAAACGTTATGTTGGACGTGGTATGCAATTTCTTGACCTTATCCAAGAAGGTAATATGGGACTTATGAAAGCCGTTGATAAATTTGATTATGAGAAAGGCTTCAAATTCTCTACTTACGCAACTTGGTGGATTCGTCAGGCCATTACACGTGCTATTGCAGACCAAGCGAGAACCATTCGTATCCCTGTTCACATGGTGGAAACCATCAATAAATTGGTCCGTGAGCAGCGTAACCTTTTACAAGAATTAGGGCAAGATCCAACCCCTGAACAAATTGCAGAGCGTATGGACATGACACCTGATAAAGTTCGTGAAATTTTGAAAATCGCTCAAGAACCTGTCTCACTTGAAACACCGATTGGTGAAGAAGATGATAGCCACTTGGGTGACTTTATCGAAGATGAAGTGATTGAAAATCCTGTGGATTACACAACTCGTGTTGTTTTGCGTGAGCAATTGGATGAAGTGTTAGACACTCTGACAGACCGTGAAGAAAACGTTCTTCGTCTCCGTTTTGGACTTGATGATGGAAAAATGCGCACACTTGAAGATGTTGGTAAAGTGTTTAACGTTACTCGTGAGCGTATTCGTCAGATTGAAGCTAAAGCTCTTCGCAAATTACGCCACCCAAGCCGTAGTAAACAACTTAAAGATTTTATGGATGAGTAAAATTTAGTTATTCAGACCAAATGATGTGTTGAAGCTAATCATTTCTGTAGCTGATTAGTAATTGTTGATAGCAATTTATCAACTAGAAAGAATGATATGTCAGATAAAAAATATACCGATGATGAAATTTTAGCCATTAAAGACAAGATACTTCAAGGATTAGAAGAAGTGATTGATCCAGAGCTTGGTATTGATATTGTTAATCTTGGCTTGATTTACGAAATTCGTTTTGAACAAAATGGGGCAACAGAAATTGATATGACGTTGACGACGATGGGGTGCCCTTTGGCTGATTTAATTACAGATCAAATTCACGATGCGATGAAATCAATTCCAGAAGTCACAAAAGTAGACGTCAAACTCGTTTGGTACCCAGCTTGGACTGTGGATCGTCTCAGTCGCTATGCACGTATTGCCCTAGGCATTCGATAAAAAATTAGTAGGACAGAGACTGAGTATCTCAATCGTCTATTTTTGACCAAATAAAAGAAAATATTTAAGGAGAATCACATGATTTTAGTAACAGGTGCCAATGGACAACTTGGAACAGAGCTCCGCTATTTGCTCGACGAAAGAAATGAAGAATACGTTGCAGTGGATGTCGCAGAAATGGATATTACCAATGCTGAGAAAGTTGACGAGGTATTTGCTCAAGTGAAACCAACCTTGGTCTATCACTGTGCTGCCTATACAGCTGTTGATGCAGCAGAAGACGAAGGTAAGGAATTGAACTACGCTATCAATGTCACAGGGACGGAGAATGTCGCAAAAGCTTGTGCCAAATATGGTGCTACGCTAGTGTATATCTCAACAGACTATGTTTTTGATGGCGAGAAACCTGTCGGTCAAGAATGGTTAGAGACAGATAAACCAGATCCTAAGACAGAATATGGACGTACCAAACGTTTGGGTGAAGAAGCAGTTGAAAAGTACGCAGACAAGTTTTATATCATTCGTACAGCTTGGGTATTTGGTAACTATGGCAAAAACTTTGTCTTTACCATGGAAAATTTAGCAAAGCAACACTCACGTTTAACAGTTGTTAATGACCAACACGGTCGTCCGACCTGGACACGTACACTTGCAGAATTTATGTGCCATTTGGCTGAAAATCAAAAAGAATTCGGCTATTATCATTTATCAAATGATGCGAAAGAAGATACGACTTGGTATGATTTTGCTGTGGAAATCCTAAAAGATACCGATGTCGAAGTGGCTCCAGTGGATTCATCAGCCTTCCCAGCTAAGGCAAAACGTCCGCTTAACTCAACCATGAACCTTGATAAAGCTAAGGCAACAGGGTTTGTTATTCCAACTTGGCAAGAAGCTCTAAAAGAGTTTTACAAACAAGAGCAAAGATAATTGTAGGGGCAAAGCCCCTTTTTGTGTGCTAGTATTTTTAATGTTAAGTTGAACAGAGCAGATTTTCTGAGATTGTGCTATAATGAATAAGATTAACATTAAAGCGAAAGGTCTTTTATGAAACACGTTTTTATTATAGGAAGTCGTGGTCTACCAGCTCAATACGGCGGATTTGAAACATTCGTTGAAGAACTGGTGAAAAATCAAAGGACTATCGGTATAAAATATCACGTTGCTTGTCTGAGTAATCAAGAACAAGGAATGCATTTTGACATGTATGGAGCAGATTGTTTTACGATTAACCCACCAAAACTTGGTCCAGCTAGGGTTATCGCTTACGATATTCAAGCGATCAATTACGCTCTGCAATTGATTGAGAAAGATAGGATTCAAGAGCCCATTTTTTATGTACTGGGCAACACAATAGGGGCTTTCATAGCTCCACTGGTAAGAAAGATTCGACGCTTAAAGGGAAAGCTTTTTATTAATCCTGATGGTTTAGAATGGAAGAGAAGTAAGTGGTCTCGTCCAGTTCAAATGTACTTGAAATTATCTGAAAAGATGATGACTAAGCATGCTGACCTTGTGATTTCTGATAATGAAGGGATTGAAAATTATATTAAACGCTCCTATCCTTGGTCTAACACACGCTTTATTGCCTATGGGACTGACTTGGCGCTGTCTAGCTTGACGGAAAATAGTCAGTTGGTTCGTGAGTTTTTTGGAAAATGGCAGAGCAGAGAAAAAGGGTATTACCTAATAGTTGGGCGTTTTGTCCCTGAAAATAATTACGAAACAGCCATTCGTGAGTTCATGGTGTCCAAAACCAAACGTGATTTAATCATTATTTGTAATCAAGAAGGAAATCCCTATTTTGAAAGATTACGTGACGTGACTGGCTTTGATAAAGACCCACGTGTTAAATTCGTGGGGACGGTATATGACAGGGAGCTTTTGAATTATATTCGTGCTCATGCCCAGGCCTATATTCACGGCCACGAAGTTGGTGGGACAAATCCTGGTCTTCTCGAAGCGCTAGCACATACAGAACTTAATTTAGTATTAGATGTTGATTTTAACCGTTCTGTGGCTGAGAGCACCGCTTTGTACTGGAAAAAATATGCAGGAAATCTATCAGAGCTGATTAATCAGGTTGATCAGGCAAGTGATTTTTCAGACTTAGGAAATGCGGCTAAAAAACGGATGGCTGACCATTACAGTTGGGAAAAAATTGTAGGAGAGTACGAGGAGTTGTTTTTGAATGAAAGTTAATATTCTGATGGCTACCTACAATGGTGAGCGGTTTTTAGCTGAACAGATTGAAAGTATTCAACAACAGACGTTTACCGATTGGAAACTCTTGATACGTGATGATGGCTCATCTGATAGAACACGAGAGATTATTCAGCAATTTGTGGAGCAAGATGACCGTATTAGCTTCATAAATCCTGATGAAACAACAAATCTCGGCGTCATTAAGTCCTTTTTCACCTTGCTCAAACATGAGAAAGCAGACTATTATTTTTTTAGTGATCAGGATGATATTTGGTTGCCTGAAAAGATGGCGTTGACACTCGCAGAGGCGCGAAATCACGCCCAAACGGATCCTCTGATGGTCTATACTGACTTAAAAGTGGTCAACCAACAGTTGGAAGTCATAAATGACAGTATGATTCGTAGCCAATCACACCATGCTAATACAGAGTTGCTTCAAGAATTGACTGAAAATACGGTGACTGGTGGGACTGCTATGATTAATCATGCCCTAGCAGAACGTTGGACTGCTACAGATAATTTACTCATGCATGATTGGTACTTAGCTCTTTTAGCAACAGCTTTCGGAAAGCTCATTTATATCGATCAGCCAACAGAGCTTTACCGTCAGCATGACAATAACGTGCTTGGAGCAAGGACTTGGTCAAAGCGTCTTTATAAATGGATGCGTCCACATTTGCTATTTAGTAAGTATTGGCAGCTTATCATAGATAGTCAACGACAGGCGAAGCATTTGCTTAATATGGATATATCAGCAGAGCAGAAAGACCTGATTGAGAAATTCATCTCCTTACAAGAGTACGGATTTTTTGAACGAATGGCTATTTTGAAAAATTATGGTTTTAGAAAAAATCGGACATTCCATACGATTGTATTTAGGACCTTGCTGATGACAAAATTTGCCTATAAAAAGGAATATCAGACAAAAAAATAATGAAAGGAAAGTTCAGTTAGTAACCTAACTGAATGAAGGGAACACTGAGTCAACTGTGACGGCTGTATCCCTATTTGATTATAGATATGAATATATTTGCTAAGGAGAATCGAATTCTTCTCCGAGAAATGATAAAAACGGATTTTAAGCTTCGTTATCAAGGAAGTTTTATAGGACATTTATGGTCTATTTTAAAGCCAATGATGCTTTTTACTATCATGTATTTAGTATTTGTTCGATTTTTACGTTTTGATGATGGAACACCTCATTATGCAATTGGTTTATTAATAGGTATGGTAACTTGGAACTTTTTTTCTGAGGCAACTAATATGGGGATGATGTCAATTGTTTCAAGGGGAGATTTGCTTCGCAAGTTAAATTTTTCTAAAGAAATTATTGTCATCTCATCAGTCGTAGGTGCAACCATTAACTATGCTATTAATCTTCTAGTTGTTTTTATCTTTGCCGTCATAAATGGAGTAAATGTGTCTTTAGGTTGGTTGGTGATTTTCCCACTATTTGTTGAACTCTTCTTAATGACAACGGGCATTGCGTTTATTTTAGCAACACTTTTTGTGAAATATCGGGATATCGGTCCGATTTGGGAAGTTGTTATGCAGGCTGGAATGTACGGCACACCTATCATTTACTCTCTGACGTTTATTTTACAAAAAGGTCAAGTTGCCATTGCGAAAGTAATGATGCTGAATCCTTTAGCGCAGATTATTCAAGATTTACGTCACTTCATTGTATTTTCAGGAAGTTTACGAGGCTGGGATTTGATTGAAAATAAAGCAATTGCTATAGTGCCCTATATCTTACCAATTTTAATTTTTGGAATAGGTTATGCTATTTTCCAAAAAAGTGCTAAGAAATTTGCGGAGATTCTTTAATGACAAAAAATATTGCAGTAAAAGTTGAACACGTTTCAAAATATTTTAAATTACCGACAGAAAGTACACAGAGCCTGCGCACTAGTATGGTTAATTATTTTAAAGGTATCAAGGGATACAAAGAACAGCATGTTTTAAAGGATATTAATTTTGAAGTGGAAGAAGGGGACTTCTTTGGTATTCTTGGTCGAAATGGGTCAGGAAAATCAACGCTTCTAAAAATTATTTCTCAAATTTACGTTCCTGAAAAAGGAAAAGTAACCGTTAATGGGAAAATGGTTTCCTTTATTGAATTGGGCGTTGGTTTCAATCCAGAATTGACAGGACGAGAAAATGTCTATATGAACGGTGCCATGCTAGGTTTTACAACAGAAGAAGTTGATGCCATGTATGACGATATTGTTGAGTTTGCAGAGCTAGAAGAATTCATGAATCAAAAACTTAAGAATTATTCTAGTGGGATGCAAGTTCGTCTAGCCTTTTCGGTAGCCATTAAAGCGCAAGGAGATGTATTAATCCTGGATGAGGTGTTGGCTGTCGGAGATGAAGCATTTCAACGGAAGTGTAATGACTATTTCATGGAACGTAAGAAGAGTGGTAAGACTACCATTCTTGTAACTCATGACATGGGAGCGGTGAAGAAATATTGTAATAAGGCTATTTTGATTGAGGATGGTCTCATTAAGGCTTCAGGGAACCCACGAGATGTAGCGAATCAATATAGTTTTGATAATACGAATCAAGTTGTTAGTGAAACTCATACAGAAGACATCAGTAACCGAATTTTAGTAGACAATCTTAAAATGGAGCTCCTGTCGCCAAATCGTACCACTCCAGATATACCTGTTCAGTTCAAGGTAACATACGATGTTTTTGAAGATATTAAAACTTATGTTGCGATTTCATTGACAGACATTGATCGGAACATTTGGATGTATAACGACAACACGATGGATCGTATGACAGATGGTAAGGGGCACTACGCTATAGATTATAGTTGCTTATTAACGCCACTGAACGATGTTAAGTTGAAATTAGAAATGACCATCCGTGATGAACGAAACCAAGTTCTAGCTTTCTTACCAGTCTATGAGACACCGATTATTGTTCTCAATCGTGATGATTTGGATACTAGTGATGAGTCTGCTAAAGACTCTGCAACAGGAATCTTAAAGCGGAATGGAAGTTGGAATATTTTAAAATCTGAGTAGGTAGACTATGAAAGTTTCTATTATTTGCACGAATTACAATAAAGATCAGTGGATTGGACAAGCTATTGATAGTTTTATTCAGCAAGAAACAACTTTTCCTTATGAAATTATCTTGATAGATGATGCCTCAACGGATTGTTCTCGAGAAATTTTAGAACAGTATGAAAAGAAGTATCCAGAGCTTATCCGTGTATTTTATAACGAGTCTAACTTTGGAATCGCAAAGACTTGGAAAAAAATTGTCAAGGAAGCAAGAGGGGAGTATATTGCTCGTTGTGATGGAGATGATTTTTGGACGGATTCTTTGAAATTGCAAAAGCAGGTAGAGCTATTAGAGAGTAGAGAAGATTCTCTCTGGGCTAATTCTGAGTTTGATATGATTGCTGAAGATGGAACCTTGCTACAGAAGGATGTTTTCAAAAATGGGATTTTACCATTAGCGGATTCTTATGAACATCTATTGGTCTACAAATTGATGACAATGGCATCTACCTGGTTGGTTGAACGTCAGTTAATGTTAGAAGTGACAGATGCTCTTGCTGAAAATGCAGCGGATGATACTTTTGATTTACAACTGGAATTATTTAAAAGAACCAAATTATCAACGTTGGAAGATAGTACAACGGTCTATCGAATGAATATCGGTTCAGATTCTAAACCGATTACCTATGAAAAATTTGAAAAACGAGTAGCTGGAATTTGTCAGACACAACTAAACTATCTGAAAAAATATCCAGACTATGATGTTTCGCGTCTCGTCAACATGCTTATTGAAAAAGACAAACAATCGGATTTAGAGCAATTTAAGCGCGATCAGGAAATCAGTCGTTTGAATATACTTGTTGATCAACTACAGACGATTTCGGCTAATCAGAATGCATATATCGAACAGCTCAAGGAAAGTAACGTAGGACTTGAGGTGACAATTGCAGAAAAAGAACATCAGATTAGCCATATAACAACGGAATATGAGCGTGTGATTACGTCACGACGTTGGACCATTCCGACTAAGATTATTAACTTCTTTAGGAGAAATAAATGAAACGACTACTTCTATATGTTCATTTTAATAAAAATGAGGTGATTAGTGGACATGTCCATTACCAACTAGAGCATATTCGTTCCTTGTTTGCGAAGGTTGTATTCATTTCAAACAGCCTATTGAGTGAAGTGGAAGTGAAGAAGCTTCGTCAAGAGGGGCTGATTGATGAATTTATCCAACGTGAAAATATTGGATATGATTTTGCTGCTTGGCAAGATGGAATGAAATTGGTCGGATTTGAGAACTTGAAAGACTACGATTCTGTTACAGCCATGAACGATACTTGTTTTGGACCATTGTGGGACTTGACGCCACTTTATGATCGCTATGAATCAGATGTGGCTACCGATTTTTGGGGTATGACAAATCATCGAGCGATTGATGCAGGGCACATCTATATTGATGAACATCTACAGTCTTACTTCATGTCCTTTAAACAATCAATTGTTCAGTCTGATGTTTTCGAGAACTTCTGGCAAACTGTCGTAGCTCATACAGATGTTCAAAAGGTTATTGATGAGTACGAAACCAAGTATACAAAACTCTTTGTAGAAGCTGGTTTTCGTTATAACTCTGTGCTAAACACAGTCCCCATAGCTGACCAGTATTTTCATTCGAATTTTACGATTCATTATCCCCATGTGCTTTTGGATCAACAGGTACCGTTTATCAAGGTGAAAACCTTTGATTTAACACAACATTTATCTCCGTACACTCTTCGTACAATTGAGGAGAAAACGAATTATCCAGTTCAACTGATTGAAGAACATATGTCGGATATTAGTCTACCAACTCCAGCTTATTTGATTGATCGCAAAGTGATTGATGGAAAAGCAACAGGAGAAATAGCGGTAACTACGAAGAAGGTTGCGGTTCATTTACATACTTTCTATGTTGATTTATTGGATGAGTTTTTGACAAATTTTGAAGCATTTGCCTTTGATTATGATTTGTATTTGACAACGAATACGGCTGAAAAAGAAGAACAAATTAAAGAAATTCTAGAAAAGCGTGGCAAAACTGCTACTATCATAGTGACTGGTGCTAAGGGACGCGATATTATTCCAATGTTGAAATTAAAAGATGCCCTATCCCAGTACGATTATATTGGACATTTCCATACGAAGAAATCTCCAGAATACCCTTATTGGGTAGGTGATTCTTGGCGAGCAGAATTAAATCAAATGTTGATTCAGTCAGCAAACCATTTATTAGCTGCATTTGATCGTAGAGAGAAGCTAGGTCTTGCTATTGCAGATATCCCAAGTTTTTTCCGTTATACTAAGATTGTGGAACCTTGGAATGAATATCGTTTTGCAGCGGATATGAATGACTTGTGGAAACGAATGGGCTTGGCAAGAAGTATTGATTTTGAAACGTTTGATACCTTCATCATGTCTTATGGAACCTTTATTTGGTTCAAATACGATGCTCTAAAACCTTTATTTGATTTAGGACTCACAGATGAGGAAATTCCTGCGGAGCCTTTACCTCAACATACTATTTTACATTCGATTGAACGCATTCTGGTTTATCTTGCATGGGCAAATCACTATGACTATGTGATTTCAAAGCACGAACGCTATATCTCTCCTTTTGTTGACAATAAAGTGCTAAATATCCGTGCGGATAATGTTCCAAATACCTATATCAATTTTGACCAAATAGGTGGTATAAAAGGAGCTTTGAAATATATTTACAGAGGTCCTGGAAGTGCTATTAAATACATTATCAAGAAAGGAATTTTAAAAATCAAAAATGGCTAGTCGTCGAGTAAAAAGAATACCATTAAAAGAAACGATAGCTGAGAGATATCTTGATATAAGTATTGTTCTCAAATATACCATATCAATTATTTTATCTGTACTTGTACTAATGAGTTCTGAGAATATGATGTTATTTTGGGTTAATATCTTAGAACTGGTGATTATTTTTTTAATTTCCAACGTAGTTATTGTAAAATATAATGTCTTTGGAAATTTTTTAAATGCTATTCTAATATTTTTATTCAATATTGAGCAAGGGATTTATGTTTTTGGTGGTACCTATTTATCATCTGTTATGCTTTCCAATATTGATTCTCTTGCAGCTCTATCTGGAAAAATTTGGGTATACTCTATTGGGGCAATTGGGATTATCGCTATATCGCTATTACCAATTAAAAAGCTTGAAATTCCCAAAAGATACACTTCTATAGCTTTACTATTACTATTTATTAATGAAATTTCATTAATTTCTGGCATGCCTATTGAAAATAGAACGTCACCTTATTTTAACTTCTATAATCTTTATCAGGAAAAGTTAGAAAATTATCGTATTGCAAAACAAATTGCAAGTTTACCTGATGTGACAAAAGAATTTTTTAAGCCAGAGGTGGCTGATGTTATCGAGAAATCAACAACTATTAATGATAAACCTAATATTATTCTTATATTTACAGAAGGTTTGTCACAAGGAATTATTGACCATAAACAGAATATTATGCCTAAAATAAAAAAGGTACAGCAGGAGTCTATCAATTTTACTAATTATTATAACCATACCTTTGCAACATATCGTGGATTAATTGGACAATTATACTCGGGATATCAATTTGATAACTACGATTCGAATAATCTTATTTCAATCGAAAGTATTCTTAAAAATGAGGGCTATTCAACGACTTTTATTAATTCAGAGCCAAGTAATAAGACATTTACAAAGTATTTGAACTCACTTGGTTTTGATAATATATCAACACTAGAAGATGGTAGAAAAGGACTTTCTGATACAGTTTCAGATAAACAAATGTATCAATTATTATTAGATGAAGCTCAAGATAAATTTGAGAAAAAAAAGCCATTTTTCATTTCGATGTATACCTTTGGAACGCATATATCTATGGATTCGGTAGATAAAAAGTTTGGTGATGGAAAAAATGCAACATTAAATAAATATTATGATTTAGACTATCAATTTGGAGAATTTTTTAATAAATTTGTAAATAGTTCGGTCTCTGATAATACTATTTTAGTATTTACAACAGACCATGGCACGTACGTAGATGACAGTTATCAAGATGTTTTTGAAAGTAGATCTCATGGAAGTTTGGATCAAGTTCCTTTCTTTATCTACAGTAAAAAAGTTAAACCTGCAGTAGTCGATGTCAATGGTAGAAACTCACTAAACTTAGCTCCTACCATTTTAGATTTTATTGATATTAGTTCGCCAAATTATTTTTTAGGAAGTAGTCTTTTTTCTGAAGCGGCAGCTAGTGACTTTGAATATGTGTTCAATTCAGAGAATGACTATTTGATAACAAAAGATAATCGAATTGAATTTTTAAAAGATGATGAAAAAGAAGAAATTGTAAAACAAATTGAAAAATATTTTGCTGCTAATCAGCAAGTGCCAGAGGGAAGGTAAAATAACATGTCCGAAAAAATCGCAGTCTTACTTCCTGCCTACAATGAGGAAGTAACTATTCAAAAAGTTATTAAAGATTTTCAGCGCGTTCTTCCAGAAGCTGATATTTATGTGTATGACAATAATTCAAAAGACAGAACGAATGAGTTAGCAAGAGCAGCAGGAGCAATTGTGCGTTTTGAGCCTCGCCAAGGGAAAGGGAATGTTGTGCGTTCGATGTTTCGTGAAATTGAAGCGGATTATTATATTATGGTTGATGCAGACGATACTTATCCAGCTGATGAGGTAGAAAAACTCTTGGAGCCTCTTCGTTCTGGTATGGCGGATATGACTATCGGAGATCGTTTATCGAATGGGACTTACGCAGAAGAAAACAAACGAGGTTTCCATGGTTTCGGAAATAACCTTGTGAAATTTCTTGTAAATAAACTTTATAAAGGCCAATATGAAGATATCATGACAGGTTATCGAGGGTTTAATCGTCTCTTCGTTAAAAATTTCCCAGTGTTATCACCAGGATTTGAAATTGAAACTGAATTGTCTATCCATTCCTTAGATAAACGCTTTAAATTGGTTGAAGTGCCAATCACCTATCAGGACCGTCCTGAGGGGAGTGAATCAAAACTCAATACTTTCTCTGATGGTTTTAAAGTATTGCGAATGATTTTTAACTTATTTAAAGATTATAAGCCATTACTGTTCTTTAGTATTTGCTCAGCTATCTTCTTTATTTTAGGCTTGTTTGCTGGTGTTCCAGTTATTAGTGAATTTACGCAAACTGGTTTTATTGCTAAGATGCCATCAGCTATTTTAGCGACTGGTCTCATGATTTTAGCTGCCTTATCTTTTGTTGCTGGATTTATTTTAGATACGATTGTAAGACAAAATCGTATGCAATATGAGTTGAAGATTTATGAGTATTATGAAAACTTACTAGATAAGAAGTAACAGTTTGATCATCAAACAGAAGAAATCCTAATTGATTTTTTCTGTTTTATTTTTGGAGACAATGAATGAAACGATTAATCAATAATATTATTAAATTTAGATATATTATAGCGGTAATGATTTGCTTGCTAGGTATTAGTCTAGATTTAAATGGAAGTTCAATTGGATTTTGGAATAATTTTGGGCTCACTGAGACTATTTCTGGAAAACGAGAACAAGCAACAAGTCTTGATAGTGCGACAAATATTTTAGAGATAGGTAGTTACTGGATTCCTAGAGAAAAAGAAGATGGGACAATTATTGGTGTTCCTAGAGGGATTAGATCGGATGAATGGTTGGTTCAAACACCATTTTATCTTTCTCAATCTAGTACAGGATTTCAATTAGTTAATCCATCATATGCCACTTCGGGACAAAATATGGTTGTTGCCTATAATGCTCCAGTGAATCATATTTCTCTTATTGGAAAACCGTTTAATTGGGGCTTCTTATTTTTAGGTGCTTCAAGAGGCTTATCTTGGTATTGGTGTGTTAAAGTCATTGGTATGCTCTTATTAGCATTTGAGTTTGCTATGATATTAACTAAAGGGAAAAAATACTTATCGCTAGTTGGTAGTTTTTGGATTACTTTTACACCAGTTGTTCAATGGTGGTTTATGCAACACTTAGGTGATGTTGTATTCTTTAGTTTATTAATCATGGTTAGTATGCATCACTATTTCAAAGTAAAATCAAAATGGGCAAAAATTGGTTTAGCGGCACTCCTAGCTTCTGGAATTATTGGCTATATTTTAGTTATCTATCCAGCATTTCAAGTACCTTTTGCTTATCTCATTTTATTATTTACTCTGATTGAGTTTATCAACGCTATCCGACAGAGACTTATCAATAAATTTGATATTTTAATGATAAGTTGTACATTAGGTCTTTCTTTTACAGTTGTTGGAATTACGATTATAGATAGTTGGGATGCGATTAAAACGACTTTAAATACAGTATATCCAGGAAGTCGTGTGTCTACTGGTGGTGAATTATCATTAACTGTAATAAGTGACTTTTTATTAAATGCTATCCTGCCGTATAGAACACCGTTTGCAAGTAATCAAGTTGAATTATCCAGTTCATATCATTTGCTAGGTTTTGTGAGTTTCTTATTACCATTTGTGATAAAGAAAAAAGACTTCAAGTCAAATAGTTTAGGACTTGGGTTAGTTATTTTATCAATATTATTAGCAACCTATGCTATCATCGGTCATGTACCTGTGTTACTTGCAAAAGTTACTTTACTATCATTTGTAACAAGTTCACGTGCTTGGCAGGCATTGGCAGTCATTTCTGTGTATGCATCAATTTGGGCTATTGCGTATATTTGGGATAAGAAACCGCAGGATTATTGGAAAGTTATTGTAGCAGCTGTTCCGTTTACAGGATTCATGGTTTATCGTATCTTGACTGAGGAATTTTATCGTAACTATTCTGGAAGGTTTATCTTACTTATTCTTTTAGGAATCATCTTATTCAGCTATTTTGCTATGGCTTTTAGATGGAAAAAGTGGCTCGTGGCTAGTATTTTAGGACTTACTTTAATTAGTGGTATGACAGTTAATCCAGTTGTTCATGGGCTAGAAGCCATTGAAGATAAAAAATTATCTGTTGAAGTCGCTGAGTTAGTTCAAGAAGATCCATCTGCTCTTTGGATATCGGATTCAACAATGTTGTATAATTATCTCGAAATGTTTGGCGCTAAAAGTTTAGATGGTATTCGTTTCTATCCAGATTTGCAATTGATGAAAATGATTGATAGCAAAGGTAGTATGGAAAATCAATGGAATAGATATAGTCATATGAAATATGTTTTAACTGATGAAGCTACTACTATGGCAAATCCATTTCCAGATGTGTTGAGCATTCAACTAAATGTTAATCAACTTGATGAATTGAATGTTAAATATGTGCTGACAACTAGAGATTTGGATAATGAATATGGTAATAAGTTTATTCTTATTTATCGTGATGCAGATAATAATAAAATTTATCGTCTGGAGTAGAAAAGTTATTGAGGTAACTTATTGTAGATGAATTATGGTATTTATTAATTACCAATTGTCAAATTAAATGCTACAACTAATCTCACTAAGAAAAATGTGATAAGATTTTGATAGTTTAGAGATTTACTGTTTCAAATTTATACTATGTCACTACATTTACACTGTGTTTAATACTGATAATTAATTTTATAGTGTAAAATTGTAAATAAACAAAATAGGCTTCAAAGTTACTATAGCTTTGTAGTTTATTTTTTTAAAATATTATTTTTGATTTCTTTCAACTTTTTTTCCTCCTTGCGAATAATTAGGTACAGGCCTGAAAGATTAAGTTTACAAGGAGTTAATGAATGCAAAAAGGTATGCAAACTGTTCAACATTTTTCAATTCGTAAGTGTGGTATGGGAGCTGCGTCAGTTCTTTTAGGGATGTTTTTGGTGACTGGCTCTGCTTTGGCAGAGGAAGTCTCAACTGTACCTGAGGTGACAACGCAACTTGAAACACAGGAATCATCTTGGGATATGGCTTCTTTAGAAAGGGCGATCGCAAAAGCAATAGCTGAAAGTTTAAAAAACACCAAGGTGGATCAGCCGAGAAAGGAAATCGTTGATGCGGCTAGTTCGGAGACTTCTGAACAAAAAGTAGAAAAAGCAGTTGTTACAGAACCTAAAGTGACTGTACCTGAAGCTAAGAAGGAAACTCCGCAAGTTGTGGCGCCTAAGAAAGAAGCAGTGCCTCAAAAGGTCGTTGAATCAGTGGTAGAAGTTCCGAAAATGAAAAAGTCCAATGACTTACCAACTTTGAGTTTTGCACATTTGGGAGATGATTATCCTGTCTATCTTAAAAATGCAGCTCCGGATAGTCTCATTGATCCTTGGAGACTTTGGAATAGAGAGTGCGTATCATTTGTAGCTCATCGCTTATCTTCGGTCAATGGTTTTATAATTCCTGGTGCTTATGGAAATGCGGATCAGTGGGGAACGCGTGCACGACGTGAGGGATATGTTGTTGACAATAAGCCAGCAGTAGGTTCAGTGGCATGGTGGCGCAGTTGTCATGTTGCTTGGGTAGCGGAAGTATCAGGTGATTACGTGACCATTGAAGAATATAATTATGACTATACTCATCGATATCACAAACGAACAATTCCTATTAGTAAAGTAGATGGTTTTATTCATTTCAAAGACTTGTCAGCATCAACTGTAGTTAAAACGCCATCCGTATCCCATGTGACACCAGTAAGTCATTCAAGTTTGGCTAAGAGTGGTACGTATCAATTCACCAAGACATCTATTATTCGAGCTGAAGCGAAACTCTCAAGTCCTGAATTAGCTCACTATGATGCTGGTGACTCTGTCCATTATGATAAGCTTGTAGAGGCTGATGGTTTTAGATGGCTATCTTACTTGTCATATAAAGGAAATCGACGTTATATTGCTATTGAAGCTTTGAAACATCAAAAGTCGCCAGTAAATAAAGTGACTCAAACTCCTCAACCAACCTCGCCTACTGTGAAGATTACTCTTCCTGCTAGTGGTGTCTACATTTTCCAAAACTCCTCACCGATTAAAGCTGAGGCAAAATCAGCTAGTCCAACTCTTGCCACTTACGATAAGGGAGAAAAGGTGAATTATGATAAAGTTTTGATTGCAGAAGGAAAACAGTGGATTTCCTATCTGTCTTATTCAGGAGCGCGTCGATATATTCAGGTAGATTAGTACTTGATGATACATTTGGATGGTGCTATATGTAGTGATGATAAAGTTAGTTACCACAGTCTATAAATGATAAAAACACCTAGACCTCAATTATGATGATACGGGTCTAGGTGTTTTTTTATTTTTTCTTACCAAGTGGGAGTTTGACTTTTTTGAGGGTATCAAGTGGTTTTGCTAAGTTTTTTTGAAGATTTGCAAGGTTATCTGTGGTTGTCTTTTTGAGTTCGTTACTCTGGTTAATAATGTCTTCGTTAACAAAATACAATTTGACTAAGGTTTCAGGCTTATAATTTCCAGCACGTGGGTGCATGGCAACGACTTCTAGAGGTCGTTCGTTGGCGTATTTCGGATGGGCTTTGGCTAAGATGGGTAAAACGGTAAAACCACGATTCTCTAAGAGTTTCTGTGCATAATCGAGTGGAACATGTTGAACATCATCTAGTTGGATGAGTGATTTTTTATGTTCGTGTCTGCGGTCTAATTCTTTTTCAATGATTGGTGTTGCTTTGTCTGTGACGTGCTTGACAGCATCAATAGCGTCTGGAATGGCTAAAAGATTTCCGACAGCACCGAGTAATTTTCCGATTTTTTTGGCCATGTTGTTTCCTCTTGTTCATTTCTAAGATTTTCTCCATTATATCAAAGTCTTACAATTTTGTAAGGTTTAAGCACGTTATTGTAAGATTAGCTCTGCTATTTTCCGATAAAATAAAAATATCAAAAGAAAGGAAGAGAGCGATGTCACTAGAAGCGATTAAAGGAACTTTTGAATTTTACGGTGGAAGTCTTTTAGGCTTAGCTATTTTGGCAGGAGTGATTCTGTTAGGAATTGTGGTCATCAAGAAATGGAAGTGAGTGAAATGAATAAATTAGGTTATAGTATTATGATTTTAGGTTTGGTCGTCGTGTCAGTCTGCACCGCTTGTTTTAGGAAAAAATGCAGGGCTGAAAGATGCAGGAAGTGAGAACTTTCTGATATAGTAATAGTGAAAGTATGACTCGAAGTTATCAAGTATGGATAGTAAGGAAGGAATCGTATTATGTTTTTACAAATCAATCATTTAGAAAAAGTTTATCGTACACGTTTTTCAAAGGAAGAAACACGCGCTCTTCAAGATGTGGATTTTAAGGTTGAAAAAGGTGAATTTATTGCCATTATGGGTGAGTCTGGTTCTGGTAAGACAACCTTGCTCAACATCCTAGCGACTCTTGATAAACCTAGTAAGGGGCAGGTTATTTTAAATGGTGAGGACATTACCAAAATCAAGGAAAGTAAACTTGCTAGTTATCGTCTGAAAAATCTAGGGTTTGTCTTCCAAGATTTTAACCTTTTAGATACTTTATCTATTAAAGACAACATTTTCTTGCCACTTGTACTGGATAAAAAATCTTATAAGGAGATGGAGATGCGCCTGCAGGGATTGGCCAGCAGTTTAAGAATTGACACGCTTTTGAATAAACGTCCCTTTGAACTTTCTGGTGGTCAAAAGCAACGCGTGGCCATTGCGCGTGCGCTTATTACGCAACCTCAGCTTTTATTGGCAGATGAACCAACCGCTGCTTTGGATTATAAAAACTCAGAAGATTTATTGAAGCTTTTTGAAGGAATCAACGAAACAGGTCAAACCATTTTGATGGTAACTCACTCTGCCAATGCGGCTAGTCATGCCAAACGTGTTCTCTTTATCAAAGACGGTCGTATTTTCCACCAGCTTTATCGTGGTGATAAGACCTCAACAGATTTTAACCGTGAGATTTCGCTTGCCATGTCAGCTCTTTTAGGAGGTGAATAATATGTTTTATTTAAAACTGGCTTGGAATAACATCAAGTCATCGAAAAAGGCCTATGCTCCGTTTCTCTTGGCAAGTTTTGTCCTTTATAGTCTGACGTGTTCCATTTTGCTTATCATGACTAGTCCGATGAGAGAAAGAATGGATACGGCTGCTATTATCTTACCTCTAGGTGTGGTGGTGCTAACCATTTTGTCTATTGCGATGGAGATTTACAGCTATAATATTCTCCTTAAACAGCGAAGTAAAGAATTTGGACTTTATAATATTTTAGGGATGAATAAGCGTCAGGTGGGCTGGGTATCAACTCTCGAATTAGGGATTATTTTCCTCATTCTAGTGATTTTAGGGTCAATTTTCTCTGGGATTTTTGCCAATTTTCTTTATCTGATTTTTGTTAATATCATCAATTATGATAAGTTGATTTTGACCTTGTCGCCATTGGCGTTTGTCCTAAATGCGTTGCTTTTTGCGGGAATCTTCTTTATTCTTATGCTAGTTGGTTTGCGTCGTATTGGTAAAACCTCTCCGCTCAGCTTGTTCAAAAGTAGTGAGCAGGGTGAAAAAGAACCGCGTGGTAATATGCTTCTAGCTTTTCTCAGCGTTCTCTTTATTGGTGCAGGCTACGGGATTTCGATTTATTCTAAGGATTTGTCAGCTCTCTTGGTTATTCTCTACTTCTTTGTAGCGGTGGTGCTAGTCATTTTAGGGACTTATCTTTTCTATATTAGCTTTATGGCTTGGTATTTGAAGAAAAAGCGGAGCAATAAAGGCTATTTCTATCAACCGAAGCACTTTATCACGACTAGTCAGATGATTTTCCGCATGAAGGCTAACGCTGCAGGACTTGCAAGTATCACCCTCTTGTCAGTTATGGCCTTTGTTTCAATTGGGACAACAGCTGCGCTTTATGCCAATACGCAAACACAAACCAACAAAATATTTCCTAATTCAGCCAAGATTTCATTGACTGTAGATGGCTTTTCAGATGAAGGTCAGGCATTACTGGATAAATATGTTTTGAGTAAATTGGATTCTAAGAAAAAAGTGGTTGGTTACACATCCTCCCTCATTAGTTTTCCACTAGAAAATCGTGACCGTATCTCCTATGCAAACATAGAAGAAATGATGCAAAAAGGCGCTGAAACAGGATTTGTTTTTGTCGTTACCCAAGATGATTTTAAAAAATTAGGTAATGATGTTCCTAACTTGTCTGCTAATCAAGTTGCCTTCTTTAAACAACAAGGAAACAGTCATTACAAGACCATGAACTTGTTAGGTAATCAATTTGATGTCGTTAAAAATTATAAAACAGCTCTTATCCCAGAAGTTTATTATATCTATAATGGAGCAGTGATGGTCGTTGCCAATGAAGAAGTAGCTTCAAGGTTAAAAACCTCCTTTAAGGAGATTATGGATTCTGCGGTGACTTTTCCACCAAATACCTACACGGCTCATCTCGATTTAACGAAAGAAGAGGCTGAGAAACTAAACTTGGCTAGTGGTGTTGGTATTGTTGATGATGCTGGAAATGGTATTGGTGATATTCAATTTAGACAGGATGCTCTTGATGAAGGTTACACCTTGTTTGGTGGTATGCTCTTTACAGGTGTGGTTCTAGGTCTATCATTCCTACTTGGTGCAGCTTTGATTATTTACTATAAACAATATTCAGAAGGTCAGGAAGATAAGAAATCTTATAAGATTCTCCAAGAAGTTGGAATGTCAAAAGAGGATGTTAAGAAAACCATTTCTTCTCAAACTATTTTAGTTTTCTTTATGCCATTGGGAATTGCGGCGCTGCATTATGTAGTGGCTATTCCGATGTTAAAACAAATGCTTCTTTTCTTTGGGGTTGCTAGCAGTAATTTAGTTTACCTAGTGGCTGGGGTTACCATGCTCATCATTGGTATCCTCTATTATGGTATTTACAAAATCACTAGCAGAACTTATTATAAATTAGTTGAAAGATAATCATAAGAAGCACCTGTTCTAAAATTAGCAGGTGCTTTCTTGATTTATCATCTAAAAACGACTACAATATTTTCAGATAGTTATGTTAGTGTTCTTAAAAGGGCTTGAAAAATGAAAAAAGATAAAATTTTTATTGTTGAAGATGATGAGACTATTGTGTCGTTACTGAAAGGGCATTTGGGACAACAGTATGAGGTGTTTAGTGTGTCAAATTTTCGTGCGGTTAAGCAGGAGATTGAAGAGGTTAAGCCAGACCTGATTTTGGTGGATATTACACTTCCTTATTTTAATGGCTTTTACTGGACAACGGAGATTAGAAAGACATCAACTGTCCCTATTATTTTTATATCATCGAGTAATGATGAGATGAATATGGTTATGGCTCTAGACATGGGGGGTGATGATTATATCGCTAAGCCCTTCTCGATTAGTCTTTTGGATGCTAAAATTGGGGCTTTTTTACGGCGTTCGCATCAATTTACCAGTGAAGAATTGACGTTCAATGGTTTTACGCTCAGCCGTGACGGTGTCCTCTCTAGTTCGACTGAACAAATCCAGCTGTCGCCCACGGAAAACAAAATCCTAGCTTTGCTATTTTCCTATAAAGAAGAAGTGGTGAGTAAGGAGACGATTTTGGAGAAGCTGTGGGAGAGTGATGAGTTTATTGACCAGAATACGCTAAATGTCAATATGACACGCCTGCGGAAGAAAGTGGCTGGGCTTGGGTTTGACCATATTCATACGGTAAGAGGGGTTGGGTATTTACTCAAATGATGAAACATTATTTTAGGCAGTATGGGCTTTGGTATGTCTTGATTTTACTGCTATTAGCTGGTTTTTTAGGTTCTTTTATCTTGTATCACTTTCCCATCGCCTACTTTGGAATGGCTATTCTCTTTAACTTAGCGGTTTTTCTTCCTCTTAGTTTGTGGCATTTTTTTCGCTTTCATCACCAGATGAGGCTTTTAAGAGATTTTAGGGATTTGGAAGAAATAGCAGAGCTTTCAAGTCCGCTTGACGATGCCTATCAGAAGGCCTTATATGCGCGTGATGAGAAAGCGAGGCAAGAGGTTTTCAAGGTTAATAGTCAATCTTTGCGTCAACAAGATTTAATCAAAATGTGGGCCCATCAGATGAAGGTTCCCTTGTCAGCTATTTCTCTGATGGCTCAGACAAAACAATTGAATCCAGATGATGTTAATCAGCAAGTTTTGCGCCTAGAACGCTATTTAGAAACACTTTTGACCTATCTTAAATTTAGTGATAAGCAAGATGATTTTCGCTTTGAACACGTTTCCGTTAGTGCGTTGGTCAAAGAGTTAATCAAAAAATATCGCATTCTCTTTTTGCATAAACAGTTATCCGTTGATCTGACAGGTGAGTGGTTTTTAAAAACAGATAAAAAGTGGCTGACGTTTGCCCTGTCACAAATCTTAGACAATGCTATTAAATATAGTACCGCAGGTGGAAAAATAACGATTACTTTAACAGAAAATAGTGTCACAATAGCAGACCAGGGAATCGGTATCTTACCAGAAGATTTGCCCCGCCTTTTTGACGAAGGTTTCACAGGCTATAACGGGCATGAACACCAAAAAGCTTCAGGATTGGGACTCTACATGACCAAGCAAGTACTAGAACAGTTGAACCTGGATATAGAGGTCTCCAGCCAGATTGACGTAGGGACAACGGTGAAAGTGTTTAAGAAGTAGTTTCAAGAGGCAGTCGCAAGGCTGCTTTTTTGATTTGTAGTGTTAAATGAAGGGAGTTGTCTGATTAATTTGATGTTCATCAGACTAATTTTAGAAAAAATAGCTTAAAATGGAAAAAAACGTTGACAAGTCATCTGATGTATTGTAGAATGAGAATGTAAATAAAACGCTTACACAAGAAGTGTTCAGATACTAATTTTTATGGAGGTTTCCAAAATGGAAAAATCATTGGAAAAACGTACAGAAGACGTAACGTATAATCGTGCAAAATTATGGCAAATTATTTTATTTGCTATGAATAATTCCTCAACTAACATTTATTTAGTTGCTTTTACATTTGTGACTTATTTGTCAACAGGTGTCCTTGGTCTGGCTGCGATATTTGTTAGTCAATTAATGGGCTATATTCGTATTTTTGATGGTTTTATTGATCCAACAATTGGTGTTATCATTGATAAAACAGAAACAGCTTTTGGGAAATATCGCCCAATTCTTGTTTTAGGTAATATTATCACAGCCAGCTCGCTTTTTATGATGTTGGGATTAGGTGGTGTTAGTGAGAGTGTACGTTTACCGCTTTTTGTTCTCGTGATGATTATCCATAAAATTGGTTATTCACTCCAACAAACAATTACAAAAGCTGGTCAGGTAGCACTTACTAATGATCCAAAACAACGTCCAATTTTTAATATCGTTGATGGTATTGCAACAACTGTTCTTATGACAGGAAGTCAAGTGGTCGTATCAGGAACACTGGTTCCTAAACATGGCGGTTTCACACCAGGATTTTTCCAAGAACTTTTCATTGGTGTTGTTGTAATTTCTGCTGTGCTTGGTGTTTTAGCTATTATTGGTATTTGGGAAAAAGACAATAAACAGTATTTTGGTCTTGGTGAAAAAACACAGGAAACGAAATTACGTGATTATTGGAAAGTTATTAAAGGAAACAAACCACTTCAAGTTCTGTCTATTTCAGCAGCTTTTGTAAAATTTGTAGCACAATTATTTGGTGACTCAGTTGTTGGTGTCATGCTCTATGGTATTGTTTTTGGAGATTATGCACTTTCTGGAAAAATGTCAATGCTACTAATCCTACCTGGTATTCTTGTGACAGTAGGAGCTGCTCAGTTGGCTCGTCGTAAAGGCTTACGTTTTGCATATGTTACAGCTCTTCAGCTCGGTATTGTTGGCTTGGTAGCTTTGGCGGTTCTTCTTTTCTCAGCTAAACCAGGAATGCTTGATTTAGCAGGATGGAATTTGTACACGATTGCTTTCTTTGTCGTTTACATTATCGCTCGCTACGCCTCAACTGCCCCTTCTGGTTTAGTTTTAACAATGGGTGCTGATATTACAGACTATGAAACATCTGTATCAGGTCGCTATCTTTCTGGTATGATTGGAACAATCTTCTCATTGACTGACTCAATTGCTTCTTCATTTGCTCCTATGGTAGTTGGTTTTGTCCTTGCAGGTATTGGCTTTGGAAAAGAATTTCCAACGGTTGAAACGGCATTTTCTAATGATTTGAAAATGGCATTGATTACACTTATGACGTTAATTCCAGCAGGAGTTTTATGTCTTTCATTATTCTTGATGAAATTCTACAAACTTGATCGTGAAGAAATGGCGCGTATTCAAGAGAAAATCCATGTCATGAAAGCAGCAAAAGATGATGAACGTGTTCAAGCAATTGCGAAAAATGTTCCGCTAACAGATATGGACTACGTTGATGTGACACAATATAAAGTTGATCAATACGACGAAAAATAAGATAGACAAAAAAACATGGCGAATTGTCCATGTTTTTTGTGTCTGTTAGGGAAGATGATGATTGATTTTACGATATTGACTTGGTGTCATTTGCTTAAGTTCTTTAAAGACTTTTGAGAAATAATCGCTGGATTGGAAGCCACAGCGTTCAGAAATTTCTAATATTGACAAGTTTTTATTGGAGAGTAATTCACAAGCTTTTTTGCTGCGGTATTTCTGGAGATAATCAGACAATGACATGTTGACTTCTTTGTGAAAGAGGCTGCTGAGATAATTTTTCGAAATGTGGCAATGCTCTGCTAATTGATTAAGCTTTATATTGTTTTGATAATGTTGGTCAATATAGAGTAAGGCATTTTGAATGATTGGTGAATAGTTAGAAGTATTGCGATAGCTTTTAACCAAATCACAGTAGAAAAAGATAATGGTGTGATCAAAGTTAATGAGGTCATCATTTGATGAAGCTTTCCAAATGGTTTTTGCAATCTGAGAAGATAATTTATCAATGTAAAAAGGTGGAATCTGTTGACTTTCTACGGCCTTTCGACATAAGGTATTAAAGGTACTAAAGCGTAATTTTGTGACTTCTAATAGATTCTCGGAACGTGATTTGAATGACAGACTATTTTGGAGTGTTTTGAGATAAATAGCTTGATCCGCATCGGCATGAGCAACTGCTGCAAGGATATCATTTTCAAGAGCGTAATAGCCTTCAATTGTATCGCTATAGTGATTCAAATCTTTTTGAGACTGAGATTTATCTAAATATTGTTTAGGTAAGATGGAGAGTTTAATTTTGCGATCACTGAGTGTACTAAAAAGAGTTAATAGGACATAATCAAGATGCTCTAAGTCAGGGAAAATAGTGAGTTGCTTAAAAAACTCTCCTTTCTTTTGATTTGTAGCTGGTATTTTTTTCGTTCTTATAGGTCCAATGGTGATATAGGAATCATCTGAAAGAAAGTAGAAAAGATAGTAGGTTAAGCCGAAATAATCTGTAATACGGGCAAGTTGAGTAGGAGTTATAAAACGCTGTAACACAACAATAAATCGGTCATATCCTTTAGAATCATAGAATGTTTTCCTAAATCCAAAATCTATCTCTTCGATAGTTGAAAAATGGTGTGAAAAGTGATGATAAGGAAGATTTAATAAATCAAGTGTTTTTTTGAATAATACAATATTTTTTTCCATAGAATTACCTCGATAGAGGTATTTTACCATAATATATTCCGATTTCTCCGAAAAAAAGTAACAATAATGATAGGATGTTAAGAAAAGGCAAATTATGATGTATACGGTGTGTGGTGTCTGTTGTTAAAAGAGAATATACTATAAATGTAAACGGATACATAAAAATTTTAAGGAGAATACTCAGATGAAAAAATTTGGTATTAAAGATCAAATTGGCTATATCTTTGGGGATTTAGCTGGTAGTATGGTAACAACTTATGTTAGTATGTTCTTTCTAACATTTTGTACCTATGTATTGGGGATCAGTCCACAGTATATGGCTGGCCTGTTTCTTTTTGCAAAGGTTTGGGATGCTGTCAACGATCCATTGATCGGTTCTATTCCAGATAAATTTATGATTGGGAAGTCAGGTGATCGCTTTAAACCGTATATTAAACTAGCTATGGTACCATTAGCACTCTCAGTATTGATTTGCTTTGCGGATGTGTCTGGTTGGCCAATGACCAGCAAGCAAATTTGGGTAGCCTTTGCTTATCTTTTCTATGATTTGTCTTATACAGGCACTTCAATGCCTTATGGTGCGATGGCTTCAGTTATCACTGATAAACCAGAGGAACGTATGAAGTTGTCACGTGCACGTAGTTTGGGCGGTATCGCAGTCGGCGTCCTTTTCATGCCAATCATCAACATGATGGTTTGGAATGCAGACCATACCCCAAATGTTAAAAACTATTTCCTAGTTGCAGCTGGTGCGGCTGTTGGTTCCCTTATTTTCTACAGTATTATGCTAGCAACTAGTACAGAACGTATTAAAACACCAAGTTCACAAAAAGCAAAACTCGCTAAAGATTATAGTTTTAAAGAAGTAATGCGTGATGCGCTTCGTAATCGTCCTTTATTTGGTATTATGTTAACAACAATTGGTGGTTTGATTGGTTCTTCAGCAGCTGGTACCCTTTCAATGTATCTTTACAGAGAATATTATCACAACCCACGTATCATGTCTGTCAGTTCATTGGTGAGTTTGCCAATTACAATGCTTTGTTTTTTTGCGGTTCCAAAATTAGCTAAGAAATTTGGTAAAAAGAATATTGTTCTTGTTGGTTTGGGTTACAATATGATTTTCTCACTTTGTCTGTACCTTTTCCCAATTAAAGATGCTATGACCTATCTGATTTTGTCAAATATTGCTTCTGCAGGTTCTCTTGTTTTTATGATTTTAACATGGGCATTTGTAACAGATGTTATTGACTACCAAGAGTTTAAAACAGGTCGTCGTGCAGACGGAACACTTTATTCGATCTATACGTTTAGTCGTAAAATTGGTAGTTCATTATCAAGTACATTGATGACTTTCTTGCTAGGTGTTATTGGTTTTGTATCTGGTATACCTGAACAAGCTCCAGGCGTTGGTGATGGTATTCGTACATTGGTAACATTGGCACCGGTTCTTGCTTGTGTGATTCAGTTTATTGGTATGGGACTAATCTACAATTTGACTCGTGAGAAAACAGAGGTTATTCATGACGAGTTAGCATCTCGTAAAGCGAGTAAAGAGGTAGTTTAATGGAAATAAAAACAAATTGTGGTGACTTACTAGGTATTTCTGAAGATGGTGTTCGCTGCTTTCTAGGAATTCCTTATGCTAAAGCAAAACGTTTTGAATTACCAGAAGAAATGATTCATTGGGAAGGTGAATATAACGCTACAGATTTTGGTACAGCCTGTGTTCAACGACGAACGTTTGTACCGGAGGCTGAGGATTCTTTCTACTATAATGAATTTCGAAAAGGATTATCATTTAACTATAGTGAAGATTGTCAGTTTCTCAATATTTGGACGCCTCAAAATGCTGATAATTGCCCAGTAATATTGTATATCCATGGCGGCGCTTTTCAATCTGGTGCTGGTAATGAGTTACCGTTTGATGGTACACATTTTGCTCAAAAAGGGATTATATTTGCCACCTGCAATTATCGTTTAGGACCATTAGGTTTTGCAAGTATTGATGATGAAGATGGCAAAAGAGCTAACTTTGGTTTGTATGATCAATTGACGGCGCTCAAATGGTTGTCTCATAATATTGAAGTGTTTGGCGGTAATCCTAAAAACATTACGTTGATGGGGCAATCTGCAGGTGCTATGAGTATTCAGCAGTTGGTTTGCTCGCCTCTAGCTAAGCCCTATATTTCTAAAGCAATCATGACAAGTGGAGGAGGGCTAGGAAGAGAGTTTGCCAAAGCTCAACCAATCGAAAAGGTAGTTCCTTTTTGGGAATCTGTGCGTGACGCTTTTTCACAAGAGGGAAAAGATTGGTGCATAGTACCTTGTCAGGAACTGTTTGATATGGTAAATGAATTGTTGCCGAAAGATAAAACCGCTATTGATTTTTTATCACCTTGCATTGATAGGGAACTGGTTCCATATAGCTCAGACGAATTGATGACAACCTTTGCTGAGACTGATATTCCTTACCTTCTTGGGACAACAAAGGATGATATGTTATCGGATACGTTACTTGAACTGGCTTCTTCCTGGAGAAAACGTCGTAATCAGATGGTTTCTAACTCAGCATATCAATTTTATCTCGCTAGAAACCTACCAGGTGATGAGGCAGGGACTTGGCATTCGAGTGATTTGTGGTATACTATTGGCAATTTGGAAAAATGCTGGCGCCCATTTACAGAGTGGGATTATCACATTTCAAATGTGTTACAAAAATATATTATCCAATTTGTGACAACGGGTAATCCTAATTCTCCAGAGCTTCCTAAGTGGGGCAGTGATGATGAGAAAATACTAATCATTGATGATTATACGATAGCTTATACTACGTTAGAAAGGTAAATTAAAGAACCTGTAATGAATTGCAGGTTCTTAATTAGGTGGGACATGAGAAAGATAACATTATTAAATGATAACTGGCAGTTTGATAGACTATCAAAAAAAGAATACGACAATCAAAGTCAGCCTGTGACTACTCAAAGTGTTACCATCCCTCACACGTGGTATGAAGAGGGGGTTGGTGACAATACGGGATATGGTTATTACAGAACGGTATTACAGAAAGATGATTTGGCATCTGGGTATCATTTCATCCGCTTCCAAGCAGTTAGTCTTATCGCGACTGTCTTATTTAATGGTCAAAAAATAGGTTATCATGAAGGTGGGTATTCTGCTTTTACAGTGGCTTTACCGACAGATAACTTGCAAGAGGAAAATGTTCTTGAGGTTTTTGTGTCTAATATTGTGAGTGATGAGATTTCACCAGCAGCGGGAGATTTTACCGTATTTGGTGGTATTCATCGCCGTGTCGAATGGCTACAATTTGATACAGACGATTATTTTGATGTGACTTATTTTGGAACCGATGGTGTTATTGTCAAAACCTCTCTAGAGGATTCTTTGGAACAAGGTCATCTTGTGATAACTCCTAAAGTGATAAAAAATGCCCCAGAGGGGAGTTATTTTAAAGCTGTGTTACAAGATGTAGACGGTAATATAGTTGATAGTTGGGTTTTTAATGAAGAACTTGATGTGATAATCAATCATCCTATATTATGGAATGGTCTTGAAAATCCGTATCTGTATACCGTTACTGTAACTTATGAAACCCCAGAAGCAATTTTGGATAGTGTCACAAAGTCAGTCGGTTTTAGACAGATTCAGCTATCTTCGTCATCTGGCTTTTATCTGAATGGTCAAAAAGTGAGATTAAATGGGGTTGCTCGTCATAACGATAGTGCGGTTGTGTATTCAGCAATAACAGATGATGAGATTACTCGTGACTTTGAAATGATTAAAGAAATTGGCGCAAATGCAATCCGCTTATCGCACTACCAACATCCTACAGAAGTGTATCAAAAGTCAGATGAAGAGGGCTATCTTGTTTGGGCTGAGATTCCTTTATTGAAAGTACATTTGACTGATGTAGCCAAAGCTAACGCCAAGCAGCAGATGGCTGAGTTATTGCTACAAAATGCTAATCATCCAAGTATTTGTTTTTGGGGTGTGCAAAATGAAGTTGCCATCTATACTGAGGATGACGTAGCGACTCCTTTTGTCGAAGAGGTAAAAGCCTATGCTGAGAGCTTGGACCAAACGCGTGTCTTTACTGTGGCTAATCTTTTTAGTGTTAAACCAGAAAGTCCCTTAAATCAAACTACAAAAATGGTTGGTTATAACATTTATTTTGGCTGGTATTATGGCAAAATGCAAGATTACGGCACTTTTTTGGACGATTGTCACGAGAAGTTGCCAGCAGTTGCTTTAGGAGTTTCAGAATATGGTGTGGATGCAAATAAAGCCTTTCATAGCTTAGATCCAAAGGTGCGAGACTACACAGAAGAATTTCAGGCGCTTTATCACGAGACGGTTTACCCACAAATTGAAGCGCGTGACTATCTTTGGGGAAGTTTCATCTGGAATATGTTTGATTTCTCAAGTAGTCATAGAGATGAAGGTGGTATTAAGTACCGTAATTTGAAAGGTCTAGTGACTTATGATCGTCAGAAAAAGAAAGATGCATTTTATTACTACAAGGCCAAATGGGCTAAGCAGCCATTTGTACATCTAGCAGGAAAAGATTTTTCAAAACGTACAGGAGATGTTCTGGTACTAAAAGCATACTCAAATCAGAAGCAAATTATTTTTGAAGTCATGGGACAACATTATTCTGTCGCTTCCAAGACTGGAGTCTTTACAATTGAAGTTCCATTTACTGAACAAGAACTTACAGTGAGGGTAACGGCTGGTACAGTATCTGACTGGTCAGTATTTACAAAAGTGACAGAATTACCTGAAGAATACACGTATAAAGATGCTCATCCAGGTGTTAACGTTCAAAATTGGTTTGAAACAGATGAGGAGAAGGAGAAGCTTTTCCCAGAAGATGTTTATTCCATTATGGACTCTACAGCAGTCTTATTATCCAATGCAGAAACGCTGTCAGTATTAGAAAAATTAATGCCTAAACATATTGCTAGTATGATTGAACGAGGTGGAAATATGCCTTTGCACCGTGTCATCTTTTATATGAGAGAAGCTTATTCAGAAGAAGATGTTCAGAAAATTAATGAAGGTCTGAAAAAGATAAAAAAAATAACTTAGTTTCATTCTAACAGAATAACTACACCTTTCGACGCTAAACGTTTGAAGGTGTTTTTAGTAGGATATATGAGTAACCGCTTGACAAATCATCAGATGAATTGTAGAATAATATTTGTAAAACGTTTTCAAAAAAAGGGAGTTGGCGTATGAAAATTAAAGCTTTTGGGGAAATCATGCTTCGTTTATCCCCTCCGCAACATCAGACGATGACGCAGGCAACGACTTTTGATTGTCAATTTGGTGGGTCGGAATTAAATGTATTGTCAACACTTGGGCAGTTAGGGCACCAAGTATCAATGATATCAGCGATTCCGGATAATGACATTGGTCATATGGCAGAATCTTTTCTTTTCGCTCATCAGATTGGACAAGAACATCTGGTCAAATCTGGCGAGAGATTGGGGATATATTACTATCAGAAAGGTTTCTCACTGCGTTCTAGTCGTGTTCTTTACGATAGAAAATACTCTTCATTTTATGAATCAACATTATCAGATTATGATCTAGATGCTATCTGTGATGATATGGAGTGGCTCCATGTCAGTGGGATAACGGTTGCTCTTAATCCTGAAATCTATAAGATTTCATTAGCTTTAATGGAGCGTGCAAAGGCAAAGGGGATTCCAATTTCTTTTGATTTAAACTATCGCGAAAGCCTTTGGGAATCTTTTGAACAGGCTAGGGTTGAGTTGTCTAAGCTGGTTTCCTTAGCAGATGTCTGTATTGGACTTGAGCCGATTTCACTATTGACTGACAAAGGGACAGACTTAAAGGATGAGATAGGGTTCACAAGGCCTTATCGTGATCGAGAAGCTCTGCTATTAGTCCTAAAAGAAATGGCGAAGCGCTATGAGTTGAAAACAATCGCCTTTACTGAGCGTGAAATTGGTGCAACGAATGAGTATGTGTTAAAAGCCTATCTTTACGATGGCGAGATGGAAACGTTGTATGAAACAGATCGTGAATCCATTCAAGTTCTGGATCGTGTTGGGACGGGAGACGCTTATACCGCAGGCATTATCTACGGCTTGATTGAAAAGGTACCAATGCAGGATGTTTTGGATATTGCGATGGCAAGCTTTAAGTTTAAACACACCATTGAAGGTGATATTAATATTGTAACCAAGAAGGATATTGAGCAACTGATGAAAAAAGGGGCTCAGGATATTAAACGTTAGGAGAAATATATGCTATACCCACAATTAACAAAAACACGCAGCCTTTATGATTTGAACGGCGTTTGGAATTTTAAATTAGGTGACCATAATCCTCAAGAAAAGCTCAGTTCTGAAACTGTTATGGTTGTTCCGACTTCGTTTAATGATGTTTCAGTTGATAAGGACATTCGTAACTATATCGGAGACTTTTGGTATGAGCGTGAAGTTGAGATTCCAAAAGTTAGTCGTGACGAAGAATTAGTGATACGCTTTGGTTCTGTAACTCACCGTGCCAAAGTGTATGTCAATGGAGAATTTCTTGGAGAGCATGAAGGTGGTTTTACCCCGTTTGAAATCATTGTTCCAGAAAGTTATTATCAAGAGCAAACGCTAAAAATCTCAGTATGTGCCAATAATGAGCTCAATTATACCACTTTGCCTGTTGGAAATTATTTTGAAGAAGTGCAAGAAGATGGTTCAGTCAAAAAAGTTGTGAAAGAGAATTTTGACTTCTTCAATTATGCTGGGATTCATCGACCAGTGAAATTAGTGGTACGTCCTAAGACACATATCTCAGACATCGTGATCGTGCCAACCTTGTCAGATGATTTGCGCACAGCTGATGTAGCTGTAACTGTGGCAACATCCGAAGCAGTTGATGAGGTTCGTGTGACGATTTTGGATGAAGAGAGAAAGATTGTTGCGACTGCTGAAAATGGCAGAGCGGTGATTCCAAATGCCCGCCTTTGGGAAGTTCTAGATGCTTATCTTTATACGGCGCAGGTAGAAGTTTATAAAGGTGGCGAGCTTGTTGATACTTATTCAGAGCCGTTTGGGGTTAGAAGTATCCGTGTCGCTGAGGGACAATTTTTGGTCAACGAAAAACCAGTTTATTTCAAAGGCTTTGGTAAACATGAAGATACCTTTATCAATGGACGTGGGTTGAACGAAGCAGCTAACCTTATGGACTTGAACCTTCTCAAAGAAATGGGAGCGAATTCATTCCGTACCTCTCATTATCCATACTCTGAAGAAATGATGCGTTTGGCAGACCGAATGGGTGTCTTAGTGATTGATGAAGTGCCCGCAGTTGGACTGTTCCAAAACTTCAGCGCTGCTTTGGATATTTTAGGAGATGGCGAAAAACCAAAAAATACTTGGGAAGTGATGCAGACGAAAGCAGCTCACGAACGAGTGATTGATGAATTGGTGGCACGTGATAAAAACCATGCTTGTGTTGTCATGTGGGTTGTGGCAAATGAACCTGCAAGCCATGAAGATGGTGCGCGTGACTATTTCAAACCATTAATTGAACGCTATCGTGACAATGACCCTCAAAAACGCCCTGTTACCTTGGTTAATATCATGAATGCTACACCTGATAAAGACCAAGTGCTAGATTTGGTTGATGTGGTATGCTTAAACCGTTATTATGGTTGGTATGTGGCTCATGGCGATTTGAAAAAAGCAGAGCTAGGACTTCAAAAAGAATTAGAAACGTGGCAAAATCTTTATCCAGACAAACCGATTCTCATCACAGAATACGGTGCTGATACCTTACCTGGATTGCACAGTATGTGGGATATTCCTTACACAGAGGAATATCAACGAGACTACTACGAAATGAATCATAAGGTCTTTGATACAATTCCTAATCTTATTGGTGAGCAAGTATGGAATTTTGCAGATTTTGAGACTAATGTGATGTTGATTCGTGTTAAAGGAAATCACAAGGGGCTCTTTTCACGCAATCGTGAACCTAAGATGATTGTCCATGACATTAAGAAACGCTGGACTAGCATTCCACATTACCATGATAAAAAGAAAAAATGATATACTAATATTAAGAAATTAATAGAGGAGTAAAGGCCATGGCGAAACCACGTGTGGAACAAGCAGCAGAACGACTTTGGAAATATATTGTTGACAATGAATTGGAAGTTGGGACAAAGCTTCCAAATGAATACGAGCTAGCAACAGTTTTAGAGGTGGGGCGTTCAACCGTTCGTGAAGCAGTTAGGGCGCTTGCGGGGCGCAATATCTTAGAAGTCCGCCAAGGTTCTGGGACATATATTAGTAGCAAAAAAGGGATTGCTGAAGATCCGCTAGGATTTTCATTAGTCAAAGACCGTGTCAAATTAACGACAGATTTATTTGAATTACGCTATTTATTAGAGCCTAGAATTGCAGAGCGAGCAGCACAATTTGCCACTGATGAAGATATTGAAAACCTCGAAAAAGTGGTTATCGCTATTGAAGAAGCTGTTGAAAAAGGTGACCCTGTTCATTTGGAATTGGATGTTAAATTCCACACCATGTTAGCTGAAATGAGTGGTAATATTGCGATGACGAGTTTATCACCTGTCATCAATGAGTCCATTCATTTAATCAATGAAGATTACACAAGTCGTCAGATGAAGGACTCTAGTTTAAAAGCACATCGTAATATTCTTCACGCTATTAAAACGAGACATCCTATCGCTGCCTATGATAGTATGCTGGGACATATCCTAGAAGTGAGACAAACAGTTTTAGCTGAGTGGTTTAATAAGGATATTCCATTGCATGGCATGCGTCGATAATAAATAGAAATCAGGGAGAAAAACTCCCTGATTTTTTGCTTTATCGTTGACAAATCATCTGACGAATTATATAATATAACCATGATAACGATTACAAATGGAGGTTATTATGTTAGAAACGTTGAAACAAAATTACTTTTTTGCAGTGGTTCGCGGAAAGACAGAAGAAGATGCTAAAGAAATTTCTCGCTATGCTATAAAAGGTGGTATTCGAAATATTGAGATTACCTTCTCAACACCAAATGCTGCCAAAGTCATTCGTGAATTATCAGATGAATTTTCAGATAGGGATGATGTTGTTGTGGGGGCTGGTACTGTTATGACGACAGAGTTGGCGCAAGAAGCGATAGCAGCAGGGGCGAAATTTTTAGTCAGTCCTCATTTTTCACCAGCGATTCAAGAAGTTGCAAAGAAAGCTGATAACCTTTATTTCCCTGGTTGTGCGACAGTAACTGAAATTGTTTCAGCGATGGAAGCTGGATGTCAGATTATCAAACTATTCCCTGGTGGGGTACTTGGTCCTGGTTTTATCAAGGATGTTCATGGTCCAATTCCACAAGTGGATTTGATGCCTTCTGGCGGTGTATCTATTGACAATATTGCTGCTTGGAAAAAAGCTGGCGCTTGTGCCGTTGGTATCGGATCTGCTCTTGCAAGCAAAGTCGCTACTGATGGTTATGAAAGTGTCACTGAAATAGCAAAAGCATTTATTGAAGCAGCAGGAGAATAATCGTATGACTTTTAATGATAAGAATTTTATGCTCAAAAATGAGCCAGCACAAAAAATTTATGAACAAATTAAGGATCAACCAATTTTTGACTACCACTGTCACCTTGATCCAAAAGAGATTTTTGAGGACAAGGTTTATGATAACATCGTTGACCTTTGGTTGGGGGGAGATCATTATAAATGGCGCTTGATGCGTGCTAATGGTGTTTCTGAAGAGGAAATTACTGGTTCTGCATCAAAGCTGGATAAATTCAAAGCCTTTGCTCGTACACTTGAAAAAGCCTATGGGAATCCTGTTTATCACTGGTCAGCAATGGAGTTGAAAAATGTTTTTGGCGTTGAGGAGACTTTGACAGAAAGCAATGCTGAAAGACTTTATCATCAGTTGAATGATTACTTGGTGGAACATCACATTAGCCCACGTAAGCTTATCGCTGATAGCAAAGTTACATTTATCGGTACGACAGATCATCCCTTAGATGATTTGGAGTGGCACCAAAAACTGGCAGCAGATAGCAGTTTTGATACTGTGGTTGCTCCTACTTTCCGACCTGATGAAGCATTTATTGAACACCGCAATTTCGTCAATTTTGTTAATCGTCTCAGTGATAAGACAGCTCTTGAAATCACGGATTTTAGCTCCTTTGTCAAAGCACTTGAAAAACGGATTGCTTATTTTGCAGAACATGGTTGTAAGGCGAGTGATATTAGTTTTACAGAAATTGTTTTTGAGCCAGCGACGAAAGCTGAATTGGATCAACTTTTTGGAAAAGTTAAAGCGGGTGATACGCCTAATCTTTTGGAAATCAAACAATGGCAGACAGCTGTGTTTGCAGAATTATGCCGTCTTTATAAGCAATATGGCTTTGTGACTCAGGTTCATTTTGGGGCGCTACGCAATAACCACTCAGGTATTTTCAATAAGCTTGGAGCAGACGTCGGTGTTGATTCGCTTGGTGATCAGACAGCACTTGCTATCAGCATGAACCGTCTTTTGGATGACTTGGTACAAAAGGATTCGTTACCAAGAATGATTTGGTATAACCTGAATCCAGCCTATAATATTGCGGTTGCCAACACCCTTCAAAATTTTCAAGCTAATGAGGATGGTGTACCTGGCTACCTACAGTTTGGTGCTGGTTGGTGGTTTGCTGATACCAAACTTGGCATGATTAGTCAGATGAATGCATTAGCTGAGCAAGGTATGCTTGCTAATTTTGTAGGTATGTTGACGGATTCGCGTAGCTTCTTATCTTATCAACGTCATGATTATTTCAGACGCATTTTATCTAATTATCTAGGTGAATGGATTGTTGATGGGGAGGTACCAGAAGACTATGAGGCGCTTGGTCAAGTAGCTAAAGATATTTCATACCACAATGCAGTAGCTTATTTTGCATAGTGTTCATGATAGAACATCAATGAGAAAAAAGAATTGGAGATTAAAAAATGAAAATGTCATTTCGTTGGTACGGAAAAAAAGACCCCGTTACCTTAGAGGAAATCAAAGCCATTCCTGGCATGCAAGGAATTGTAACAGCTGTTTATGATGTGCCAGTTGGTCAAGCTTGGCCATTGGAAAATATTCTCGAACTTAAAAAGATGGTAGAAGATGCCGGTCTTGAAATTACAGTCATCGAATCTATCCCTGTTCATGAGGATATAAAACAAGGTAAACCTAACCGTGACGAATTAATCGAAAACTACAAGACCTCCATTAAAAATGTTGGAGCAGCTGGGATTCCAGTAGTTTGTTATAACTTTATGCCAGTCTTTGACTGGACACGTTCTGACCTAAATCATCCCCTACCAGATGGATCGACGTCACTTGCTTTCTTAAAATCTGATTTAGAAGGTGTTGATCCTGTTGCAGATGATTTAAATTTACCAGGTTGGGATTCTTCTTATTCAAAAGAAGAAATGAAAGCTATCATTGAAAACTACCGTGAAAATATTTCTGAGGAAGATCTTTGGTCAAATTTGGAATATTTCATCAAAGCGATTATGCCAACTGCAGAAGCAGCAGGTGTTAAAATGGCGATTCACCCAGATGATCCGCCGTACGGTATCTTTGGATTGCCACGCATTATCACTGGTCAAGAGGCGGTTGAACGCTTCCTTGATATCTATGATTCTGAAAATAACGGAATTACCATGTGTGTTGGTTCTTATGCTTCTGATCCTAAAAATGATGTGATTGCAATGACAGAATACGCATTGAAGCGTAATCGTATTAACTTTATGCACACACGAAATGTGACTGCAGGAGACTGGGGCTTCCAAGAAACAGCGCATTTATCTGAAGCAGGTGACATTGACATGAATGCCATTGTGAAGTTACTTGTGGATTATGATTGGCAAGGTAGTTTGAGACCTGACCATGGTCGTCGTATCTGGGGAGACCAAACGAAGACACCAGGTTATGGTTTATTTGACCGTGCCTTAGGAGCGACCTATTTCAATGGTCTTTATGAAGCAAATATGCGTGCGGCTGGAAAGACACCAGATTTTGGTACCCGTGTCAAAACTGTTGGTGATAAGTAATAAGAAAGGGAATGTTATGTCTAAAGTGATTGAATTTAAAGATAAGGTCGTTGTTGTAACAGGAGCTGGTGGTGTGCTTTGTGGCTTCTTTGCTAAAGAATTTGCCAAAGCTGGCGCTAAAGTTGCTCTGCTTGACCTTAACCAAGAAGCGGCCCAAAAATTTGCAGATGAGATTACTGCTGAAGGAGGTATAGCTAAAGCCTATAAAGCTAACGTCCTTGAGAAAGACAACTTGGAAGAAGTGCGTAAAGCTGTGCTTGCAGACCTTGGTCCAACAGATATTCTGATTAACGGTGCCGGCGGAAACAATCCAAAAGCAACAACGGATAATGAATTTCATGCTACAGACTTGCCAGAAGGAACAAAAACATTTTTTGATTTAGATAAGTCTGGAATTGAATTTGTTTTCAATCTCAATTACCTTGGAACGCTTTTACCAACACAAGTATTTGCACAAGATATGGTTGGACGCCCTGGCGCAAACATCATCAATATTTCAAGTATGAATGCTTACACACCATTGACAAAAATTCCAGCTTACTCAGGAGCAAAAGCTGCAATTTCTAACTTTACCCAATGGTTAGCGGTTCACTTCTCGCAAGTTGGTATTCGTTGCAATGCCATTGCACCAGGTTTCTTAGTAAGTAATCAAAATCGCGCTCTGCTATTTAATGAAGATGGCACACCATCAGCCCGTGCGGAGAAAATTTTGCGCAATACACCAATGGGACGTTTCGGAGAAGCAGAAGAATTGGTTGGAGGAATCTTCTTCTTGGCTGATGAAAATCTTGCTAGTTTTGTGAATGGGGTTGTTCTACCAATTGATGGAGGCTTCTCCGCTTATTCAGGAGTGTAATATTTTAGGATAACTTATCCGCTGTTAGAGTGGGAAATAACAATGAACATATTCAGTTGTTTTTCTCGCTCTTTTTTTACAATACAAAATGAAAGGGGTTCCATCATGGGAACAATTACGCTTAAGTCAAACAGTCTAAAAAAACTCCGAGATATCAACCCACGCTTAGTCTCTTATAATGTTGAGTTTGCAGAGGTAACAGGTGGAACCTTTTGGAAAGCTTATTCTGACAAACAGATTACTGGCGAAGAAGAATTTTACGTAGAGCCATCAGAAGATGGCATTGCAGCCATGTACAAGGATTTAATGCAAGTTTATCAGCCTATCAATTTATACGATGAAAAACTTCGTTATCTCTCTAAAGAGCTAGGACAGGCTTGGGTTCGTGTTTCTGGTACTTGGTCTACTAAAACCTATTATGATTTTGAAGGGCAGTATCAGGGAGAAGTTCCGAAAGGCTATCTCAATGTTCTAACTAAGGATCAGTGGATTGGCGTTCTTGATTTTGTGAAATCCATCAACGGCAAACTTATGATTTCAATGGCAAATTGTCCAGGATTACATGCAGCCGAAGAACCTTGGCATCCTGCAGAGGCTGAGAAAATCTTTTCACTCAGTCAATCTTATGGTGTACCTATTGAGGCTGTTGAATTTGCTAATGAGCCTAACATGTTAGAAGATACAGGTTTTCCAGAAGGCTACACTGCACAGCATTATCGTCGTGACCAAGATATTTTCTTTAGTTGGTTGGAGGTTAATTACCCAGATTGTTTAAAGGTCGGTCCAAGCACTACTGGTGGAGACAATGTTGTTTTTGGTAAAAAAGATGAGCAAGGGGCAGGTGGTATTGAGCAAGTTGCACGCCAAATAGTTAATTGCTCTGATTTGATGGAAGGCACTCAAGTACCACTCGATATCTTTTCATACCATTATTACAATGGTGTTTCTGAACGTTTGGCTTCAGTTATACCTAGTGGGCATTGGTCACCTGAGGAGGCACTCACTGAAGATTATCTTGAAGTTGCTTCTGATTTTTGTAGGACCTACCTTCCTTTAAGAGATAGATATGTCCCTAATGCAGAAATGTGGGTCACTGAATCTGGAGATGCTGGTGGTGGTGGCAATACTTGGGCTTCGACTTTCTTAGATGTTTTCCGTACTCTTAATGAATTAGGGACTTTTTCTACTCTTACAAATGGTGTTATTTTCCATAACACTTTGGCATCATCTGATTATGGCTACCTTGCACGTGAGGTGTTTGATCCTCGTCCAAACTATTTTGCTGTTCTTCTTTGGAACCGATTGATGGGGACAGAAGTTTTTGATAGTGGTTTTGAGATTCAAGAAGGGGCACATATTTTTGCACATTCGAGAAAAGATGGTAGACAAGGTAAAGCTTACCTTATTATCAATAATTCAGAAGTCAATGATACGGTTATTAAGCTGGACAAAGAAGCGGAGCTTTATTTACTAGAAGGTGAGAACAAGGACAAACGTGCAAGGCGAATGACTTTAAATGGTAAGGTTTTAGAATTAACATCAGAAAATCAATTACCAGAAATTGTAGCTAATAAAGTGGAAGCTGGAGAAATTGTTATCCCCAAAACCTCTTGTGCATTTATCATACTTTAAATATCGGGTTAAAGGTCATATGACTTTTAACCTTTTTTATCTAATGTTTTATATTGACAGCGTTTTCTTGTTTTGATATAATTAAATCATCGGATGATTTATAGTTCAGGAGGGATTTGATGTCAAGTAAATTAAAGACTGTTGTTTTTTGTGTAGATTCTGATGGTTGTGCAATGGATACCATGACTTATAAGCACCAGCTTTTTTTTGGTCCGATTGCAGCGGATGTTTTTGAGGTGAAAGACAGAGATGCCTTTTTAACAGAGTGGGATCGTGTTAACCTTTTTTCTAAAACGAGAGGTGTCAACCGTTTTGTTGGACTTGTTATGGGACTTGAATTTGCAGGTGTTGGAAATATTGAACACTTGAAACAATGGGTAGAGACGACGAGTTCGCTTTCAAATGCTAGCTTAGAAGCAGTACTTTCTCAAAATCCATCAGATGATTTGAAAAAAGCTTTAGAATGGTCTAATGAAGTCAATCGTCAAATCAAATCCTATGAGGGTGAAGTTTTGGCATTTGAAGGTACTCTTGCAGGCTTACAAAAATTACACGCATTAGGTCGTGTTTTTGTGGTTAGCTCAGCTAATAAGGAAGCAGTTGAAGAAGAGTGGGTTGAACAGGGCTTAATGCCTCATATTGATGATTTGTATTGTCAGGATCGTGGCAAGAAAGAGGATGTGATTGCTGAACTCATCAACCAAGGATATGATCCAAGTCGCATGATGATGATTGGGGATTCTCCGGGAGATTTGGCGGCCGCTGAACAAAATGGCGTTGCGTTTTATCCGATTCTTGTTGGAAAAGAAGCTGAGTCTTGGAAACTTTTAGCTGATGAAGTAGCAGATGCTTTTGCTGAAGGTAAATTGACATCTGTAGACCAAGAAATGTATCATTCTAATTTTTGGAGTAATTTAGCATAGGAGAATATCATGACACATTTAGTAGATTTAACAAAAAAACCTTATAACTTAGATGAAAAAGCTATTGCATGGGTGGAAGAAACCATTGCGAATATGACCTTGGATGAAAAAATTGGTCAGCTCTTTGTCAATATGGGGGGATTACGTACCGAAGAATATTTGACGGGTGTGCTTAATGACTATAAGATTGGGGCAGTACGTTATGCACCTGGACCTGCAGCAGATATTTGGGACCAAAACTACATTTTACAGACCAAGTCAAAAATTCCATTGCTTATCGCAGCGAACACGGAGTCTGGTGGTAATGGTGCGGTAACAGATGGGACAAAAATTGGTGATGAAGTGAAAATTGCTGCCGCTAATGATTCGAAGTACGCTTACGAACTTGGTCGTATTGCAGGACTTGAAGCCTCAGCGGTTGGTTGCAATGCGTCGTTTGCACCAATTATGGACTTGAGTAGAAACTGGCGTAATCCTATTATTGCTAACCGTACTTGGGGGGCAGATGTTGAGCAAGTGTTGACACTTTCTAAAGAATACATGCGTGGTATCATGGAACATGGTATTATGCCGTTTGCCAAACATTTCCCAGGTGACGGTATTGATGAGCGTGATCATCACCTTTCTTATGCGGCAAATCCGATGACCAAAGCAGAGTGGATGGAAACCTTTGGACGTATTTATGGTGAAATGGCAGAAGCGGGACTTCCAGGAATCATGGCTGGGCATATTCACTTGCCTAATGTTGAAAAGGAAATGCACCCAGAACGTGACTTGGATGACACGCTTCCTGCCTCACTCAATAAAACGCTTCTTGATGAACTTTTGCGTGGTGAACTTGGTTACAATGGAGCAATCGTCACAGATGCCTCGCACATGGTTGGAATGACAGCTTCTTTACCACGTCGTGAACTATTACCTACAGCCATTGAAGCAGGCTGTGACCTCTTCTTATTCTTCAATGATCCTGATGAAGATTTGCAGTGGATGAAAGAAGGCTATGAAAATGGTTTGTTGACAGATGAACGCCTTCATGATGCTCTTCGTCGTACACTAGGTCTCAAGGCAAAATTGGGGCTTCATACCTTTGAAGGTCATCGTGAAGATATCATGCTTCCAAAGGAAGAAGCGTTGGCATTGATTGGTACTGATGAAGCTAAGACGATTGCTGCAGAGGTTTCTGATAAAGCGATTACGCTTGTTAAAGCAAAACAAGAAGGCATTTTCCCAGTGACCCCAGAACGCTACAAACGTATCTTGTTAGTGGAAGTGGACGGCTATAAAGGTGGCTTTGGAGCCCTAATTAACTCAGGTAAAAAACGGGCATCAGATACGCTTAAAGAGCTTCTTGAAGCGCGTGAACATGAGGTTTCTATCTGGGAAAATACTGAAGAACGCATCAAAAAATTGCCAGAAGAAGAACGTCCAGCAGCCATTCAAAATGTTTATGCATCTAAACGCCCTATTTCACAAATCACTGACAACTATGATTTGATTATCAACCTTGTGGATGTCAATTCTGGTGGAACAACACAACGTATCATTTGGCCAGCTGCTAAAGGAACGCCAGATCAGCCATTCTATGTTCACGAAGTCCCAACCATTGTTGTTTCAGTGCAACATCCATTTGCCCTTGCAGATATGCCACAAGTTGGCACTTACATCAATGCTTACGATGGCATGCCAAGTACAATGGAAGCCTTGGTTAAGAAATTATCAGGGGAATCAGACTTTATAGGAGTATCGCCAGTTGATGCTTATTGTGGCTTGATTGACACACACATTTGGAGAAAATAGACTTCTAACAAGCTCTCATATTGATGGGGGCTTTTTAAAAACTTTTTACGATTTTACCAGTGAAGATTTTAAATATTAGCTATTTTAAACATGATTAGGAGAATAATGTTTTTATATGTTGGTATGTCATTTTATTCAATAGTAGGAGCATAATTTTTATAAATATGTTACAATAATGATTATTACTTGTAAAAGGAGAATACGATGTTTCAAGCTTATAAAAAGTATTGGTTAAATTATGCGAATTTTGAAGGAAAATCAAGCCGTGCAGATTTTTGGTGGGTTGTTTTGTGCAACACCTTGATTAGCTTACCGTTTTATTTAATTGGTTTCTTTTTATTCTTTTTTAATATGCTTAGTGTTATTGCTTCAGATCCTGTAACCTACGAATACATGTCTGATGAAGAGGCTGCGGCTTTTGTGTTAGAGATGTTCGGTTCAACCTTGCCAATCGTGGTTGTTTTTGTGATTTGGGGTCTGGCTATTTTGATTCCTAACTTGGCGCTAGAAGTTCGTCGCTATCGTGATGCTGGACTGAGTTGGGCTTTTATCTTTCTTAACTTAGGTGCTTTCGCTTTTGTTGTACCATTTTTTGGATGGTTGATTTCATTAGGATGTCAGATTGCCCGTTTGGTTCTTTTAGTTCAACCTAGTAAGGCGGATTTTGGAAATTCCTCACCAAAAGAAGATGCTTTTCAAACTGAAAACAGCAAAGATGCTTCGCTTTCAAACGTTTTTGAAGACTAAGAAGACTAATAAGGATTGTAACTCACTCTTTAAAATTGGAGTGAGTTTTTGTTTTCTTGTGTTAAATTATGGTAAAATAATAGTATGATAAATCGAATGAAACAGTTGGTTGAAGATCTCAACCGCTATGCCAAAGAATACTATACCAATGATGCTCCGAGTATCTCAGATAGCGAGTATGACAAACTCTATCGTGAGCTTGTTCAACTTGAAGAAGAGCATCCTGAGTTGATTTTGCCAGATAGTCCGACGCATCGTGTCGGAGGACGTGTCTTGGAAGGGTTTGAAAAGTTTGAGCATGAGTATCCGCTTTTCTCTCTTCAAGATGCTTTTTTGCGTGAAGAATTAGATGAATTTGATAGACGAATTAAGGCGGAATTTCCACAAGCTTCTTATTTAGCAGAGCTAAAAATTGATGGTCTGTCTCTTTCTTTGACCTATGTTGGTGGTGTTTTGCAGGTGGCTGCGACACGTGGTGATGGTAGTGTTGGTGAAAATATCACTGAAAATGTTAAGCGAATTAAGGATGTTCCTTTGACCTTGCCTAATGGTGAGACACTGACTGTTCGAGGTGAGGCTTATTTGCCGCGCGCCGCCTTTGCCAAAATTAACCAAGAACGTCAAGAAAATGGTGAATCTGAATTTGCCAATCCTCGAAATGCAGCCGCTGGAACCTTGCGTCAGTTGGACACAGCGGTCGTGGCGAAACGTAATCTTGCGACCTTTATCTATCAAGAAGCGGGTGAAACGACTTTCGAAACGCAAGAGGCCGTACTTGAGGGCTTTGAAGCCTTAGGTTTTGTGGTCAACCCACGTCGTCTTGTCACGTCGTCAATGGATGAGATTTGGGACTTTATCCAAGAAATCCAAGCAGAGCGCGATCATCTTGCCTATGATATTGATGGCATTGTGATTAAGGTGAACAGCCTTGCTATGCAGGAAGAATTAGGGTTTACTGTAAAAGCACCTCGTTGGGCAGTTGCCTATAAGTTTCCGGCTGAGGAAAAAGAGGCAGAGCTTCTTTCTGTGGATTGGCAGGTTGGTCGTACAGGAGTGATTACGCCGACAGCCAATCTCAGGCCAGTTCAATTAGCGGGGACAACGGTTTCTCGTGCGACTCTGCATAATGTTGATTACATTGCGGAAAAAGATATCCGAATTGGAGACACTGTCATTGTTTATAAGGCAGGGGATATTATTCCAGCAGTGTTAAGAGTAGTAGAAGGCAAGCGTACCAATCAAGAACCTATGGTTATCCCAAGCGCCTGCCCATCTTGTCAATCAGAATTAGTGCATTATGAAGATGAGGTTGCACTTCGTTGTATCAATCCGTTGTGCCCGAGTCAAGTGCAACGACGTTTAGAACATTTTGCGAGTCGTGATGCCATGAATATTGCTGGCCTAGGAAGTTCTATCGTTGAAAAATTGTTTAAGGCTAATCTCATTCATGATGTGGCAGATATTTACCGCTTGACGGTGGAGGATTTGCTGACTTTGGAAGGATTTAAAGAAAAATCAGCTGAGAAACTGTTTACAGCCATTCAAGCTTCTAAGACCAATTCAGCTGAGAAATTGCTCTTTGGATTGGGCATTCGTCATGTCGGTGCCAAAGCCTCAAAACTCCTTTTGGAAGTGTTTGGACACGTGACAGCCTTAGCAGAAGCAGATGAAGAAGCAATTGCCAAGATTGAAGGTCTGGGGGGCGTTATTGCTAAAAGCCTGCGCAGCTATTTTGATAAAAAGGAGAGCAAGACGCTTATCGAAGAACTAGCCAGTTACGGTGTCAACCTCTCTTATCTCGGTAAAAAAGTGGCACAAGATGCAGCCCTTTCAGGAATGACCGTCGTCTTGACTGGAAAATTAGAACAGATGGGACGCAAAGAAGCCAAGGAAAAATTGGAAAATCTGGGCGCTAAAGTAACAGGTTCGGTATCCAAGAAAACAGATTTAGTTGTGGCTGGTAGCGACGCAGGAAGCAAACTAACAAAGGCTCAAGACTTAGGCATCAGGATAGAAGATGAGGCTTGGTTGCTAGACTTATAGAAATAGAAAATGTGATGATATGGTAAAACAGCGTAAACGTGCCCGTTTGATTTACAATCCAACATCTGGGCAAGAAATTATGAAGAAAAATGTGGCTGAAGTTCTCAATATCTTAGAAGGTTTCGGCTATGAAACATCAGCTTTTCAGACAACTGCTGAAAAAAATTCAGCCATGGATGAAGCGACTCGTGCTGGTCTCATGGGCTTTGATTTGGTCATCGCAGCAGGTGGTGACGGCACGATCAATGAAGTGGTCAATGGTATTGCACCTCTTGAAAACCGCCCTGCCATGGCCATTATTCCAACTGGAACGACAAATGATTTTGCTCGAGCCTTAAAAATTCCACGCGGCAATCCAATTGAAGCAGCTAAAATGATTGGTAAAAATCAAACCATTGCAATGGATGTTGGTCGTGCCTACGGAGAACGGTATTTTATCAATATTGCAGCAGCGGGAAGTCTTAGTGAATTAACTTACAGTGTCCCAAGTCAATTAAAAACCATGTTTGGTTACTTAGCTTATTTGGCTAAAGGTGTTGAATTATTACCGCAGATACGCAATGTTCCTGTCAAAATCACACATGATGGTGGCGTGTTTGAGGGTGAAGTGTCAATGATTTTTGCTGCCATTACCAATTCGGTCGGTGGCTTTGAGCAAATTGCGCCTGACGCCAAATTAGATGATGGTAATTTTACATTGATTTTAGTCAAAACAGCCAATCTGATGGAAATTTTACACTTAACCCGCTTGGTTTTAGATGGTGGTAAACATATCACCGATAAACGTGTGGAGTATATCAAAACGAGCTACATCAAGATTGAGCCACAGAGCACTAAGCGAATGATGATTAACCTAGATGGTGAGTATGGTGGGGATGCTCCAATTACCTTAGAAAACCTCAAAAATCATATCACCTTCTTTGCCAATACAGATGATATTGCAGATGATGCTCTTGTCTCTGAAGATGACAGAGAGCGTGAAGCATTTGCCCAACGATTTACACATGAAATTGATGACTTTGAAAAGGAGAGTAACCAGTAGATGATGTTAGACAATGCGACAATTGTCCACTTTCATAGTCAGGAGGAAAATTACTTTGACCTTAGAGTGTGGCAATGGCAGATAGGTGGTCTTGGGCATGAGGCTTATTTTAACCTTTTTGATAGCTTTGGTGTCAAGGCGACATTGATTTATCCTGCGCCGCATTTTCTTGGAGAAGTTGGTGTTCTGGTCATGAAAAAAGACTGGTCTGCAAAGACCAAGGACTACCACGTTCAGCGTCATTACGGAGTTGATAAGACCGAAGTTTGGCTGGTAGACGGCGATGATACCGTCTATTATTCACGTCAGGCAGCAGTAGCTAGTCCTCACTATGGAAGGCGTCAAGCGCATGCTTTTGATATGGGAACCAATAGCAGAGCTTTTGATAAAAAATGGGGCTTCGATGGTTGGCTTGGCTTTAACTACCAGCAAGAGGCAACAGAGTTTAGACTTTGGGCACCAACGGCAGAATTAGTGGAATTGGTTCTCTATTCATCGACCAATCAAGATGCCAGTGTTGCACAAGTCTATCCTATGCGCCGTGGAGAGCAATACAATCCAGAAAAACATACTGAAAATACTCATGGTGTCTGGTACCTAAACCTCTCAGGGGATTACAATTACACAGCTTATAGTTACCGTGTTCATTACCGCAGACGGACATTTAGAGACAGCCGTGACCCTTATAGCATTGCCACAACAGCAGATGGTAAGCGCTCAATTGTTATTTCCAATGAAGACTTGAGACCGCAAGGTTTCAGAGTGACACACGGTGAAAAGGCGCCGTGGCGACTATCAAATCCAAACCAAGCCGTCATTTGTGAGATGCATATCCGCGATTTTACAAAATCTGAAACCTCAGGTGTTGACGAGGATAAACGTGGGAAATTCCTTGGTGCCATTCAGACAGGGACAAAAAATGCTTTTGGAGACGCCACAGGTTTTGATTATATCAAGCACATGGGCTATAATTACATCCAACTTCAACCTGTATTTGACCACCATCAGACCATTTTGGAAGATGGAAGCTATGCTTATAACTGGGGTTATGATCCTGAAAATTATAATGTTCCAGAGGCAAGTTTTACCTCTAATCCCGAAGAACCTGCAACACGTATTTTAGAATTAAAAGAGCTGATTCAGGCTTATCATGAAGCAGGGATAGGTGTGATTTTAGATGTGGTTTACAACCATACCTATGCCACGCAAGATTCCGTTTTTCAATTAGTTGTTCCTGATTATTATTATCGGATGAATGCAGATGGCTCTTTTCAAAATGGCTCTGGTTGTGGCAATGAAACGGCTTCTGAGAAGGAAATGTTCCGTAAGTACATAATTGATTCCTTGACTTATTGGGTTACAGAGTATGGTGTTGATGGCTTTCGTTTTGATTTGATGGGGCTTCATGATGTGGAAACTATGAATGCCATTCGCTCAGCAATGGACAAAATTGATCCTAACATTCTTCTTTATGGAGAAGGTTGGGATATGGGCGTTGGGCTGATGCCAGAGGATAAGGCGAAAAAGGAAAATGCTTGGCAGATGCCAAGAATTGGCTTTTTCAATGATGATGCCCGAGATGCCATTAAAGGTGCAGAAGTTTATGGCTATTTTGAAAGAGGATTTGTTTCTGGCGAGGCCACAGAGGATGTGCTTGCTAAGGCATTTTTAGGCAGTGATGAATTAAATCATTACCTAAGCCCTAGTCAAGTGGTGAATTATGTCGAAGCACACGATAATTATAATCTTAACGATTTGATGTGGCATCTTCATCCCTATGATGATTTAGAAACGCATAAAAAAAGAATAGCGCTTGCTAGTGAAATGAACCTCACCTTGCAAGGTATTTGCTTTATGCAATTGGGTCAAGAATTCATGAGAACGAAACTTTATCCAACAGGGGAAAATGGTGAACTCACTCAAGAAGATAGAGAGCGAGCGATGAATTCTTATAATGCCCCTGATGAAGTGAATCAAGTGGATTGGAACCTTGTGACTGAGCATGCGGATTTAGTCGCTAAAATTCGTCTTTTTATTTCCGAAAAACGTGAAAATATGATTTTTTCAATTGATGAATTTCCGAAAGTTCGTGAATTAGTTTTTGTAGAGCGTGCGGTACCTGGTAGTGGTCACCTGGTTGTTCGCTACGGAGATGAGAAGCATACCTCTCTAAAACTTAACAATATTGAAAAAGTTTTGGAAATTTCATGACAAATAAAATAAAATATGGTAAACTTATTTTAAAGCGTTTTCTTGATAGAAAATGTGTACATTGAAATGGGGATAATCTTAATACGTTAAGATTATCCCCATTTTTTGATCTATTCAACAATTTATAATATAGTCGAATGAATTAGTTTTAAGACAAAGAACTGAAATGCAGACAGTACTTGAGTATGGCAAGTCGAAAGTGACGATGTATTAAAGTTAATGTATATGACTATAAATGTATCAATTTTCAGGATTGGGGGTATTTATGGACGATAAAGATAGGCTTTATCAGTTTGGTATGGGAGAAAATTTTCATGCTCAGCATTATTTCGGTGCCCATCCTAAGGGAGAGGGGTACCAATTTAGAGTATGGGCACCCAATGCCAGAGATATTGCCGTTATCGGTGATTTTACAAACTGGACTGCTCAGCCTTTTTCTTTAGAAAAAAATGAAGCAGGTGTCTGGGAAGGCGTTATCCCAGAAGCAAAGACTGGTCAACTCTATAAATATCTGGTGACACGGCACAACGGTCAACAGGTTGAAAAATTGGATCCATTTGCGTATTACCTTGAAGATCGTCCGAGTACAGCGGCGATTTTAAGACCATTTTCAGAACACAAGTGGAAAGATGGTCTTTGGATGGGAAGACGGAAACGCTTTGGCTTTAAGAAACGCCCGGTCACTATTTATGAGGTGCATGCTTCATCTTGGAAGAAAGGGATGACCTTCAAAGACCTCACTCGTGAGTTAATTCCTTATTTGGCTAAGATGAATTATACGCATGTTGAGTTTATGCCACTGATGGCTCACCCTCTAGGAGCATCGTGGGGCTATCAATTAATGGGGTATTTTGCTTTTGAGCATACCTACGGGACACCAGAGGAATTCCAAGAGTTTGTCGATACCTGTCATCAACATAATATCGGCGTTATCGTCGACTGGGTTCCAGGGCATTTCACTCAAAATGATGATGCTTTAGCTTATTTTGATGGGACACCGACTTTTGAGTATCAGGATTCTGATCGTGCGAAAAATGTACGATGGGGAGCCTTGAATTTTGACCTCGGAAAAAATCAAGTTCAGTCCTTCTTAATCTCCTCAGCCCTCTTTTGGGTCGAGCATTACCACATTGATGGTATTCGTGTAGATGCTGTTTCCAACATGCTTTACAGAGATTATGATGAAGGACCTTGGACACCAAATGTTTATGGTGGCAATCGTAATTTAGAGGGGTATGATTTCCTTCGTCGTCTTAATGGTATCATGAAAGACAGACATCCAGATGTGATGATGATTGCTGAAGAATCAACAGCAGCAACGCCAATCACCAAGGATTTAGAAGAAGATGGCCTCGGATTTGATTATAAATGGAATATGGGATGGATGAATGATATTCTTCGTTTCTATGAAAGTGATCCCATCTATCGCCAATACGATTTTAATCTTGTCACCTTTAGCTTCATGTACTGTTTTAACGAACGGTTTGTCCTACCATTTTCACATGACGAAGTGGTTCATGGGAAAAAATCTTTAATGCATAAAATGTGGGGAGATCGTTATAATCAATTTGCAGGTTTGCGAAACCTTCTCGCCTATCAAATTTGTCATCCTGGTAAGAAACTGCTCTTCATGGGATCAGAGTTTGGACAATTTTTGGAATGGAAATGTGATCACCAATTAGAATGGCAAAATCTCTCCGAAGAAGATCAACTGAACCAGAAAATGCAAGATTTCACCAGCCACCTGAATCAGTTCTATAAAAATCACAAAGCACTTTGGCAAAATGATGAAACCTATGATGGCTTGGAAATCATCGATGCCGATAATACCGCAGAGACGGTACTGAGCTTTATTCGCAAAGATGATAAGGGTGATATCCTTGTCTGCGTCTTTAATATGACTCCAGTCGAACGTCAAAACTTTACGATAGGAGTGCCCTATGCAGGTATTTATGAAGAAGTTCTCAACACCGAAATGGAAACCTTTGGAGGTGTTTGGAAGGAGCATAATCCGCAAATGAGAACACAAGCTCATCAGTGGAAAAATTATCAAAATACACTTAGTTTCACCCTACCAGCTTTAGGGGCTAGTATCTGGAAGATTAAGCGTAAGTTGAAAAAATAATAGTTTTGGGTGATATTGTGTTTTAGCTTTAAAATAGTAAACTCGTTTAAGATAAAATGTCTCAGTCACAATGAATTCCTCTTCAATATATGGTTGTTTTATAATATTTTATTGCTGGTATTTTCTGCAATCATTACGAGCGACGAAGTCGCCACAACTAGCACTTTCCGCAGTGGTGATTACTCTAAAACTAATAAGTTTCAGCTTGAGCTTAGAAACCAGAGAGCGAAGGAGACCTAGGCTTGCCAAGAAGGAATGGAACTCTGTAGGAGGGGAGGTTCTGACACTGACTTCGTCAGCTTCATTTCCCACCTCAAAAGGTCTCCTAGACCTTAACGATTGAGACGAACTTCGTTCGCCTTATTCCCCACCTCAAAAGGTCTCTTAGACCTTTTGAGCGCCCCACACCACATTAGGAGAAGTGCTGACAAAAATACTAAATAAAAGCTAATTGACTTTAACTTTTGTTAGAAGGAATTCTGTGAAGAAATATCACTTTCGTCGCTCCATTTAGATTATGACGACAGTTGTCGTTATAGCTAAAGGTCAACTTGTAGAGATTAGTGATGTGATATTAAAAAATATCAGCAAAATCTCTTGAATATTACTTTCATTTAAGGAAGGAAACAATATGAAAAATGAAATGTTAGCTTTAATTCTTGCCGGTGGGCAAGGTACTCGTCTTGGTAAGTTGACTCAAAGTATTGCTAAGCCTGCTGTGCAATTTGGTGGTCGCTACCGCATTATTGATTTTGCTTTGTCAAATTGTGCCAATTCAGGGATTAATAATGTCGGTGTTATCACGCAATACCAACCCCTTGCACTTAATAGCCATATCGGAAATGGTTCTTCATGAGGGTTAGATGGTATTGATAGTGGAGCAACCATCTTGCAACCGTACTCAGCTACAGAAGGTAACCGTTGGTTTCTAGGTACCAGCCATGCCATTTATCAAAATATTGACTATATTGATAGCATTAATCCAGAATACGTTCTGATTTTATCTGGTGACCATATTTATAAAATGGACTACGATGACATGCTCCAAACGCATAAAGATAACCAAGCAAGCCTAACGGTTGCGGTTATCGATGTGCCGCTCAAAGAAGCAAGCCGTTTTGGTATCATGAATACCGATACTAACGATCGTATCGTTGAATTTGAAGAAAAACCTGCTAATCCAAAATCAACCAAAGCTTCTATGGGTATTTACATTTTCACCTGGGATAAACTCCGTAAAATGTTAGTAGACGCTGAAAAGAATGACGTGGATATGTCAGACTTCGGTCAAAATGTTATCCCAGCTTATCTTGATCAAGGTGAGGCTGTTTATACTTACAACTTTGCTGGTTATTGGAAAGATGTGGGTACCATCGAATCACTTTGGGAAGCGAATATGGAGTATATCGGTGAAGATAACGAGCTCAATAGCCGTGACCGTTCTTGGAAAATCTATTCTAAAAACCATATTGCACCACCAAACTTCCTTGCAGATACCGCTAATGTCAAAGACAGTCTCGTTGTAGACGGTTGCTTTGTGGCGGGTGATGTTGACCATTCAATCTTGTCAACAAATGTTAAAGTTGAAGAAGGTGCAGTGGTTAAAGATAGTTTTATCATGAGTGGTGTAACGATAAAAGCTGGTGCTAAGATTACACGTGCCATTATTGGTGAAGGCGCAGTGATTAGTGAAAATGTTGAAATTGATGGAACAGAAGACGTTCAAGTAGTAGGCTACAATGAAGTAGTGGGGGTGCCAAATGAAGATTGATAAATACACAGCTATTTTAGGAAATACTATCGGCTATCCAGATATGGAAAGCTTGACAGCAAATCGTCCATTGGCAAACCTGCCATTTGATGGAAAGTATCGCTTGATTGACTTCCAATTATCAAGCATTGCTAATGCGGGGATTAGAAGTGTCTATGGTATTTTCCGTGGGCAAAATATCCGCTCTATTTTCGACCACATTCGTTCAGGTCGTGAGTGGGGTCTCAATACCCTGCTTAGCCATTATTTCTTAGGATTTTATAATACGAGTGATGAAAGTAAAACCGCTGACGCTGATTACTATGATCAAATTCTGAATTACTTGAAACGCTCTGGCTCAGACCAAACGGTTTACATGTCTTGTGATATTTTAGCTAATATCAATTTAAAACAGGTTCTTCATGTGCATTCAGCCAATAAGCGTGAAATGACTGTTATTTATAAAAAAGTTGCGAAATCAAACCTCTCATCTGACAATGAGTTGCTTGCCATCGATGAAACAGATACGGTTGTTGGGAAAATTTCTGTTGAGAAAAGTGACGAGCCAGTTCCAATGTCAGCAGATATTTATGTGGTGAACACGCCTTACTTGATTGAAAAATTGGAAGAGGAAGCCCAAAAAGAAACCCCTCGTAAAATTCGTTTCGTGCTCCGCGATTTAATTGTAGAAGCTGGCGCTTTAGCCTTCGAACACACAGGATATCTAGCTAACATCACTTCTGTAAAATCATACTATGATGCCAATATGGATATGCTTGACCCACAGAAATTCTATACCCTTTTCTATGGCAATCAAAAAGTTTACACCAAAGTGAAGAATGAAGAATCAACTTACTTTGATGAACAGTCAACAGTATCTAATTCACAATTTGCTTCTGGCTCAATTATTAAAGGAAATGTGAACCGCTCGATTATTTCGCGTTCTTGCCGTGTTGAAGAAGGGGCAACCGTTGCTCACTCAGTAGTTTTCCCTAAAGTAAAAATTGGAGCTGGCGCGACAATTGAGTATGCTATCATTGATAAAAATGTTACCGTACCAGCAGGTGTAACGCTTCGTGGTTCAGCTGAAAAACCACTGGTAATCGCAAAAGGTCGTGAAATCACAGGAGATATTATTCAATGAAAATCATGTTTGTAGCGGCAGAAGGAGCGCCTTTTGCCAAAACAGGTGGTTTGGGAGATGTTATTGGAGCTCTCCCAAAATCCCTTGTTAAAAAAGGGCATGAAGTGGCGGTGGTTTTACCCTATTACGATCTTGTCGCTAATAAATTTTGGAATCAGGTAGAGGATGTTCTCTATTTTTACATCTCTTTAGGATGGCGCCGTCAATACGTTGGCGTTAAACGTATTATCCGAGATGGGGTTACCTTCTATTTTATCGACAATGAACAGTATTTCCACCGTGGAAAAGTTTACGGGGAATGGGATGATGGTGAACGCTTTGCCTTCTTCCAATTAGCAGCCTTAGAACTGATGGAAAAAGTTGCGTTTATTCCTGATGTCCTTCATGTTCACGATTATCATACGGCGATGATTCCTTATCTATTGAAGGAAAAATATCGTTGGATTAATGCCTACAAAGACATTAAAACAGTCTTCACAATCCACAACATTGAATTTCAAGGCCAGTTTGATGCAGGAATGCTTGGGGATCTCTTTGGTGTAGGCGATGAGCGCTATACTGATGGTACTCTACGTTGGAATGACTGTCTTAACTGGATGAAAGCAGCTGTGCTTTACAGTGATCGCGTGACAACTGTTTCACCAAGTTATGCTGAAGAAATTAAAACTCCAGCCTTTGGGAAAGGCTTAGACCAAGTCATGCGGATGGAATCAGGAAAGTTAACAGGTATTGTGAATGGTATTGATACGGAACTCTTTGATCCAGAAACGGACAAACTTATCCCACATCATTTTTCAATCAACGACTTATCTGGTAAAATCAAGAATAAAGTAGCCTTGCAAGAACGCTTAGGTCTGCCTGTCCGTGAAACTGTTCCTGTAATCGGTATGGTTTCTCGCCTCACAGATCAAAAAGGGTTTGATTTAGTGGTCAATGAATTGCATAACCTCCTACAACATGATGTGCAAATCATTTTGCTAGGAACAGGCTATGCGGAGTATGAAAATGCTTTTTCGTGGTTTGGACAAACCTATCCAGATAAGGTTTCTGCCAACATCACTTTTGACCTAGGATTGGCGCAGCAAATTTATGCTAGCTCGGATATTTTCCTCATGCCTTCGGCTTTTGAGCCATGTGGTTTATCACAAATGATGTCCATGCGCTACGGAACATTGCCAATCGTTTCAGAGGTGGGTGGTTTACGTGACACCGTTCAACCTTATAATGCCTATGATAAGACAGGAACAGGCTTTAGCTTTGGAGAGTTTTCTAGCTATTGGATGAGCAAAACGATCGAACTTGCCTTGGATGTTTACTATCATCATCCAGAAGATTGGAAACAGTTGCAAATCAATGCGATGACTAAGGATTTTTCATGGGATACCGCATGTGAAGCCTACCTAGACCTTTATAAAACGCTTAAATAACGAACATTGACATAAAAGCACCTCTCTTAAAAAGACAGCAGGTGCTTTTTTAGATATAATAGCTAGGAAAGTAATCTTTATTGCCAATGTCAGACTTGTTTTGCTAGCCCAAAGGAAAATTTCTGAACTAGTAGCTAATTTTACGGACAGGATATTTGATCGTCTACCTAAGGCTTTCAATTGAGAAATAAGAGTTAAAAAGAGATGTAGTGACAGCTTGACGCAATGGATTTTTTCAAACAGAGATTAAATATAAAGAAGTGATGAAGAATGGTTTTAAACCAATGTCTTCAGCTTCACTATCAAAAGATAATTGATTAGAAAGGGTTTTATGGAACTCAAACATTTAACAAAAGAACAATTTATTCGTGATTTTAAAGATACATTACATGAAGAGCAGTTGATTAAGGTCCCACGCGCAACACCTTCTGAGCTTTTCACAACTTTAGCTAAATTGATTCGCAAATATTATACAGACACTTGGATTGCCCGTAATCATAAATTATCTGGGAATCAGGAAAAAATAGCCTACTATTTTTCAATTGAATTCTTACCAGGTCGCATGCTTGAGACCAATCTTCTGAACCTAGGCATTCTGGACCTTGTTAAAGAAGGTTTTGCTGATCTTGAGGTTGATTTTGAAGAAGTGGTCCAAGCAGAGCATGACATGGCACTTGGTAATGGTGGTCTTGGTCGTTTAGCGGCAGCCTTTATGGATTCTTTGGCGACAACAGGTTATCCAGGTTTTGGTAATGGGTTACGCTACCAGTATGGTCTTTTCAAACAACGCATTGTTAATGGCTACCAAGTTGAATTACCAGATTCATGGCTTGGGTCAATTGGAAATGTTTGGGAAGTCCGTAAAGATCATGATGTGGTAGATGTGAAACTTTTTGGGGATGTCTACCTTCAGGCCAATGAAGAGGGACGTATCGTACCAGTTCACAATAATGCTCAGGTACTTCGCGCTGTTCCCTACGACGTTCCACAAATTGGTTTTGAAAATAATGTCATTAACAATTTGCGACTCTGGGATGTTGAAATTCCAGAAGAGTATGAATTGTATTACCCAACCTTAGACGCTAGACGTCGTGTGCAAGATATCACAGCAATCTTGTACCCTGATGACACTAGCTATGAAGGTAAAGAGCTTCGCTTGATTCAAGAATACTTCATGACAAGTGCCGGTCTTCAGACAATTATCAAGTCTTATCTTAAAATGGGATTGCCACTGGAAAAGATTCACGAAAAAGTTTCTGTCCACATCAACGATACGCACCCAGCAGTCGCACCAGCAGAATTTATGCGCCTCTTGCTTGATGAATATGGATTAGAATGGGATGCTGCATGGAATGCGACTGTTCAAACCATGAGTTATACCAACCATACCATTTTGTCAGAGGCTTTAGAAAAATGGGACGCAGGGCTATTTAAACATGTCTTGCCACGCGTTTACCAAATTATTCTTGAAATTGATCATCGTTTTGTGTCAAACTTGGCTCAAAATCATGTTGATGCAGGTTTGATTGAACGCACTCGTATTGTGAAAAATGGTCAAATCCATATGGCAAATCTTGCCATTATTGGTGGGCACTCAGTCAACGGTGTTGCTAAATTGCACACGGAACTTCTAAAAGAGGATACGCTTCACGATTTCTATGTGCTCTATCCAGAGAAATTCAATAACAAGACCAATGGTATTGTGCAGCGCCGTTGGACCCAAATTGCAGCTCCAGAATTATCACAGGCTATTGACCAAACAATTGGCAAAGGATGGCGCAAGGATATCCATGAACTTGAGAAATTGACTGCTTATGCAGATGACGAACAAGTACTTAACACATTCTACCAAGTGAAGAAAGAAGCTAAGGCGCGTCTTGCAGCCTACATTAAAGAGACAACGGGTGTCGAAGTCTCTACTGATGCTATCTTTGATGTCCAAGTTAAACGACTCCATGCTTATAAGCGCCAACTTCTTAATGTTCTTCATATCCTCAAACTTTACCATGACTTGAAGGACAATCCAGAGAAAAATATGGTTCCTCGCGTCTTTATTTTTGGGGCAAAAGCTGCGCCAGGCTATCATTTTGCAAAATCTGTTATTAAGCTAATCAATGAGATTGCTAATCTTATTAATCACGATGCCTCACTTCAAGGAAAACTTAAAGTGGTCTTCCTTGAAAACTATAATGTGAGCCTTGCTGAGCTTATTGTCCCAGCAGCGGATGTCTCAGAGCAAATTTCACTTGCGTCTAAAGAAGCATCAGGAACATCTAATATGAAATTTATGATGACAGGAGCAGTTACCCTTGCAACCCTTGATGGGGCTAATATCGAAATCAAGGACGAAGTTGGTGATGAAAATATCGTTATCTTTGGTATGGATAAGGATGCGGTATATGCTCACTATGCAGCTCATGATTATTATTCACGTGGTCTCTATGAGAGTAATCCTGTTATTCGCCGTGTCGTTGACAGTTTTGTTAATGGGACTATCTCAAATGCTCAGAGCGAAGGCGCAGAGATTTATGAAGCTCTCATTACTCACAATGACGAATACTTCTTGCTTGAAGATTTCACGTCCTATGTCGCAGCTCAAGAACGTATTGATGCCCTTTATCGTGATCAAAAATCTTGGGCAAAAGTTAGTCTGATGAACATTGCAAAATCGCATAAGTTTACTTCAGATGACACCATTACTGAGTATGCTGAAGATATTTGGAATTTGAAAAAATAATTATTAGCGGATTGAGGGGCGGAACAAGTTTCCAGCCTCTCTTAGTTTGATATTAGTCAATGTTGGTCAAAGAACCTAGACTAAATCGAACCGAAAGCGCCAACAATTCTTATATTTCGTTGACATTTGAAGGAAATAGGACTAAAATGGCTAGGTAAAAAAATTTTTAAGGAGAAATTCTAATGAATCTTGGTATTTTGGCGCTCGGTTTAGCTGCTCTTGGGGGATCAGTCGGTATTGGTCTCTTGGTAAGTAGTGTGTTACAATCTTCTGCTCGCCAACCTGAGATGTTCGGAAAATTCCAAACAACAATGTTCCTCGGAATTGCCTTTATTGAAGGGATGTTCTTTATCACACTCGCTATGGCATTTGCTATGCGGTAGAGCAAAAGATGGTTTATAATAGATAAGGAGAACTGACAATGGATCATTCAACTCCAAGTGTCCACCTAGGCCCAATTGTCATTGACCTCACCATTTTAAGTATGTCTCTTTTAACGGTACTTTTAGCCTTTGGCTTTATTTTCTGGGCGAGTCGCAAGATGACCCTAAAACCTGTTGGTAAGCAGAATGTTTTGGAATATGCCTATGAATTTGTTTATGGTGTGGCTAAGGGAAACCTAGGAGAAACTTACGCTAGAAAATACTTGCTTTTTTTATTTAGCCTTTTTATGTTTCTCCTCATAGGAAATAATATTGGTCTAGTAACCAAGTTGGAATCTGGTTCGGGAGAAAATCTCTGGATGTCTCCGACAGCCAACATGATGTTCGACTTTGGTTTGTCTTTAATTGTTACAGTGGTTTGCCATGTAGAAGGAGTTCGCCAGCGTGGTTTTAAAGCCTATCTTAAGGGATTTGTGACTCCGGCATATATGACCCCAATGAATATCATTGAAGAGTTTGCCAATTTCTTATCTTTGGCCCTGCGTCTTTATGGTAATATCTTTGCAGGGGAAGTGTTGATTGGACTTTTGGTTCAGTTAAGTCAGGCACATGTTCTATGGCAGCCAATTTCATTTCTGCTCACAGTGTTGTGGATTGCCTTTTCAGTATTTGTCTCTTGTTTGCAGGCGTATGTGTTTACAATGCTGACGTCGCTTTATCTTGGCAATAAGGTCAATGGACACGGACACTAATAAAAGCATAAGGAGTTTTTCATGTTAATAATGCATGGTGTTTCATTCGGAACACTTTTAGGTAATTTTATCATTGTGACAGGTTCGTTTTTGACCTTGCTGGTTTTGATTCGCATTTTTGCTTGGTCGAAAATTACAGGTATTTTTGAGGAGCGTGCGAAGCAGATTTCTGATGATCTTGCAAAGGCAGAAGACGCGCGACTAAAGGCTGAGGATTTTGTTTCTGAACAAGAGCAGGTGCTAAAAGATAGTCGTTTAGAGGCTAGTCAGATTATTGGTCAGGCAAATGCACGTGCAGCACATGATAAGGAAGCGATTTTAGTACAGGCTAAGGAAGAAGCGCAAGCGATCAAGGATAAGGCGCGTGAAGATGCGGAAGCAATCAAAGTAGAAGCTGTTGAATCTGCTAAAGAAGAAATTGCAGCTTTGGCCATTGATTTGGCAGAGCGCATTCTTGTTAATAAATTAGATGCTTCAGAGAAAACGACTTTGGTTGATCGCTATTTGGACCGTTTAGGAGAAGACTAATGGACTTAAAAAAAGATGCTCTGGTTCATAAATATGCCCAGGAGTTGGTTCAGGATGCGAAATTCCGTGACCAATTGACTGTTCTTTATGAGAATACTTCTGGCCTTATTGATATCTTTGTTGAGACAAAGCTGGATGCTGTTCTAGGTTCAGATAAGTTTGATTCTTCTGAAAAAGCGGGGCTTCTTCGTCGTTTGAATCGTCCAGAGTCCCCTCTTCTGAATACATTTTTGGACACTGCTATTGCAGAAAAAGAATTTGGGATGATTTTACCAGTTTTACAAGAAGTCCTTGTTAAGATTGGTGAGGAAACTCAGATTTTTGATATGGAAGTGGTTGTTGCTCAGCCATTGACCCAAGCCCAAAAAGAGCGCATCCGTAAAATTGTGGAAACAAAATTTTTGATTAAGACCCATCATCTGATTGAAACCGTAGATGACAGTTTAATTGGTGGTTTTATCATTAAGGTCAATAATCAAATTATTGATGCCAGTGTGCGAACACAAATTCAAGATATTAAACAAAAATTGTAAAAAGAGGATGTTAGACAAAGAGTCTATCTTAGTTTCCAGCGAGATGTTATGACTATCATGATTGTGTAGGTAACTGTTATCTCAACATACATCCTAAAGCTCTCCTCAGGAGAGTTTTAATTCGTAGAAATAGCATTTCAATGATTCTCTAAACCATAGAATAAAACGATTTTTAGATAGAAAGTGGTGTAAGCTTGGCTATAAATGCGCAAGAAATCAGTGCCCTTATTAAGGCACAAATTGATAACTTTCAGCCAAATTTTGAAATTACCGAAACTGGTATTGTGACCTATGTTGGTGACGGGATTGCTCGTGCTAGTGGTCTCAATGCTGCGATGAGTGGAGAACTTTTAGAGTTTTCTAATGGTTCTTACGGTATGGCACAAAATTTAGAAACTTCTGATGTCGGAATTATCATCCTTGGAGATTTTTCTGATATTCGTGAAGGTGATATTGTTAAACGTACTGGAAAAATTATGGAAGTCCCAGTCGGAGAAGCTTTAATCGGACGCGTGGTTAATCCCTTGGGGCAACCAGTAGATGGCCTTGGAGAAATTGCAACGACTGGTTTTAGACCTGTCGAGACACCTGCTCCAGGTGTTATGCAACGTAAGTCTGTTTCTGAGCCGATGCAAACAGGCCTTAAAGCGATTGATGCCTTAGTGCCAATTGGTCGTGGTCAACGTGAGTTGATTATCGGTGACCGTCAGACTGGTAAAACCTCAATCGCTATTGATGCGATCCTTAATCAAAAGGGAAATGATGTTATCTGTATCTACGTTGCGATTGGTCAAAAAGAATCAACTGTTCGTACGCAGGTGGAAACCTTGCGCAAGTACGGGGCGCTTGATTATACAATCGTTGTGACGGCGTCTGCTTCTCAACCATCACCATTACTTTATATCGCTCCGTATGCTGGTGTGGCAATGGCTGAAGAATTTATGTATAACGGTAAGCACGTTTTGATTGTTTATGATGATTTGTCAAAACAGGCTGTCGCTTATCGTGAACTTTCTCTTCTTCTTCGCCGTCCTCCAGGTCGTGAAGCTTATCCAGGAGATGTGTTCTACCTTCATTCACGTCTTCTTGAGCGTTCTGCTAAGGTTTCAGATGAGTTGGGCGGTGGTTCAATCACAGCTCTGCCATTTATCGAAACACAAGCAGGAGATATCTCAGCCTATATTGCGACCAATGTGATTTCGATTACTGATGGACAAATCTTCTTACAGGAGAATTTGTTTAACTCAGGTATTCGTCCAGCGATTGATGCGGGTTCATCAGTATCTCGTGTTGGTGGTTCAGCGCAGATTAAGGCAATGAAAAAGGTTGCTGGTACACTGCGTTTAGACTTGGCTTCTTATCGTGAGCTTGAAGCCTTTACGCAATTCGGTTCAGATCTTGATGCAGCAACTCAGGCAAAACTGAATCGTGGTCGCCGTACGGTAGAAGTGTTGAAACAACCAATCCACAAGCCGTTGCCAGTTGAAAAGCAGGTTGTCATTTTATATGCCTTGACGCACGGTTTCCTTGATGACATCCCAGTCAATGATATTTTAAAATTTGAAGAAGAATTATATCACTATTTTGATATGCACTATAGCTATATCTTTGATACGATTCGTACGACAAAAGATTTGCCTGAAGATGGTGTGCTTGATACGGCTATTCAAGATTTCAAAGATCAGTCGTTTTTTAACGCTTAAGGAGGACTGACAGATGGCAGGATCTCTTAGTGAAATTAAGGCAAAAATTCTTTCAACAGAAAAAACAAGTAAGATAACTAGTGCTATGCGGATGGTGTCATCAGCTAAGTTGGTAAAGGCAGAGCAAGCTGCTAAAGATTATCAAGTTTATGCTGCGAAAATTCGTCAAATCACCACTGATTTTCTAAAGACAGAATTGACCTCAGGCTCAGACAATCCAATGCTTGCTTCACGTCCTATTAAAAAGACGGGATATATTGTGATAACTTCTGATAAGGGACTTGTTGGTGGCTACAATGCTAAGCTGCTCAAGGCTGTTTTAGAATTGATTGCAGACTATCACGAGCCTAATGCTGATGACTATTCCATCATTTCAATTGGGTCCATCGGTTCTGACTTTTTCAAAACAAGAGGACTACCTGTTTGTTTTGAAATGCGTGGTCTTGAAGACCAACCGTCATTTGATCAGGTGAGTCGTATCATTTCTCAATCCGTTGAAATGTATAAAGAGGAATTTTTCGATGAGCTCTATGTTTGTTACAATCACCATGTCAACAGTTTGACTAGTCAGGTTCGTGTACAGAAAATGTTGCCTCTTTCAGACCTTGTCGCTGAAGAAGCGACAGATGAAGGTGTGACAGGTTTTGATTTGGAGCCTAGCCGTGAAGCGATTTTAGAGCAATTATTGCCTCAATATACAGAGAGTTTGATTTATGGTGCGATTGTTGATGCGAAAACAGCAGAGCATGCTGCGGGGATGACTGCTATGCAAACGGCAACAGACAACGCTGAGAAAGTGATTAGTGACTTGACGATTCAATATAATAGAGCTCGCCAAACAGCTATTACACAAGAAATTACGGAGATTGTTGCGGGTGCGAATGCCCTGGAATGATTTTCTAATCGTGTGAAAGATAATAAAAACAGTTGTCCCAGTGGCAAAGTTTTTACAAAATTAACAGAAAGGATAGTTCAGCTAGAGTGCCAAGTGATGGTACAATAGACTGAACAACCCTCAAATAGTATTTCAGGAAAACAGGTGTATGGCTTAAAACATGTGCCAGTAACTTTATCTCTGAATACTATTTTGATGGGATTTGTATCTTAATTATGAGTTCAGGAAAAATTGCTCAGGTTGTTGGACCTGTTGTAGACGTGAAGTTTGCAGCTGGTGACAAGTTACCAGAGATAAATAATGCCCTTGTTGTTTACAAAAATGGGGATAAAAAGCAGAAGATTGTTCTTGAAGTGGCCCTTGAATTGGGAGATGGTCTGGTTCGTACCATTGCGATGGAATCTACGGATGGTTTGACCAGAGGACTTGAAGTTTTGGATACAGGTCGTCCCATTTCTGTGCCAGTTGGTAAAGAAACGCTAGGTCGTGTTTTCAACGTTCTTGGAGATACCATTGACCTTGAAGAGCCTTTTAGCGAAGATGCGGAGCGTGAACCCATTCATAAAAAAGCGCCAGCTTTTGACGAACTGTCAACCTCATCTGAGATTTTAGAGACTGGTATTAAAGTCATTGACCTTCTTGCGCCCTATTTAAAAGGTGGTAAGGTTGGTCTCTTTGGGGGAGCAGGTGTTGGTAAAACCGTTCTGATTCAAGAATTGATTCACAACATTGCTCAAGAGCATGGTGGGATTTCAGTATTTACTGGTGTCGGTGAACGTACTCGTGAAGGAAATGACCTTTACTGGGAAATGAAGGAATCTGGTGTTATTGAAAAGACAGCCATGGTCTTTGGTCAGATGAATGAGCCACCTGGGGCACGTATGCGTGTCGCTCTGACTGGTTTAACGATTGCGGAGTATTTCCGTGATGTGGAAGGCCAAGACGTGTTGCTCTTTATTGATAATATCTTCCGTTTCACTCAGGCGGGTTCAGAAGTGTCAGCGCTTCTTGGTCGTATGCCGTCTGCCGTTGGTTACCAACCAACATTGGCAACAGAGATGGGACAATTACAAGAGCGGATCACTTCAACGAAAAAAGGTTCCGTTACCTCAATTCAGGCAATTTATGTTCCTGCCGATGACTACACTGACCCAGCACCAGCTACAGCCTTTGCGCACTTGGATTCAACGACAAACCTTGAGCGTAAGTTAACACAAATGGGGATTTATCCAGCGGTTGACCCGTTGGCATCTTCATCACGTGCCCTTTCACCAGGAATCGTTGGTGAGGAACACTATCAAGTGGCGACAGAGGTTCAACGTATTTTACAACGTTACCGTGAATTACAAGACATCATTGCAATCCTTGGTATGGATGAATTGTCGGATGATGAAAAGGTGCTTGTCAGCCGTGCTCGTCGCATTCAATTCTTCCTGTCACAAAACTTTAATGTGGCGGAGCAATTTACTGGTCAACCAGGTTCTTATGTGCCTGTTGTTGAAACGGTTCGTGGCTTTAAAGAAATTCTTGAAGGAAAACATGACATGTTACCAGAAGATGCTTTCCGTAATGTTGGGCCAATTGGTGATGTGATTGAAAAGGCTAAGAAAATGGGTTATTAAGGAGAACTGTAGATGACGTGTATGACAGTTCAGGTCGTTACACCTGATGGTATCAAATACGACCACCATGCCAACTATATTTCTGTGAGAACTACAGATGGGGAGATGGGGATTTTACCTGGTCACCTTAATATTATCGCTTCTTTGGATGTTCACGAGATGAAAATTCGTCGGATTGACGATGATAATCACGTGGACTGGGTTGCCATAAATGGCGGTATCATAGAGGTCAAAAATGATTTTGTGACGATTGTCGCCAACTCTGCCGAACGTGAGCGAGACATTGACGTCAGTCGTGCTGAGCGGGCAAAAATCCGTGCCGAACGTGAATTGGAAGAGGCACAGTCTACCAAAGACATCGACCAAGTGCGTCGTGCCAAGGTCGCACTACAGCGTGCCCTTAACCGAATCAATGTCGGAACCCACCAATAAAGTAATGAAAAAAGCCATCAGATATCTTGCTGATGGCTTTTTTCGTACGTTAATTTTTAAGGAAGTTTATAAGTGATACTTAACAAAAATCAAAAATTACTTTTGTGCTTTTTTCTAAAAAGTGCGGACGCTCCAAAGGTCTGGGAGACCTTTAGAGGTGGGAAATAGAGTTGACAAAGTCAACATCAAAACCTCCTACGGAGTTTCGTTGCTACTTTTTGAACCTCTCTATCGCAGTAGATGATTGGCTGTACTTGTCGACTACTCGACAGCGCCCAACCTAATCAACCTTGCAGGGGAAATACCACTATAGCGAAAGAAACATTTTTTCTCGCTACGCTCGTCACTATCTCAATAATTGTAGAGGTTCTAAAATTCTAATTTTGATTTTGAATGAGTATGATAAAGGTTACAAACTGTTTTCATTGACTGAGAAGGTGTCTCCGTGTTGGATATCGCCGTAGTGATAACCTCGGTCAAACCAGCGTTTACGTTGCTCAGAGGTTCCGTGGGTAAAACTATCAGGTACTACGCGTCCGCTATGCTTTTTTTGTAAGTGGTCGTCACCAACAGCATGCGCAGCAGTCATGGCTTCATCAATATCTCCGATATCTAATAGCCCTTGACCGTCAACATAGTGAGCCCAGGCTCCAGCATAGTAATCGGCTTGAAGCTCTAAGCGGACGTTGAGCTTATTAGCTTCGGTTTCGGACAAGCCACGACGGGCTTTAGCATATTGGCTCATTGTTCCTAATTGATTTTGAACGTGGTGTCCGACTTCGTGGGCAATCACATAGGCCATGGCAAAATCTCCGGGTGCACCGTATTTGGTTTTTAATTCTTCGTAAAAACTTAGGTCAAGGTAAACCTTGTTGTCAGCAGAACAATAAAATGGTCCAGATGGAGCAGAACCCGCGCCACAACCTGTTTGAATATAATCTGTGTATAGAGCTAATTTTGGAGATTCATAGGTAAGTCCATTACGTTCAAATTCTTGTTTCCAATAATCTTCGGTAGATGCAAGAACTTTTGAAATAAATTCGCCATCTTCATCAGAAACTTCGGCAGAACCAGTTTTTGAGACTTGAGTTGACTGATAGTTGCTCGATGTTCCGCCGCCTAAGATATTTCCAAGACCTGATCCGCCACCGAGAAAGAGGAGGAGAAGGATAAGGACAATTTTGGTTTTCCATCCTGTGCGTGAGAAAAGGAGTTGGAGAAGTAGACCGCTACCAGCACCTCCCATATTTAAGCCCCCGCCAGAGGATGGTTGACCACGATAGTCTTCGATATTTTTACTTTTTCTTAAATCATCAATTTTCATAGTGTCGTGTGTGAGCCTATAAGGGGTAATGGCAACTTGTTTTCGATTGTTTGATAGCTACTGCCTTTCTTATAGGGCATGTTTTGTTTACGGGAAACGAAAACATTCCTTTCTTCATATTAATCCTCTTTATTATACTTGAATTTTAGGATTTCGCCTAGTAAAGTGCAACGTTTGACAACAGAAAAGCCAGTTAGTTTTTGTTATAATAGAAAGATAGAATGGGGGATCAGATGAAACTCTTATATACAGATATTAAACAGGATTTGACGGTTGTTTTAGCTAAAGAAGCAGAGCAATACGCCAAGCGTGGTAAGCGTGTGTTTTATATTGCGCCAAACTCACTGTCTTTTGAGAAGGAGAAAAAGGTTTTAGTCAATTTACCACAAGGGGCTTCTTTTCGGATTACGGTGACGCGTTTTGGGCAGATGGCCCGTTATTTTTTACTGAATCATGCTGGAGCCAAAGAGAGCATTGATGAGAATGGCTTGGCAATGATTTTTTACCGTGCCTTGTCTGGACTTTCAGAGTCAGAGTTACGGGTTTATGGCAAATTAAAGCAGGACACGTCTTTTATTGAACAGTTAGTTGACCTTTACCAAGAATTGAAATCAGCCAACATGTCCTTACTTGATTTGGAAGGTCTGGATAATGAAGCGAAGCGGTCGGATTTACTAACGATTTTTGCGGCTGTTGAGGACCTTTTGCGTCAGCATGACTTTGATAATCAAAGCAAGCTCAGCCATTTTGCCCAAGAAATCAGAAGTGGTGGTCTTGATAAAGCTTTGGCGGAGACGGTTGTGGTGATTGACGGTTTCTCACGTTTTTCAGCTGAAGAAGAGATGGTGGTAAACCTTTTGCATGAAAAGGGTGTGGAGGTTATCATTGGGGCTTACATGAGCAAGGAAGCCTATTCATCTAATCTCACCGTTGGAAATAGCTACCAAGCTTCTATTGATTTTATCCGTTCCTTAGCAAAAGCTTACACGACAAAGCCAATCTATCTCCCTAGTGAAGATTTGGAAGAGACTCCTTTTTCTCGTCTGAGTCGTCTGGTGGAGCACCAGCATGATTTTACCGAGACGGACGAGGTCTTTTTGGAAGAGGACAAGGCGGCTATTACCATCTGGGAAGTCGTTAATCAGCGTGAAGAAATCACTCAGGTGGCTAAACGGATTCGCTACCTTTTGGCGCAAGGGGGTCGCTATAAGGACATTTGGGTTTTACTTGGCGATGTGGAATCCTATCAGTTACAAGTTGGTAAGATTTTTGAAAAGTTTGATATTCCTTTTTACATTGGTAAGGCTGAGAGCATGTCTACCCACCCTCTTGTCAATGTGATGGATGCCCTGTGTCGTCTGAAACGTTATCATTATCGCTCAGAAGATTTGCTTAATCTTTTAAAATCAGGTCTTATTGGAAATTTTTCACAAAAAAGGATTGACCGTTTTGAACAGTACGTGCGCTATGCAGATGTTAAAGGCTATAGCCGATTTAACCGAGAGTTTACCGCTAATATTGTGCTGCGAACGCAATTAAATGAAGATGGCACTCAAACAGAGGTTTACCGCTACGATTTGACTGCTATCAATCAGATGCGCCGGCAAATTATGGCCTCCTTGACGAGTCTCTTGTCAGCTAAGAAGCAAAAAGGGAAGAATCTTTTGACTAAGCTCAGCACCTTTTTTGAAGACAGTCATTTGATGGCAAATTTATCTGCAATGACAGAAGAGGCAGGTGTTAAAGAACGGGATCAACATGAGCAGGTCTGGGCAACATTTTCGAGACTACTGGAGCAATTTTATCAGATTTTCGGTGACGAAACCTTGTCGGTTGAGGAATGTCTTTCTTTAATCACTACAGGAATGTTATCTGCCCAGTACCGAACAGTTCCAGCGACTGTGGATGTGGTGATGGTAAAATCCTATGATTTGATTGAACCGCACTCAGCTCCTTATGTGTTTGCCTTAGGACTGTCTCAGGCTAATTTTCCTAAAATTGCGGTTAATAAATCCCTGTTATCGGATGAGGAGCGCAGCCATTTGAATGAGGTGACGGGAGACGCCGCTAAATTTGACATTGCTTCACGTGAAAACCTCAAGAAAAATCATTTTACAGCCTTGTCGCTTTACAATTCAGCAACAAAAGAATTGGTTTTATCCAGTCCTCAGCTGTCAGGAGACAGCACTAATGAGTTGTCGTCTTACTTAAAGGAGTTGAAAGAACTTGGTGTTCCAAGTGAGGAGCGTGGTCTGCATTTCGAAGCAAAAGGTGAGGAAATTGGGCATTACAAGGATGTGCTTGCGACTGCATTAGCGATTAATCGTGGCGAGTTAGACCGTGAATTAACCAAGGAAGAGCAAACCTTTTGGTCAGTTGCCGTTCGTTATTTACGTCAAAAACTGACCGAAAAGGCAGTATTGGTTCCTAGTATTTTAGATGAGGTCAAGACCAAACGGGTATCACCTGAGGTGATGGAAGTCCGTTTTCCTTTAGAAGACCCGATTCGATTATCCATTTCAGGATTGTCTACCTACTACAACAACCAGTATCTTTACTTTATCCGCTATATTTTGGGGCTAGAGGAAAAACTGTCCATTCATCCGGATGCTAGTATTCACGGTCAGTATTTGCATAGGGTCTTGGAGCGCCTACTCAGCGAAGCGTCAGCTTCTGAGGATTTTGATGGGGCTTTGGAAAAAGCTATCGCAGATACCAATCGTGAGACCAGCTTTGCCTTTGTCTATAGTCCAGAGGACCAAGAAAGTCAACTAGCTAGAAGCATCTTAGAAGATGTCGCTAGAAGTACAGCCAGCCTTTTCAAGAATGAGCGTCAGCTGGAAATCTTGTCTCAAGAAGACCGCTTTAGTTTTGACATTGGACATGAGATTACCGTCAATGGGATTATTGACCGAGTGGATAGACTTTCTGACGGTAGTCTTGGGGTTGTGGATTATAAGTCTAGCGAGACCAAGTTTGACCTTGAACGGTTTTATAATGGGCTGAATAGTCAGCTGGTGACTTATTTACAGGCTTTGAAAGAGCGTTACGGTATTGACACGGAACAACTTTTTGGTGCCATGTACTTGCACATGAAGACGCCTTCTGCCAAGTTATCAGATATGAAATCAGCGGATGATATTCTCTCTCAAAATATGACTAGTCTCATTTATCAAGGTTTGTTTGCAGAGGGAGAAAAAGAGCATTTGGTAGGCGGACCTTATAAAACAACAAATCAGCTCTATGACAAGGCAGAGCTTGATACCTTATTAACCTATAATCAAAAATTGTTCCAAGAAGCGGTGAAAGGGATTCGTTCGGGTAGCTTTGCTATTAATCCTTATACGACAGATTTGAAATCAGTACAGGGAGAACAGTTGAAAAACATAACGCATTTTGAAGCAGATCGCCATATGTTAACTCATGCGAGACGATTAGAAAAATTACCTCGCAAAGGAAGAACGATTGACAAGGCTCAAGCTTTATCACTAATGACAATGGAGGAGGACACAGATGAACTTTAAAGAATGGATTTGGACAAGAGAGCCCAAAACGTATCGTATTTCAGACAATGACATTACTGTAACTACCCAGCCTCATACCGATTTGTGGCAACGGACTTATTATCATTTTCGTAATGATAACGCTCCAGTTTTTCAGATGGAGACGGATGAGCAGTTTTTTAGCTTTGTCGTTAAGACAGATTTTTCAGGTGCTCACCATCGCTTTGACCAGTGTGGTGTTGTTATGTATTTGGACAGTGATAACTGGTTAAAGGCTTCTGTTGAGTATGAAAATGATGAGTTTCAGCATCTCGGTAGTGTTGTGACCAATGGAGGCTATTCAGACTGGGCAACCACAGAAATTGATACCTCTCAACGAGTGATGTGGTACCGTTTTAGCCGTCGTGGTGATGATTTTTGCATTGAAAATTCATTGGATGGTGTGACCTTTCATCAGATGAGAATCTGTCACATGGCAAAGGCACAGGGAACGATTCAATTTGGGATTTATGCCTGCTCACCAGAGGAATCATCCTTTGAGGCGGTTTTCTCTGACTTTGCCTTGTTAGATTGTCAATGGCAGGCACATGATGGGCAAGCACCTGATGCGGGAGAGGATGATGAGAATTAAACCCTTTTTAACATCTGAGGAAATTGCTGCGCGTGTAGCAGAGGAGATAAGTTCAGATAATCCACGTAAATTAACACCAGAACAAATTGAGGCCATTTATAGCAATGGGACTAATATTTTGGTTTCTGCCTCAGCGGGTTCAGGAAAGACCTTTGTCATGGTGCGACGCATTTTGGATATGATTAACCGTGGTGTGTCTGTTGATAGGCTCTTTATCTCGACCTTTACTGTTAAGGCAGCAGGCGAGCTCAAGGAGCGCTTGCAGACAGGCTTGATGGAGCTTTTACAAGAAACGACTGACGAAGAGACCAAGGTGTATTTGTCAGAGCAGTTAGCCCTTTTACCGACTGCTGACATTGGGACAATGGATGCCTTCACGCAAAAATTAGTCAGCCAGTATGGCTATCTCCTAGGGCTATCTCCTGTCTTTCGCATTATGGCTGACGCGTCTGAGCAGGCTCTGCTTCGTAACGATGTCTATGCAGACCTTTTCTCAGATTACATGACTGGCAAAGATGCTAATACCTTTAAGCAGTTGGTGAAAAATTTTTCTGGGACCAGCAAGAGTAGTAACAAATTTCGTGATTTGGTCTATCAGATTTATTATTTTAGTCAGGCGACAGCAAGTCCTAAACATTGGTTAGCTGATCAGTTTTTAGCCTCTAATCGTGTGCCAATAGCAGAGCAGGTTGAAACTTATTTGGCTGATTATATATCACCAACGGTTTTAGATAAGGTTATCTCTGAAGCGCTAGCTTTTTTCCAAAACCACTACGAAACGGTGACCAAGGAATTTCAAAAATCCTATAAGTACCTAACGGCTGTGGAGGAATTACTGGACCTGTTAAATGGGCTTGATATTTTGGGTCCACAGGAGTATTTATCAGACCAGCTAGAGAAAATCACTGCCCTATCCAGCCAGTTAACCATGCGGGTGGGGAATGTCAAGGATGAGGAACTCAAGCTCTTTGCCAAAGAATACAATCAAAATCGTCCAGCGTATCTTGCTCCGTTTTTAAATGCTAAGCAGGCCTTGATGGAAGCGACATTTCTAACCAAATACCAGCCAGAAACGATGCCGTTATTGGAACTCTTAAGAAACTTTGTGGTTGATTTTTCTGATCAATATTTGCAGGCAAAAATTCAGGAAAATGCCTTTGAATTTCATGATATTGCCCATTTTGCGATTGAGATTTTAGAAGAGTTTCCAGAGGTGGCTAGGTCTTATCAAGACCATTTCCACGAGGTCATGGTGGATGAGTATCAGGATAACAGTCACATCCAGGAACGTATGCTGGAACTTCTATCTAATGGTCACAATCGCTTTATGGTGGGAGACATTAAGCAGTCCATTTACCGTTTTCGTCAGGCAGACCCTCAGATTTTCAATCAAAAATTTAAGTTATTTCAGGAAAATGCAGACGCAGGAAAATTGATTTTGCTCAAGGAAAATTTCCGTTCCAGTTCAGAAGTTTTAGATGCCACAAATGATCTTTTTAGCCACATCATGGATGAAGAAGTGGGAGACATTCGTTACGATGACTTGCATTTATTAGTCGCAGGTTCTGAACAGCAAAAAGAAAAGCATCCTAACAACAAGACGCAACTGCTCATTTATAACACCGATAGTTGTGAGACCTCTGAGGAAGAAAATTCCGATGAGTCAACGATTTCTCAGGATGAAGTCGCCATTGTTATCAAAGAAATTATCCGTCTTCACAATGAACAAAAGGTCCCTTTTAAGGATATGACGCTTCTGGTAAGGTCCCGTACACGAAACGATTTGTTGTTGGCGACTTTTGAAGAACACGGTATTCCTCTGGTTGCTGACGGTGGTCAAAGTAACTATCTCCAGTCGCTTGAAGTCATGATTATGTTGGATACCTTGCGGGCGATAAATAACCCTTTAGATGACTACGCTCTAGTATCACTTTTACGCTCGCCCATGTTCCAATTTGATGAGGACGACCTCGCTAGGATAGCCATTCAAGCTAAGCACGGTGACTTTTATGACAAACTAGAGCTTGCTCAGGAGAGACGCGGTGCCCATGCAGACTTGGTGACAGATGACCTCAAGAAAAAGCTGGATATCTTTATGGAGACCTTCCTTTCTTGGCGGTCTTTGGCAAAAAGGCTGGCGCTTTATGACCTGATTTGGACCATCTATAATGACCGTTTTTACTATGATTATGTTGGAGCCCTACCACGTGCAGAGCAGAGACAGGCAAACTTGTATGCCCTAGCCCTTCGTGCCCATGCCTATGAAAAATCAGGTTTCAAAGGTTTGTCTCGCTTTATTACCATGATTGACCGTATCTTGGAAAATGACCATGACTTGGCAAATGTAGAAGTTGCCCCACCTAAAAATGCTGTCCAGTTCATGACCATTCACAAATCGAAAGGGCTGGAATTCAAGTATGTCTTTATCTTGGGAGCAGATAAACCGTTTTTCAATGCCCAAACCAGTGACCAATATCAGGACATTATCCTCAGTCGTGAGAAGGGGATTGGCATCAAATATCAGGCAGATGTAAAATCTGAATTTCCAGATGCTGTATTACCAAAAGTCCAAGTCAAGCTAGAGACGATTCCTTTCCAAGCGAACAAGAAAGAGGCAAAAATTGCCGCCCTGTCTGAACTGATGAGGCTCCTCTATGTTGGTATGACACGTGCTGAGAAACGTCTTTATCTTGTCGGTAAAGGCAGTCAAGAAAAATTGACTAACAAATATGATGGCGAATCCCAAAATGGCTTTATTCCAGCTTCACTCCGAGAAGAAATGTTGACCTTCCAAGATTGGTTTTTAGCGGTAGAAGCAGCCTTTGGAAAACAAGATTTGGCTTTTGATGTGGTTTATAGTGATCAAGCAGAGCTTACTGGTGATAAGATTGGACGATTAGAGATGACCGAGGAAATTCATCCTGATGACCTGTCTCAAAATCGTCAGTCAGAAGACATCAAACAAGCCTTAACGGTACTTGAATCAGTAGATGAGCTTAATCAACAATACCGCTCTGCTATTGGCCTACCAACTCTAAGAACGCCTAGTCAAATCAAGCAATTCTACGAGCCTGTGATGGATACGGATGGTGTGGAAGTGATGGAAGAAGCCAGTGCTGAACGTAAACAAGAAAGGTTAACTTTTGCTCTACCTGACTTTGGAAATAAGGCTTCACACAGTGCTGCTGCAGTTGGTTCAGCTACCCATGAACTCATGCAACGCCTAGATGTGACTCAACCAATCACCGAAAAAGCTATCAAGCAAGCTCTTCAAGAAGTGCAAGCGGATAAAGAGGTGAAAGCGAAGGTTAAGGTTGATAAGATTTTAGCCTTCTTTGAAACGGATTTAGGGCAGGAAATCTTGAGGAATACTGAGAACCTGTATCGTGAAGCGCCTTTTGCTATGCTGACTAAGGATAAGAGTAGCGGTGAAGCATTCGTTGTCCGTGGGATTGTTGATGGTTATCTTCTCTATGAGGATCATATTGTCCTCTTTGATTATAAGACAGATAAATTCACAGACAGCCAAGTCATTGTCCAACGCTATCAAAATCAAATGGCCCTTTATGCCCAAGCTCTCAGCCAATCTTATGGGATTGCTAAGGTTGACAAATACCTAGTGTTATTGGGTGGTGAGACTTTTGAAGTCGTGAAGGTAGACTAATCAAAAAATCGAGCTGTATAGCTCGATTTTTTAATGTAAGACAAAGTGTTCGATATGGATATCGTGGTCAGGATAGTTGTTGTGGAGGTGGTCAGCAATTTCTTCGTAGAGGGCTTTGACTTCCGCAATTTTTTCTGGTTGGTCTGAACCGATATAGTGGAATTGACACTCGATAGTCAAGAAGAGCTGATGGAAGAGGTCGTTCATTCTTTCTAACTGATCAAGGAGTTCCTGGTCGTTTTGGATAAAATCAGGGATTGCCTTGCGTTCGTCAGCATAGGCATCCTTTGGGGTTAATGGGTAGGTACCGTATTCTAGGCATAGTTCATAAGTCATGGGAATATCTCCTTGGAATTTCTTACTTCCACTATACCACAGGCGGTGGGGAATGTGAAACTATCTGCTCTGCTTTTTCCAAAACCAAAAGAAGCATTGAAAGAATATGACATCTGGTAGGTGACTATCCTCTTTGAAAAGAATGCGCTTTATTTTTGTGAAAAAAACCACAAGCAAAACCCTTTGGAAGAGAGTGAAAGCACGGTATAATAGAAACCTATTATGAACTCGTATGAGAAAAGGAGACTAACATGTCAAACGACATTCGTGTATTACTTTACTATAAATATGTTCCAATTGAAAATGCTAAGGAATATGCTGCTGAGCACCTTGCTTTCTGTAAATCTATCGGACTTAAAGGTCGTATCTTAATTGCAGATGAGGGAATCAATGGTACCGTATCTGGTGACTACGAAACCACTCAGAAGTACATGGACTGGGTGCACTCTGATGAGCGTTTTGCGGATCTCTGGTTTAAAATTGACGAAGAGCCACAAGACGCCTTCAAGAAAATGTTTGTACGTTATAAAAAAGAAATCGTTCACCTTGGTTTAGAGGACAACGATTTTGATAGTGACATCAATCCTCTTGAAACAACTGGTGAATACCTTAACCCGCAACAATTCAAGGAAGCTCTGCTTGATGAAAACACAGTGGTTCTTGACACACGTAATGACTACGAATATGATCTTGGTCACTTCCGTGGCGCAATTCGTCCAGATATCCGTAACTTCCGTGAGTTACCACAATGGGTCCGTGATAACAAAGAAAAATTCATGGAAAAACGCGTTGTCGTTTACTGTACAGGTGGTGTCCGCTGTGAGAAATTCTCTGGTTGGATGGTTCGTGAAGGATTCAAAGATGTTGGTCAGCTCCACGGTGGTATTGTCACTTATGGTAAAGACCCAGAAGTGATGGGTGAACTTTGGGATGGGGCAATGTACGTCTTTGACGAGCGTATCTCAGTCCCTGTAAATCGTGTGAATCCAACTGTTATCGGTCGTGACCACATTACTGGTGAAGAGTGTGAGCGTTATGTCAACTGTGCAAACCCATACTGTAACAAACAAATCTTCATGTCAGAAGAAACAGAAAGCAAATACGTTCGTGGTTGTTCAGCAGAATGCCGTGCGCATGAACGTAACCGCTACGTGGCTGAAAATGGCTTAACACGCCAAGAGTGGGCAACACGTTTAGAAGCGATTGGTGAAACATTGCCAGGAGTGGTTATGGCATAAAGTAAAAAATTAAAACTGAGATGGACATTCATGAGAGCTGAGCAATCATGAGTGTTTGTCTCTTTTTTGTTTTTATCTCAATAATTTTTAATGCAGAATGTCAAAAATGCTATAATAAGTTTTAACGTAATCAAAGGAGATGGAGACATGAGATTAGAAAAGGCACCTTTGGCAACTTCTGGACTGATTTTAGGATTGTTAGGGTTGGGAAATTTGTTAAAAGAATTTTCTGTTTTGGCAACTGCCGTATGTGCTATTGTGGCGGTGCTGTTATGGTTATACTTGTTTTATTCGATGTTGTCCGATCGTAAAAGTGTTCAAAACCAGTGGCGAAGTTCTCTTGTGCAATCAGTTTTTACGACTTTTTTCATGTCAGGTTTGCTCAGTTTGACTTATTTGAAGCATTTCTTTGGGGGTTATGAACCAATTGCTGAGCTCTTGAAACCGCTGTGGTTTATATGGCTAGTAGCATTAATCGGTCATATGGTACTCTTTTCTAAGAAGTATCTCCTTAACTTATCACTCCAAAACGTTTTTCCCTCATGGACAGTCCTTTATGTTGGTATTGGTGTGGCAGCTTTAACAGCACCACTCAGTCAACAATTTTTCATAGGAAAACTTATTGTAATTTATGGCATTGTGGCAACTATTTTAGTTTTACCGCTCATTTTCTATCGGTTGAAAAAGCATCCGCTGGAAACAGCGATGAAACCAAACACGGCAACAATTTGTGCCCCATTTTCTCTTGTCACAGCAGCTTACGTTAGCAATGTTGAAACTCCTAATAAGCTAGTTTTAGGAATTTTATTGGTAGCAGCACAGCTTTTCTATTTTTATATCTTGCTCCAATTACCCAAACTGCTTAAACGACGGTTCACACCAGCTTTCTCAGCTTTTACCTTTCCATTGGTCATTTCTGCGACAGCTCTAAAAAGTAGTGTCAAGATACTGGTTTTACCTGTGCCAAGTATCTGGCAGATGTTAGTCTTATTTGAAATAATTGTAGCCACATTTATGGTTAGTTACGTTTTGATGGGTTATATTGGATTTTTGACGGGGCAAAAGCTACGCTAGAAGCATAAAAAGCACGAAAACGTGCTTTTTTACTTTTCAAATTCTGCCTTGCTTTTAACGTCTCCGTATTCTTCAGCGACTTCTAGGCTGAGAATATCTTGATAGCTAGGCAAGGTGATATCCTGACCGTATTTATTACGAAGTGCTGTTGTGACTAAGCGATAGGCTAAGTTAGCATTGCGTGACAGAATAGGACCGTGGAAATAGGAACCATATACGTTTTTGTAGTGGACACCTTCAGTACCATCTTCGTTATTATTTCCTTTACCATAAATCACTTTACCAAGTGGCTTTTCATCATCTGAGAGGAAGGTGCGGCCTTGATGGTTTTCAAACCCGTAGTAGGTTTCGTTAAATTCTTCATTGTGAATTTTGACATCACCGATAAAACGATTATTTTCCTGATTGAGGGTATAATGCCCCATCACTCCAATGCCATCAATGCGAACACCATTTGCCTGAATATAATATTGTCCGAGTAACTGGAAGCCACCACAGATGGCTAGGATAACCTTGTCATTTTGAATGAAACGGTCAATTGGTTCACGTTTGCTTGGTAAGTCTTTGGCAACGATTGATTGTTCATAGTCTTGCCCACCACCGAAGAAAACCATATCGTAGTAATTGTCATCAAATTCATCACCGACAGACACAATATCAAAGGTCATTTTTGCCCCTAATTTTTCCCCGACGTACTTCATCATGAGAACATTTCCATTATCACCATAAGTATTGAGGAGATTTCCGTAGAGATGGGCGACATTGAGCTCGTATTGGTAATCCTTGTCGGCAGGAGATTGTAGTGAGGTATAAGTCATTAGTTCATCTCCTTTCCAACAGCATGGCGCTGAGCTAAGAGCTCTCGGAATTCTAGCATAGCAGTGTAAGTAGCAAGAATATAAGCATAATCACTCTCTTGATTTTCAATCAAGGTCATAATGTCTTCCAGTTTCTCAGCTTGGGTAATTTTAGTTTCATTGTAACCAGTCACGCGCAAGCGACGAGCAATTTCAGAATGACGAACACCACCAGCGTTGATTTCTGTAATATCCATCTCATTGATGAGTTCAAAATTAGCATCCCAAATCCAACTGGTATCAATGCCATCAGCATAGTTTGCATTGAGAAGGACTGACAAGCTAAAAGGATAATCAGCTAGTTTAATCATCTCGAGAGCTTGGCTTGCTCCGACCGGATTTTTAATGAGAACCAGTGTACATGATTTGTTACCAATCTTAAAGGTTTCTTGACGTCCAAAAACGGCACGAGATTTGTCAAAACCAGCCTTGATTTTCTCTGGAGATACCCCGAAATATTCAGCGACAGAGACAGCGGCAAGGGCATTGTAGATATTATAAAGTCCCCCGACATTGATTTTGTAATCCTGCCCATCAATGACAAATTCAGAAGCAGTATTGGTGATTGTTTTTAGTTCTGTTAATTTGTAATTGAGTTCAGGTCGTTTGAAGTTACAGTTGGGACAGATATAGTCACCTAGATTCGCATAGGTATTAAGAGTGTACTGCAGGATGCCTTCACAGTTTGGACAGACAATTCCTTCTGTGTTGTAGTGGGCCAAAGCTGGCGCAGCTTTTTCAGTATCAAAACCGTAAAATTGAACGGGATTTACCACTTTTTTAGAATTGAAAAGTGGGCTGTCGCCATTAGCCAAAATCGTCGCTTGAGGTGCTTTTGCTGCACCATCTAAAATCATTTGGTAAGTGGTATAAATCTCTCCATAGCGATCCATCTGGTCACGGAAAATATTGGTAAAGACGAAAAGGCTTGGTGTGATGTATTCGGTAATCTTTGGAAGGCTAGCTTCGTCAATTTCGAGCACCGCAATTTTTTTACCAGATTTTCCTTTTTTAGCAGTTAAAAAAGTTGACGTAATCCCTGTAATCATATTAGCACCGCTTGGGTTAGTCACAATCTCTCCGAAGGCTTCTTTGAGAATACCGACAGTGAGAGCAGTTGTGAGAGTTTTACCATTAGTGCCTGTGACAACAACGATTTCATAATCTTGAGCTAAGCTATTTAAAATATCTTTATCAAATTTAAGGGCAATTTTTCCAGGAAGCGTTGAACCGCGTCCCAATTTTGAAAGGATAAAATGAGCTGATTTACCAGCTAAAATTCCTAGAGTTGTTTTTATAGTCATGAGCATATTTTACCATAAAAGATGTAGAGAGTTAAGGAAAAATGGTCTGATTTGTGCTATAATTAAGAAAGAATTTTTGAAAGAACAAGTGACGACAGATGAAATTATTATCACATATTGATGCTAATTATTGGGCATCACTGGTTTCAAGTCCTTGGGTTTTGGCGATTAATATCTTAGATATTGTCATTGTTGCCTATTTGATTTACCGTTCGATAAAAGCCTTGGCGGGAACCAAGGTGATGACACTTATTCAAGGAACGGTATTTTTTGTTCTGACCAAATTTGTGGCAGAATGGCTAGGCTTTGCGACGATTTCTTATTTGATGAATCAAGTCATTACCTATGGAATTATCGCAGGTGTCGTGATTTTTGCTCCTGAGATTAGGGCAGGATTGGAACGCTTTGGACGAGCTACGAATGTTTTTATTGGGACACAGGTTGTTAAAGATGAGGAAAAAGTGATTGAGGCTTTGGTCAAGTCAGTCGCTTATATGAGTCCTCGGAAAATTGGGGCTCTGATGTCCATTGAGGGCACACAGACCTTAAGAGAGTATAAAATGAGTGGGATTCCCCTCAATGCTGATATCTCAAGCCAGCTTCTTATCAATATCTTTATCCCCAACACCCCATTGCATGATGGTGCTGTCATTATTGAAGGAAATAAAGTAGCTACTGCATGTTCCTATCTCCCACTCTCAGAATCTCAAGCCATTTCTAAAGAATTTGGGACAAGACATAGAGCAGCAATCGGTTTATCAGAACATTCAGATGCTTTAACCGTCATCGTCTCAGAAGAAACGGGGGCCATTTCGGTTGCTTACAAGGATAACTTTATCCATGATTTAAGTGTTGAAAAATTCGAAGCCTTGCTCAGAAGTCTTTTGGTTACTGAGGAAGTTCAAGAGAGTTTCTGGAAACGGTGGTTTGGAGGTAAGAAGGTATGAGAAAACGACTTTTTACAAAAAACTCTGGTATCGGGCTCGTTTCGTTATTATTTGCCCTGTTGCTTTTTTTTGCAGCAACATCTAGTAACTATAACAGCACTCAAGGGCAGTTTGATCGAACCACAGAGACTTACAGTCATACCTTAGAAAATATTCCGATTGATATTAAATATGATAGTGATAAATACTTTATTTCAGGTTATTCTTATGAAACGGAAGTGTACCTCACTTCAACCAATCGTTTGAAGCTTGATTCAGAGATTAATAAGTCAACACGAACTTTTAAAGTTGTTGCCGATTTGACCAATTTGAGCGAAGGGACAAGTAAGGTAACGCTTCAAGTGAAAGATTTACCAGATGATGTCTCTGCAACAGTTTCTCCAGTCAGTATGTCGGTTACCATTGGTAAGAAAAAAACAGAAACATTTCCTGTGAGAGTTGAATTGACTGAGGACCAGTTTGAAGATGGTTATGCATTGGAGTCTTATGAATTAAGCTTAACAAAGGTCAAAGTCACAAGTGATGAGACAAATATTGGTCAAATTGACCATGTGGTGGCTGCTCTTCCAGATGGAACGCGACTTGATGAGGATTATAACGATGGTGTAACCCTACAGGCAGTTTCTCAAAATGGTATGATTTTACCAGCAGTCGTTGAACCTGCTAGTGCAAATCTGAAAATCAAAGTCAAACCAGTGACGAAAACTGTTCCTATCAGGGTTGAGTATATCGGTAATATGAGCAGTGAAGTATCAGATATAAAATATGGCTTATCCTTTGATAAGGCAGTGATTCAAGGAACTCAAAAAGCAATAGAGTCTATAGATGAACTGGTTATCTTTGTTGATATCACTGATTTAAAAGAATCAGCGATTCACACCATGCCTCTTGAAGCAGACGGTGTCAGTGTAACACCAGAAGTAGTAGATGTGACACTTAATGTTGTGAAGAAGAAATAGTTTAGTTATCTTTTTGACACACAGAAAGTTTAGACTAAGATGGTATTTATAAGAGTGGATTTTCATAAAAGGGAGTTTAGGCTCCTGATTGTGTGAAAATTATGTCGACATTCTTATGGAAACTTGAAGGGTAATGAGGTTGTTAGGCTAGACATTTGAACTCAGTCTACGCCTCAAACTTTTCGCAAGAGAATTTAATTAGTAATATAATAGAAAATTAGAGAAAGGAAATGTTTGATACCAGCTAATTGTGGTTGGAATTGAACACGGGACGCTAAAAAAAGTGTCTTATTTCCGAAGTGATTTAGCCAATAACTGGCAAAAAATTAATATAAAAGAAAGGTAATGAGGTTGTTAGGCTAGACATTTGAACTCAGTCTAAAAGCGTCGAGAAAATGATAAACTCTCCTAGTGTCTCTAGGACACTTCGTTGAGTTTCCTATTTTCTTCTCGCTTTCTTAACGACCTCTGTATCATAAAGATGGGTAAATATTTTGGGACGGATGGTGTCCGTGGTGAAGCTAATGTTGAATTGACGCCAGAATTGGCTTTTAAGCTTGGGCGTTTTGGTGGTTACGTTCTTAGTCAGCATGAGACAGGGCGTCCGAAAGTTTTTGTGGCGCGTGACACACGTATTTCAGGTGAGATGCTTGAGTCTGCTTTGATTGCAGGTTTGCTTTCAGTTGGTATTGAAGTTTATAAGCTAGGTGTTTTAGCGACACCAGGTGTTTCTTATTTGGTGCGTACGGAAAATGCTAGCGCAGGAGTCATGATTTCAGCTAGTCACAACCCAGCATTGGATAATGGAATCAAATTCTTTGGTGGTGATGGGTTTAAGTTAGCTGATGATCAAGAAGCAGAGATTGAAGAACTTCTTGATGCTGCAGAAGACACTCTCCCACGTCCATCAGCAGAAGGGCTAGGAACTCTTGTTGACTATCCGGAAGGGCTTCGTAAATATGAAAAATTCATGGTTTCAACGGGACTTTCTTTAGATGGCATGAAGGTTGCCCTTGATACGGCAAATGGTGCTGCGGCAGCTTCGGCACGCAATATTTTCTTGGATTTAGGTGCAGAAATTACGGTGATAGGTGATAAACCTGACGGGCTTAATATCAATGCTGGTGTCGGTTCAACTCACCCTGAACAATTGCAAGAAGTGGTGAAAGAATCTGGCTCTGCTATTGGCCTTGCCTTTGATGGTGATAGTGATCGTCTGATCGCTGTTGATGAAAATGGGGAGATTGTTGACGGTGATAAAATCATGTACATTATCGGTAAGTACATGTCTGAAAAAGGTCAGTTGGCACAAAATACCATTGTCACGACAGTCATGTCCAACCTTGGTTTCCATAAGGCGCTTGATCGCGAGGGAATTGCTAAGGCTGTAACGGCTGTTGGTGACCGATATGTGGTCGAAGAAATGCGTAAAAATGGCTATAATCTCGGTGGTGAGCAGTCTGGTCATGTGATTATCATGGATTATAACACGACTGGTGATGGGCAATTAACAGCAATTCAGTTGACAAAAGTGATGCAAGAAACTGGGAAATCTCTTTCTGAGTTGGCTTCTGAAGTGACGATTTACCCGCAAAAATTGGTTAATATCCGTGTTGAAAATAGCATGAAAGATAAGGCGATGGAAGTCCCAGCTATTGCAGCTATCATTGAAAAAATGGAAAACGAAATGAATGGCAATGGTCGCATCTTGGTACGTCCAAGTGGAACTGAGCCTTTGCTCCGTGTCATGGCAGAAGCACCAACACATGAGCAAGTAGATTACTACGTTGACACCATTGCAGATGTTGTCCGTGTAGAAATTGGAATTGATTAATAGGAATTGAAAGGTTGGTATTGCCCAGCCTTTTTACTATGGTGTATAGGATATTTTCGTTTTAGGATTGTTTCAGATGTTAGCTCTGCCTTTTTCCAAATCTATGATATAATAGAAGAAATCTAACAAAGAAAAGAGAAATTGAAATGACATTCAAATCAGGATTCGTAGCCATTCTTGGTCGTCCAAACGTTGGGAAATCGACCTTTCTAAACCACGTCATGGGGCAGAAAATTGCCATCATGAGTGACAAGGCGCAAACAACGCGCAATAAAATCATGGGGATTTACACGACAGAAACTGAGCAAATCGTCTTCATTGACACCCCAGGTATTCACAAGCCAAAAACGGCGCTTGGCGATTTCATGGTGGAATCTGCCTACTCAACCCTTAGAGAAGTTGAAACCGTGCTTTTCATGGTGCCTGCTGATGAGGCGCGTGGTAAAGGGGATGACATGATTATTGAGCGCCTAAAGGCTGCTAAAATCCCTGTTATCCTTGTGATTAACAAGATTGACAAGGTTCATCCAGACCAATTGCTAGCGCAGATTGATGATTTCCGTAGTCAAATGGACTTCAAAGAAATTATCCCAATCTCAGCTCTTCAAGGTAATAATGTGGACACCTTGCTCCGTATCTTGACAGATAATCTGGAAGAAGGTTTCCAATATTTCCCAGAAGACCAAATCACAGACCACCCAGAGCGCTTCCTTGTGTCAGAAATGATCCGTGAGAAAGTCTTGCACCTAACTCAACAGGAAGTTCCACACTCAGTAGCCGTAGTGATTGAATCAATGAAGCGTGACGAGGAGACAGATAAGGTTCACATCCGTGCAACAATCATGGTTGAACGTGATAGCCAAAAAGGCATTATCATCGGCAAACAAGGCGCCATGCTCAAAAAGATTGGCAAAATGGCACGTCGCGATATCGAAATCATGCTTGGTGACAAAGTTTACCTAGAAACTTGGGTCAAAGTTAAGAAAAACTGGCGAGACAAAAAACTCGACCTCGCTGACTTTGGCTATAATGAGAAAGAGTATTAAAGATTAACTCTATATCTTTATTTAGAAAGAGATGAAAGATGACAGTATCACTAGAAGCAGAGCAAGTTTTAAAAGATATCATTGATAATGAGGATACGGGTAATTACTGGCGTAATCGATTTGAAAAGTTGAATAGAAAAGACGATACCATCCTTCGAGGATGTTTTAAAGAATTAAAAGAAGCTGGATTGATTTCAGTAACTTGGGCTGATAACATACCTTATTATCTCCAAGTTTTAAAAGATGGTTACTCTTATGAGAGAACTAAAGAAATGAAAGAAGTAAATATGTCTTACAAAACTACCTCTGCCTATGATGTTTTTCTATCACATGCGAACAAAGATAAACTAGATTTTGTTGATGAATTAAATCGCTCTCTGGAGAAGTTAGGTGTCAATATTTTTTATGATAAGAATTCTTTAGAGTGGGGAGATAATTGGAAGCAACGCATATTAGATGGTGTAAAGAAAGCAACTTTTGCAATTATTGTTATTTCTGAAAATTTTTTTGATAGAGAGTGGACTGAAAAAGAGTTAAATGAGTTTTTAACTAGACAAACTAGCGAGGGACAAAAATTAATTTTGCCTATAATTCATAATATTTCTCATGATGATTTACATGATAAATATCCCGAAGTTGGAGAGATTCAAGTAATCTCTTCTAACTCGTATAGTTCTGATGAAATTGCATTATTATTTGCTAAGCAATTAATTAAGCGACTAAAAGGGCGATAGCATTGAAGAAATCGACCAGCTAGAGTCTGTATCTACTAAACATCGCCTCATGTTGGAGGAGTATGTCACAGGCGGGTTTGCCTTGGGGCATTAAACGAATCAACGCACCAATTTTGGTGCGTTTTTGTTTTTTATGATATAATAAACCTTGAATAGAGGAGGGACTTATGATTGGAGAAAATATCAAATCCTTACGAAAAACACATGATTTGACACAACCAGAGTTCGCTAAAATAGTGGGGATTTCACGTAATAGCCTTAGCCGTTATGAAAATGGAACGAGTTCTGTCTCGATAGAGCTAATAGATTGTATTTGTCAGAAATTCAATGTTTCTTATGTCGATATTGTAGGAGAAGAAAAAATGCTAACACCAGTAGAAGATTATCAATTGACGCTAAAAATAGAAGTCATCAAAGAGCGTGGCGCAGCTATTTTATCTCAACTATATCGCTATCAAGATAGTCAAGGAATCGCTTTTGACGATGAGACCAATCCTTGGATTTTAATGAGTGATGACTTGTCAGACCTTATCAATACCAAGATTTACCTTGTTAATACGTTTGATGAAGTGGAGCGTTACAATGGTTATTTAGATGGTATTGAGCGAATGTTGGAGCTTGCTCGTCATCAGGTGGTGGCTTAATGGCACTGGCAGACTATCATCAAGATGATTTTGACTTTGCCTTAAAACGAACCATTCGTTCCTTAACTCGTGGCAAAGAGACATCAGTTAACCCAAAAGCTATCTTACTTGGTGGGCAAAGCGGAGCAGGTAAGACAACGATACACCGTATCAAGCAGAAAGAGTTCCAAGGGAATATCATCATTATTGACGGTGATAGCTATCGCTCTTTACACCCGAATTATCTAGCCTTGCAGGAAGAATACGGTAAAGATAGCGTGGATTATACCAAAGGTTTTGCAGGAAAAATGGTGGAACACCTTGTTGATGAACTCAGCAAGCAAGGTTATCATTTGTTAATTGAAGGAACCTTGAGAACGGCAGAAGTCCCACGAAAAACAGCTCAGTTATTGAAATCAAGAGGCTATCAAGTCTCGTTAGCTTTGATAGCAACCAAACCTGAATTGTCCTATCTCAGCACCTTAATCCGTTACGAGGAAGTCTATGCCGTAAATCCAAGCCAAGCTAGAGCAACTCCTAAAGAACATCACGATGGTATTGTAGAGCATTTAGTCGATAATCTAAGAGAGTTAGAAAACGATAAACTCTTTGACCAGATTCAAATCTATCAGAGAGATAGAACATGTGTCTATGATTCTGAAATGGATGATGGTCCAGCGGCAGAAGTGCTACAAGAATGCCTCTTTGGAAAATGGAGTAGGGTGGAGGAAGAGATGATGAAGGTGGGTAAAATTCAACTTAATGAATTGATTGAGAAAAATAGACATTGATATTTTACAGATAAAAATTACCTAAGAAATATTGAGAGCTATCCAGTTCTCTTTTTTCTTTCTCAATTTCTAGAATAGGAATTTTCTCCTTCAAATAAAAAACAGTCGATTATAAAAATGACTGTTTTTTTGTTGCGCGTGTTCAATCCGCTTGAATAATGGTGGTGCTTTGTCCGAATTCATCCAGCTGTTCTTGGGTGATTTGATTATCGGTAATGATAGCATCTAGCTGGTCTAATGTATAAAAGTTAAAGAAGTCATAGCGGTTAAATTTTGTACTATCAACCAACAAGATTTTTTCAACAGCATTATCAAGTGCTAATTGTTGAATTTCTCCTTCAACATCACTATAAGTAGCAATGGCGTTATCTGAAACAGCATTGGCACTTACAAAGGCTTTAGAGAATCGCAAGGTTTTTAAGTTAGCTGTTGCCATTGAGCCAATAAAAGCACCGGTGACTTCTCTATACTCTCCACCAATTAATAAAAGGTCTATGGTTTGACTATGGTTGAGGATAAGGAAAACTGGAAGACTGTTGGTGATCACGCGGATATTGCGAGATTTTAACTCAATAGCTAAATGTTCAAGGGTAGTACCTGGTCCAATAAAAATGGTTTCGCCATCTGTGATTAGTGAGTTAGCTTTTTGAGCAATGCGTTTTTTCTCTTTGGTTTGAAGTACTTTTTTTTCAATATGTGTTTTTTCATGAGGTTCTTCAGGATTATAGATACGTTGAGCTCCTCCATGTGTACGGGTCAAAAGACCTTCTTCGGCTAAAGCGTCCAAATCTCTACGGGCAGTCATATCAGAAATGTTTAATTCTTTTATCATTTCTTTAACAGTGATAATACCGTCAACTTTTAACATATCTAAGATACGTTCATGCCTTTCTTTTTTTATCATAATTTATTCCCTTTCAATTGTATTAAAAGACTTATTGTTACTATTTTACCATAAAACAAACAAATAAACAATAAAACGAAACAAAACAAACACAAAAGAAAATTAATGATACGTTGTAGTTAACTATAAGTAAAAATCGAATTATTTCTAGCTTTCAATTAATAATGAATATCAATGTTAAATGAAATTCTAACTAAAAAACACATAAAACTAACAAAACAAACATAAAATATTAAAAAAGATAAAAAATAAACAAAAAAGTGTTGACTTTTGTTTTTGTTGGTGATATTATAATGCCATAGAAATAATGAAAGCGTTATTTCAAACAGTTTTGCAAAAATTTATCGTCGATGTAGCTACATTCAATTATTTTCTAATGTAACAGGAGAAAGAAAATGGCAGTAATTATTGGTGCTGATAAAGCAGGTACAGAACTTAAAGAGACAGTTAAATCATACTTGATTGAACTTGGTAAAGAAGTTGTTGATGTGAGTAAAGTTGGTCAAGACTTCGTAGATGTAACTTTAGCAGTTGCTAAAGAAGTGACTTCTAACGATTCAAACTTAGGAATCGTAGTTGATGCGTATGGTGTGGGACCTTTCATGACAGCAACTAAAATCAAAGGGATGATTGCTGCGGAAGTTTCAGATGAACGCTCTGCTTATATGACACGTGGTCACAATAACTCACGTATCATTACCATTGGTTCTGAAATTGTAGGACCTGGTGTTGCCAAAAATATCGCTAAAGGATTTGTTGAAGGTGAGTACGATGGAGGTCGCCACCAAATTCGTGTTGATATGTTGAATAAAATGTGCTAAAGAATCAAAAGTTAAAATTAGAGGAGAAAACAAATGAAAATTGCAGTAGGCTGTGACCATATTGTTACAAACGATAAAATTGCGGTAGTAGACTATTTGAAAACTCAAGGTTATGAAGTGATTGACTGTGGTACTTACGATAACATTCGCACACACTACCCAATCTTTGGTAAAAAAGTTGGTGAGGCAGTAGCGAGTGGTGAGGCCGATCTTGGTGTATGTATCTGTGGGACTGGTGTTGGAATTAACAATGCTGTCAATAAAGTTCCTGGTATTCGCTCAGCTCTTGTTCGTGATATGACATCAGCTATCTATGCTAAAGAAGAATTGAACGCTAACGTCATTGGTTTTGGTGGTAAAATCACTGGTGGTTTATTGATGACAGATATTATTGAAGCGTTTATTCATGCAGAATATAAACCAACAGAAGAAAACAAAAAACTGATTGAAAAAATTCAACATGTTGAAACTCTCAATCAAGGACAAGCTGATCCACACTTCTTTGATGAATTCCTAGAAAAATGGAATCGTGGTGAATATCACGACTAAGAGGTAAGGTTATGATTCTGACAATAACAATGAATCCGTCAGTTGACATTTCTTATCCGCTTGAACAATTCAAATTAGATACCGTGAATCGTGTTGCTAAAACGCACAAAACACCTGGTGGAAAGGGCTTAAATGTTACTCGAGTTCTTTCCCAACTGGGAGATGATGTGATTGCAAGTGGCTTGTTAGGCGGTAAAATTGGAGAATTCATAGAGAGTGAACTAGATAAGTCAAGTGTAAAACATTCGTTTTATAAGATAGCCGGGGAAACAAGAAACTGTATTGCTATTTTACATGATGGCAATCAAACAGAAATTCTTGAACAAGGTCCTACGATTAGTGAAGAAGAAGCAACAGGGTTCTTAAACTATTTTGAAAAACTGGTTCCAGATTTAGGAATTGTAGCTATCTCAGGTAGTCTCCCAAAAGGTCTTGATACAAACTTTTATTCTCGTATGGTGGGAATTTGTAATAAATATAATATCCCAGTTGTATTAGATTGTTCAGGAGAGGCCCTTCTAAATGTACTTGATGGACAAGAAAAACCAACAGTTATTAAACCAAATACTGAGGAACTTTCTCAACTAGTAGGAACGGAAGTGACTGATGATATTGATAGTTTGAAATCAGTTCTTCACAATTCTCTTTTCGATGGGATTGAATGGGTGATTGTTTCACTTGGTTCAAAAGGAGCCTTTGCAAAACATCATGATGTTTTCTATAAGGTATCTATCCCTAAAATTGAAGTGGTCAATCCTGTTGGCTCAGGAGACTCAACGGTAGCTGGTATTACATCTGCTTTAGTTCATAACGATAGTGATGAGAATTTATTGAAAAAAGCAAATGTACTTGGTATGTTGAATGCTCAAGAAGCGCTAACAGGTCATGTCAATCTTAACAATTACGATAATTTATTTAATCAAATAGAAGTAACAGAGGTATAAAAATGGTATTAACAGCACAAAAACGTTCATTGATGGAAAAAGTCAGCGATAAAAATGGTGTTATTTCAGCATTGGCTTTTGACCAACGTGGAGCTCTTAAAAAAATGATGGCAAAACATCAAACTGAAGAACCAACGGTTGAACAGATCGAAACATTGAAAACAATTGTTTCAGAAGAATTGACAAAGTATGCGTCCTCTATTCTTCTTGATCCAGAGTACGGTTTACCAGCATCTAAAGCTCGTTCAGACGAAGCAGGACTATTACTTGCTTATGAAAAAACAGGATACGATGCAAGCACAACGAGTCGTTTACCAGATTGTTTGGATGATTGGTCAGTCAAACGCCTTAAAGAACAGGGTGCCGATACACTGAAATTTTTGCTATACTATGATGTAGATGGTGATGAGCAAGTAAACCGTCAAAAACAAGCATACATTGAACGTATTGGTTCTGAATGTAAGGCAGAAGATATTCCGTTCTTCCTTGAAATTCTGTCTTATGACGAAGGTATTGCAGACAACACAGGTGTTGAGTTCGCCAAAGTAAAACCTCGTAAAGTGAATGAAGCGATGAAAGTCTTCTCAGATGAGCGTTTCGGTATTGATGTTCTTAAGGTTGAAGTTCCAGTCAATATGAATTTCGTTGAAGGTTTTGGTGATGGTGAAGTTGTTTACACTAAGGAAGAAGCAGCACAACACTTCCGTGACCAGGAAGCTTCAACACACCTACCTTATATCTATTTAAGTGCGGGTGTTTCTGCTAAATTATTCCAAGATACCTTAGTATTTGCGGCAGAATCAGGTGCAAAATTCAATGGTGTTCTTTGTGGACGTGCAACATGGGCTGGATCAGTTCAAGTTTTCATTGAACAAGGGGAAGAAGCAGCTCGTGAATGGTTACGTACAATTGGATTCCAAAATATTGATGAATTGAACAAAGTTTTGGAAAAAACTGCTAGTCCTTGGACTGCAAAAGTATAATCATAAAAATTTTCGGAGGAAAATATCATGAATAGAGAAGAAATCACTCTTTTAGGATTTGAAATTGTTGCTTATGCTGGAGATGCGCGCTCTAAGTTTTTAGAGGCTCTCAAAGCAGCTCAAGCAGGCGACTATGCTAAAGCTGAAGAATTGATTGCAGCTGGTGGTGAGTGCTTAAATGATGCACACAATGCTCAGACAAGTCTTCTACAAAAAGAAGCAGCTGGTGAGGATCTTGCCTTTAGTGTTACCTTAATGCATGGTCAAGATCACTTGATGACTACAATCTTACTTCAAGACCTAATGAAACATATGATTGAGTTGTATAAGAGAGGAGCCAAATAATGAAAGGGTTGATTGCTCAAATTGAGAAAGGGAAACCTTTCTTTGAGAAGATTTCTCGGAATATTTACCTCCGTGCTATTCGTGATGGCTTTATCGCTGGTATGCCAGTCATTCTTTTCTCAAGTATTTTCATCTTAATTGCTTATGTTCCTAATGCTTGGGGATTCAAATGGAGCGCTGATATTGAAACACTTTTGATGACTCCATACAATTACTCAATGGGAATTCTTGGATTGTTTGTTGCTGGTACAACTGCAAAAGCATTAACCGATTCAATGAACCGCTCATTGCCTAGTACAAATCAAATTAACTTCATTTCTACAATGCTTGCAGCAATTGTTGGATTCCTGTTGATGGCTGCTAATCCAGCAAAAGATGGTGGTTTCTTAACTGGATTTATGGGTACTAAAGGTTTGCTTACAGCCTTCATTGCAGCCTTTATTACAGTGAATGTTTACAAGGTTTGTGTGAAAAATAATGTTACCATTCGTATGCCTGATGAAGTTCCACCGAATATTTCACAAGTATTTAAAGATTTAATCCCATTTACTGTCTCAGTCGTATTGCTTTACGCTATTGAACTTCTTGTACATAATGCACTAGGTGTAAATGTTGCGGAATCAATTGGTAAATTATTAGCTCCGTTGTTCCAAGCAGCAGATGGTTATGTTGGTATTACCATTATCTTTGGTGCCTTTGCATTCTTCTGGTTTGTTGGTATCCACGGACCTTCAATTGTTGAGCCAGCTATCGCAGCTATTACCTATGCCAATGCTGAAGCTAACTTACAATTGCTTCAAGCAGGGGAACATGCTGATAAGATTTTGACATCAGGTACTCAAATGTTCATCGTTACGATGGGGGGTACTGGTGCAACATTGGTTGTTCCGTTCATGTTTATGTGGTTGACGAAATCGAAACGTAATAAAGCGATTGGACGTGCGTCTGTTGTTCCTACTTTCTTTGGAGTTAACGAACCAATTTTGTTCGGAGCTCCACTGGTATTGAACCCAATTTTCTTCATTCCATTTATCTTAACTCCAATTGTTAACGTTTGGATTTTCAAATTCTTTATTGATAGTCTAGGAATGAACAGTTTTACTGCAAACTTACCTTGGACAACACCAGCTCCCCTAGGACTTGTACTAGGTACTAACTTCCAGGTTCTATCATTCATCTTAGCTGCTGTTTTGATAGTTGTTGATGTTGCCATTTACTACCCATTCTTGAAGGTTTATGACCAACAAATTCTTGAAGAAGAACGAACTGGTAAATCTTTAGATGAGTTGAAAGAAAAAGTAGCTGCAAACTTCAATACAGCAAAAGCTGATGCTATTCTTGAAAAAGCAGGAGCAACTGAAACTGTGGAATCAAAAGAAATTACTGAACAAACAAATGTTTTGGTTCTCTGTGCTGGTGGAGGAACAAGTGGACTTCTTGCAAATGCTTTGACAAAAGCAGCTAAAGAATATGGTGTTCCAGTTACTGCAGCAGCAGGAAGCTATGGTGGTCACCGTGAAATCTTGCCGCAATATCAACTCGTTATCCTTGCTCCTCAAGTAGCGTCAAACTATGAAGATTTGAAAGTAGAAACAGATAAACTTGGTATCAAATTAGCTAAAACTGAAGGTGCACAATACATCAAATTGACTCGTGATGGACAAGGCGCATTGGACTTTGTTAAACAACAAATGGAAAATTAAAATATGATTTAGGGAAGGTTTGGGGAGTAAAACTGTCTGTTAGACAGTTTTAGCCCGAGCCTTGAAATGAGGAAGCGAGGGAGCTTCCTTTTCTAAAACAAACAAAGAGGAAAAATAAATGTCAAAAACATTACCTAAAGATTTTATTTTCGGTGGTGCAACAGCAGCATATCAAGCCGAAGGTGCTACTAAAACAGACGGTAAAGGTCCAGTTGCTTGGGACAAATACCTAGAAGATAATTACTGGTATACGGCTGAGCCAGCAAGTGATTTCTATAATCGCTATCCTGTTGACTTGAAGTTATCTGAAGAATTTGGTGTTAATGGAATCCGTATTTCAATCGCTTGGTCTCGTATTTTCCCAACAGGATTTGGACTAGTCAATGAAAAAGGTGTTGAATTCTATCATAATCTTTTTGCTGAGTGTCATAAGCGTGGCGTTGAGCCATTTGTAACTCTTCACCACTTTGATACTCCTGAAGCTTTACATTCAAATGGCGATTTCTTAAACCGTGAAAATATTGACCATTTTGTTAACTATGCAGAATTCTGTTTTAAAGAATTTACAGAAGTTAACTATTGGACTACTTTCAACGAGATTGGACCAATTGGTGATGGACAATATCTTGTTGGTAAATTCCCACCAGGTATCAAATACGATCTTGCTAAAGTCTTCCAATCACACCATAACATGATGGTTTCTCATGCTCGTGCTGTGAAACTGTTTAAAGATGGTGGATATAAGGGTGAAATTGGAGTAGTACATGCTCTACCTACAAAATATCCGTTTGATAAAAACAACCCAGATGATGTTAGAGCGGCGGAACTTGAAGATATTATCCATAATAAATTCATTCTTGATGCAACTTATTTAGGTGGTTACTCAGAGAAAACATTGGAAGGTGTTAATCATATTCTTGCACTTAATGGAGGTACACTAGATCTTCGTGATGAAGATTTTGAAGCACTTGAAGCTGCAAAAGATTTGAATGATTTCCTTGGTATTAATTATTACATGAGTGACTGGATGCAGGCTTTTGATGGACCAACGGAAATTATCCATAACGGTAAAGGTGAAAAAGGAAGCTCTAAGTACCAAATTAAAGGTGTCGGACGCCGTGAAGCACCAGTTGATGTACCTAAGACGGATTGGGACTGGATTATATATCCGCAAGGTCTGTATGATCAAATTATGCGAGTAAAACGAGACTATCCAAATTACAAGAAAATTTATATCACTGAAAATGGTTTGGGATATAAAGATGAATTTGTTGATAACACGGTGTATGACGATGGACGTATTGACTATGTGAAGAAACACTTAGAAGTCATTTCAGATGCGATCGAAGATGGAGCCAATGTTAAAGGATACTTTATTTGGTCCTTGATGGATGTTTTCTCATGGTCAAATGGTTATGAAAAACGCTATGGTCTCTTCTATGTAGATTTTGAGACACAGGAACGTTATCCGAAAAAATCAGCCTACTGGTATAAACAAGTAGCAGAAACTCAGGTTATTGAATAGATAGTATTCTTCTTAAAAATTTCTAACGCAAGATAAGAGTGTGGGTTTAATACTGACGCTCTTGTTTTGTATAACGGAGGGAAAGATATGGTTATTGAATTAAAAAATGAACAGTTAACAGTACAGTTTTCGGAGTTTGGTGGTGCTTTATCTTCTATTAAAGATAAAGATGGAGTTGAATACCTTTGGCAAGGTAATCCAGAATATTGGAGTGGACAAGCGCCAGTTTTATTTCCGATTTGTGGTAGTGTAAGGGATGATAAAGTGTTTATAGATGAAAAAGTGAGAAATATCCCGAGACATGGATTGGTTAGAAAGGAAAATTTTGATTATTGTAAGATAGATGACAGCACAGTGTCCTTTAGTTTTAAGGCTAATGAAAAAACACTTAAAGAATATCCTTATCATTTTGTGTTGAATATTATATATAAATTACATGGTTCAACAATAACAACGGAATATCAGGTGACAAGCAGTGAAATTGAACGTTCAATTCCTTACTTTATTGGAGGTCACCCAGGATTTAATTGCCCTTTAGAAAATAACGAGAAATACGAAGATTATTATTTAGAATTTTCTGAACATGAAACATGTAGCATTCCAAAGAGTTTCCCAGATACTGGATTACTTGATTTACAAGATAGAACCCCTTTTCTTGAAAATCAAAATAAACTAGATTTGAATTATTCTTTGTTTTCACACGATGCTATTACCCTAGATCAACTAAAGTCACGTAGTGTCAGTTTGAAGTCTAAAAAAAGTAATAAGGGAATTAAGGTGGATTTTAAAGATTTTCCACATTTAATTATTTGGTCTACCACTAATCAAAGTCCATTTATAGCCTTAGAGCCATGGAGTGGATTATCAACATCATTAGAGGAATCAGATATATTGGAAGAGAAACAGGGGGTTACAGTTGTAGAACCAAGTCAAACGAGTATTAAATCATTTGCTATTACAATATTGTGACGAAAGTGTTGTTTGAAAAAAACTTTTCTTGTAAAAATGACAGATAGCAAGTATGATAGAAAACCTCAACTCGAATCGGTATCTGGCAAACACCGCCTCAGTTGGAGGAGTATTTTACAGGTGAATTTGCTTTGGGATGTTAAGAAAGATGAAAAGTTAGCTCAGCTTTTTAGTTATTCGTGTGAACGAGTATCGAACTATTCCCACTGTTCTTCCTCCCAGTCCTATCAAACGATTGGAAGACTATAAAAATAAAAATCGTCACATGATATTAACGTTTTAGCTTATCAACTTATAGAAGAATATCCATTTTTCAAAATTATCGCCACAAAGTTTTGGCGTTTTCAGATATAAAGGTAATTGAAATTGTTGGTGTAAGGACAGTTGGATCGCGCATAATATGGGTTATTTGGTTGTTTTTTCAAATAATTGACTTTTCTATCCTGAAATCACTCATTGAAATTAGTAACTACGGGAATGATTCGTATCAAAGTCAAGTTTTTGCATAGCAATATCCATGTTTTTTGACATGGATTTTTTTTATACTTAGTGTACAAATTAAGAAAGAGGTGTTGACATGGAAGGAATGATTCTATTTTCCTTATCTGTTTTTATTGCTGGGTTACTTTCATTTTTCTCTCCCTGTATTTTCCCCTTGCTTCCAGTGTATATGGGCATTTTATTAGACTCTAGTGAGGAGAGACAGGTGCGTTTCTTAGGTCTGACCATTAATTGGTATAGCCTTATCAAGACACTTAGCTTTATGCTTGGCTTATCGTCTGTTTTTCTGATTTTAGGGTTTGGTGCAGCCAGCCTAGGTCAAGTTTTAAATAGTCCAATTTTTCGTATCGTCATGGGAGCTATTATGTTGCTCTTAGGATTGCACCAGATGGATTTACTGACAATTGCTCTTTTGCAAAAACAAAAGAAATTGCAACTTTCCATTCAAGATAAAAAAGGAGCATGGTCTGCCTTTCTATTAGGGTTAACCTTTAGTTTTGGTTGGACTCCTTGTGTTGGTCCCATTTTAGGGTCAGTTTTAGGACTTGCAGCTTCTGGTGGTGGCAGTTCGCTACAAGGAGGGATGTTATTACTGATTTATACCTTGGGGTTATCTTTTCCATTTTTACTGCTCAGCCTTTCTACAACAGTAATGATGCGCTATTTTACAAAACTCAAGCCTCATATGTTACGGATGAAAAAAATGGGCGGAGCGCTTATTATCATTATGGGACTTTTACTCATGCTTGGAAAAGTTGATACTATAACAGCATTTTTTGAAACATTATTTTAAATGAATAAAAGGAGAACACACATGAAATCAACAAAAACACTCACAACAATGGCACTATTACTTATCTCAACAGGTCTATTAACAGCTTGTTCGACAACACAAAAGATGGAAGATAAAAAAGCTGAGACCACAATGATGGAAAAATCAGATAAAATGATGGACGACAAGAAAATGTCAGGAGACAAAATGATGGACGACGAGAAGATGTCAGAAGATAAAATGATGGATGGCAAGAAATAAGCCTCATCATAAAAGAACGACATGACAAGTTAGAAAATCTTGACTCAAAGGAGGAGGAAGAAATGAAGAAATTACAGTTACTAGCAACCGTAGTTGCGTGTGCAGGTGTCATGACTGCCTGCTCGGCACAGTCAGGTAAGGGCGACGAAAATGGTGCTAAAATGTCTAAAACAATGCCTACACAGTCAGATAAGTCTCAGAAAATTGTTGCAGAAGGTATGGATTTTCAATTGACCGGTATTGATGGAAAGACTTACCACTTGTCAGATTATAAAGGAAAAAAAGTTTATCTTAAATACTGGGCTTCTTGGTGTCCAATCTGTTTAGCAGGTCTTGAAGAATTAGATCAGCTTGCTAAAGAGGCACCAGAAGATACAGTCATTCTATCAGTGGTATCTCCTGATCATAAGGGAGAACAATCCACAGAAGACTTCAAAAAATGGTACAAGGAACTTGGTTATAAGCATTTACCAGTTCTTCTTGATCCTGATGGCACGCTTATTTCTGAACAAGGTGTAAGGGTTTACCCGACATCCAGTTTTATCAATGAAAAGGGAGAATTTGTCAAGACCCAACCAGGTCATTTAGAATCTGATGACATTTTGGAACAATTAGCAAATTTGTAATGCTATCTATAATCAGTGAAGGAGTTATCCCATATGGTACTTAAACAGTTACTTGCCAGTTTAGCACTGGTCATTATCCTTATCCTAGGTTATCTAACGCTTCAGACGAAAGGAAATACGAAAACAATGTCAAAATCAGAGATGACTCTTCCAAAAGTGGAGAAAATGGCTCAAAAAGTAAAACCTGTTGCACCAGAAAACCTGAAAGATATTTATCTAGCAGGAGGGTGTTTCTGGGGCGTTGAAGAATATTTTGCGCGTGTGGATGGTGTGGTTGATGTCACTGTTGGTTATGCGAATGGAAAGAGTGAGACGACCAACTATAAGCTTATTGGCCAAACAGGTCATGCCGAAACGGTTCATGTTCAGTACGATAAGAGTTGCATTTCTTTACGTGATTTATTACTTCATTATTTTCGTATCATCAATCCTACGAGTGTCAATAAGCAGGGCAACGATGTAGGTGCCCAATATCGAACCGGTATTTATTACACCGATGATCAGGATTTACCAATTATCGAAAAAGCTTTAGCTGAATTGGCTAAGAAGTATGATAAACCCATTGCGATTGAGAAAGAACCTTTGAAACACTATATTTTAGCTGAGGATTACCATCAAGATTATTTAGCAAAAAATCCGAATGGCTATTGTCATATCAACGTGAATGCGGCAGCTTATCCAGTGATTGATGACACCTTATACCATAAGCCTAGTGACGAAGAATTGAAAACCTTATTAAGTGCTGAAGAATATAATGTAACCCAGAAAAATGGGACAGAACGCGCCTTTTCAAATCGTTACTGGGACCAATTTGAACCAGGTATCTATGTTGATGTGGTAACAGGTGAACCCCTCTTTTCATCAAGAGATAAGTTCGAATCAGGTTGTGGGTGGCCAAGTTTTTCTCGCCCGATCAGTCCTGATGTGATGGTTTATAAGGAAGATACGAGTTTTAACATGACACGTACAGAAGTACGTAGCCGTGTGGGTGACTCTCACTTGGGGCATGTCTTTACAGATGGTCCAGAGGACAAGGGAGGTCTTCGCTACTGTATCAACAGCTTGTCTATTCGATTTATTCCTAAAGCAGAAATGGAAAAAAATGGCTACGGTTACTTACTAGACTACGTTGAATAAGTTAAGAGACTAGGTAACCAATGTGCTATCTATTAGAAAGGGGTTGAACATTAAACAGCTCCTTTTCTTTATATTATCTTAATAAAACTATGATAAAATAAATTGGTTTAAGAGTTATGGCTAAGATACTTTATGTGAGGTGAAGATGTATTCAATTTTAATTGTAGAAGATGAGTATTTAGTCCGTCGGGGGATTTGTTCACTCATTGATTTCAAGTCTTTTCAGATTGATCGTGTAGCTGAAGCTGAAAATGGACGTAAGGCTTGGGAATTATTTCAAGCGGAGCCTTTTGACATTGTCCTGACAGATATCAACATGCCTAAGATGAATGGGATTCAGTTGGCTCAAGCGATTAAAGAAAAACACCCTTCTTGTCATGTTATTTTTTTGACTGGTTATAATGAGTTTGATTATGCCTTATCGGCTGTTAAACTTGGAGTGGAAGATTACCTCTTAAAACCCTTTAGTAAAGAAGATGTTGAGAAGATGTTGGTAAGTGTTCTTGAAAAATTACAAGCAGAGCAGAAAAGACATCAAGTAGAGACCTATATTGTTCATGATGAAGCTAGTGATTTGAAAAAACGTATTGAAAAACACTTGGGAGAAAGTGATTTCTCTTTGAAACAGTTAGCGGAAGAGCTGGGCTTTAGCCCGAATCATCTGAGCGTGCGTATCAAAAAAGAATTAGGAATGACTTTTCAAGATTACCTCATTCAAGAGCGTATGCGTCAGGCAAAATTATTATTGCTGACGACAGAATTAAAAATTTATGAAGTGGCAGAGAGTGTTGGTTTTTGGGACATGAATTATTTTTCGCAGCGCTTTAAGCAAGTCGTTGGAGTGACACCTAGACAATTCCGTAAGGGGGAGGGGAAATGAAACGGTTATCCTTAGCCACTCAGTTTTTTGTTTATAGTTTTCTGGTGATGTTGCTTTTGTTAGGGGGTGTTGGAACTTTTTATTATCAGACCAGCTCGTCTGAGATTAGTCGCTTGATTGATCAGAAAACGCAGGATAGCTTGCAGCAGTCGAATCAATTCATCAGTTCCTACTTAGACAAATTAAAGCAAACAACCACTAGCCTCACTCAGAATCATCTGTTACATCGCTATATCACAACACCTAATGAGGTTAATAAGGAAAGCCTCTTGTTTCTGATGTCAAGCGTGGTGGCTAGCGATACTGATTTGGTATCAGCGGTCTTGGTGACTAAGCAAGGAGAGGTTGTGTCAACAGATGATAAGATTGTGATGAAAACCTCCCAGGATATGATGTCTGAGGCATGGTATCAGGCGGCAATTCATCAAAAAGCCATGCCTGTTTTGACACCTGTTCGTAAAGAAGCCTTATCAAAAGAGGGGGAGCAGTGGGTTATCTCAGTGACGCAAGAAATTGTAGATTCTTCTGGGCAAAATCAAGGAGTATTGCGTTTGGATATTGCCTACAAGAGCTTGGAGGACTATCTGGATCGTCTCAAATTGGGTAAGTCAGGGTTTACCTTTATCATTGATGAGAAGCAGGAATTTGTCTATCACCCCAAACAGTCGGTCTATTCGTCACCTGAGGAAATGTCTGAGATGAAAGCCTATCTTTGCTCAGAAGATGGCAAAACCGAAGGGGAGCGGGTATTGGTTTACCAGCTGTCTATTCCCAACAGTCATTGGACCTTGGTTGGTGTCGCGTCGTTAGATGAATTGCACATGGTGCAGCAGCAAATGCTTTTAACCTTTGTGGTAGCAGGTCTTGTTGCGTTGCTTATCTCAGCTATTGGAAGTGCTTTGGTCATTCGGATTTGGTTGAAACCCATACGAGATTTGCAGGAGGTCATTGTAGCAGTTGGAAATGGTAACTCTAAGTTCAGAGCCAAGGAAGTGGGGACGGTTGAAGTGTTAGACCTCTCTCGCTATTTTAATCAAATGTTAGACCAAATCGACCAATTGATGTTCTCTATAAAGGAACAGGAGCAGAATATTCGTGAGTATGAGCTTATTGCCCTTGCGAGCCAAATCAATCCGCATTTCCTCTACAATACGCTAGATACGATTATTTGGATGACCGAATTTAATGATCGTGAGCGTGTGGTTGCTCTGACCAAGGCTTTGGCTAACTATTTCCGACTGGCTTTAAATAATGGAAATGAGCAAATCGCCTTAAAGGATGAGTTAGAACACGTGAAACAGTATCTCTTTATTCAAAAGCAACGGTACGGAGAACAGTTACAATATGACTTCCAAGAGTTACCAGCTTGGGATAATTACCAAATTCCTAAATTGATACTGCAACCAATTGTGGAAAATGCGATTTATCACGGTATTAAAGAGGTTGACCGTCAGGGGATGATTAAGATAGCAGTTTCTGATACCGAAGACCATCTCATCGTCAGTATCGAAGATAATGGGAAAGGTTTTGATAGCCTGACTAAGTCAGATAGTGATGAGCCTAAAATGAAGCAAGGTGGTGTTGGCTTAAAAAATGTTGACCAGCGCTTACGTTTACAATTTGGAGAAGCCTATCACATGGTTATTGCTTCAGAAAAGGATTGTTTTACACGAATTGAACTCTTTTTACCTAAAATGGCAGTAAAAAATGAGATAATAGGCCATTAGCAGAGTGACTTAATAATTAATGTTTCTCTGGTAATGAGTATTTCAGTCTGAAAAAATGAAGAGTTAGACAAGATTATCAAAACTGAAAAGTTGGGCTTTGCTCAGCTTTTTTGGTAGAATGGTGTATAGAAAGAAGAGAGAAAGGAGCGAGCTAGCGAGCTCAACTGAACTCGCCTACAAGGCTTGGAAAAAAGATAAGATATCCTAGGTGTAAGCACCTGCGTCATCTTCCTATTTTTCTGTGCCTTGCTTAACGGCTCTGTATCTTAATTTATGCCAGAGTTACCAGAAGTAGAGACGGTTCGCCGTGGTTTGGAGCGGTTGATTGTGGGTCGGACGATTACAGCTGTTAAGATTTTATATTCTCCCATGGTCAAGACAGGTGCCGAAGAGTTTAGCTTATATTTGTTGGGGTTACAGATTGAGGCGATGCGCCGCCGTGGCAAGTATTTGATTTTTGATTTGGGACAAGCGGTGCTGATTTCTCATTTACGGATGGAAGGGAAGTACTTGGTCTTTTCAGATAAGGATCAGGTACCTGACAACAAGCATTTTCATGCCTTTTTCACTTTGGACAATGGCGCTGTGCTAGTTTATCAAGACGTCCGTAAGTTTGGAACGATGGAGCTCTTGGCAAAGGCTGAGGAAGCTGATTATTTTATCAAAAAGAAAATTGGTCCTGAGCCGACCAAAGAAGCCTTTAAGCTGAAACCTTTTGAAGAAGCTCTGCTATTGTCCCAAAAACTCATCAAACCCTATCTCTTGGAGCAAAGTCTGGTCGCAGGGCTTGGCAATATCTATGTGGATGAGGTCTTGTGGGCGGCTAAGGTGCATCCTGAGCGGGTGGCGAGTAGTCTCAAAAAGACGGAAATCAAGCGGCTGCATGATGAGACGATTCGTATCTTGCAGCTGGGGATTGAAAAAGGTGGCTCAACCATTCGGACCTATCAGAATGCCTTGGGGCTTAATGGAACCATGCAGGAGTATCATCAGGTGTATGGTAAGACAGGCGAGCCTTGTGCCCGTTGTGGCCGTGAGATTGTGAAAATTCAAGTGAGAGGGCGGGGCAGTCATTTCTGTCCAAGGTGTCAGAAGTTATGAAAAAAGTGATTGGTCTGACAGGAGGGATCGCTTCTGGAAAATCAACGGTGTCCGCTTATTTAAGAGAGAAAGGCTATGCAGTGGTTGATGCTGATCAGGTGGTTCGAGACTTGCAGCAAAAAGGCGGCGCTCTTTATCAGGTTTTACTGGAGTGGCTTGGAGAAGGGATTTTACAAGCAGATGGTGAGCTGAATCGTTCGGAAATAGGGAAGCGACTGTTTGCTTCTAAGGAAATGTTGGCAGCGTCTGCAGAGCGTCAAAATCCGATCATTAGACAAGCCTTGTGGGAGCAAAAAGAAGCACTTCTAGCGACGGAAGCGGTGGTTATTCTTGATATTCCGCTCTTATTTGAACAAGGGTATGAGAGTTGGTGTGATGAGGTTTGGTTGGTCTGGGTTGACGAACAAACTCAGCTAACCCGCTTGATGGTACGAAACGGTTATACCGAAGCAGAAGCGAAGCAACGGATCGCAGCGCAAATGCCTTTAGCTGATAAGAAAGAAAAAGCCAGCCACTGGATTGACAATAATGGGAAGCTGGCAGAAACCTTTGCACAGGTAGATGCTTTATTGCGATAGAAGAGGGAGTCAGCTCCCTCTTTTGTCTTGTTTGTTTTGTATGACTTTGCTATAATAACGTTAAAAGAAAAGGAGATGATGAGATGAAATTGATTGTTCGGGAATTGCAAAAATCATTTCAAGAAAAAGACGTGCTCAAGGGAGTCACTTATACCTTTTCATCAGGAGAGATTACGGGGCTTTTAGGGAGAAATGGTGCTGGAAAGACAACTTTCTTCAATGTGCTTTACGGGGATCTTATGGCTGATGGCGGTGAGCTCTTTCTTGAAGAAAATGGGGTTGAACGTCCGCTACAAGTTGAAGATGTAGGCATGGTATTTTCGGAAAATTACCTGCCAGAATTTTTAACAGGGTATGAATTTATCACCTTTTACATGGACTTGCATGTGACAAATCCGCATAAGCGAGGGCAAACTGTTGATGACTACCTTGACTTTATGGAGATTTCTGAGGAGGACCGTCATCGGATTATCAAGGGGTATTCTGACGGTATGAAGAGTAAATTATCCCTGCTCTGCCTATTGATTTCACGCCCTAAAGTTATTTTACTGGATGAGCCTTTGACGGCCGTAGATGTGGTGTCAAGTATTGCCATCAAGAGGTTATTGTTAACCTTAAAAGATGACCATATTTTGATTTTATCGACGCATATTATGGCACTGGCAGAAGATTTGTGTGATACGATTGCTCTTTTGGATAAAGGGGAAATGTCGCCTCTTGACTTGGAAGGGCACAAGGAGCAATTTGAAGAGAAAGTTTTGGAAGCCTTGCAAGGAGGTATTTATGAAACTTAGTCAGATGATGAGAGTTTTGTTTCAGGTTAACAATGCCAAGCAGTACAATTCATTGATTCATTTTTTACAAAAGATGCCATGGTTAGGTAAAAAGATTCCTAATCGCTGGTATAGAGCCAATGACGTTAAGGTCGTGATGATGATTCTTAAGGGCTTACTGATACCAGTTGACCTCTTTGGCAAGTCGATTATCTATATCTTTTTTTGCCTAGGCTCTGGTTTCGTCTTGAAGGAATTGCTCCCTAAATTTTTGGATTTGGAAAAAGCTTCCGCAGATCACTATTCTTTAACCTTAATGATTATTTTTTCAGTCCTATTTGCCACCATTTTTGAGATGAAATGGGTTGAAAAATCAGATGTGGAATCCAGTCAAGCCATCCGTATTTTTAAGATTCTTCCTAGAAACTATTTACTGGCTCGAGAAGTAATGGCATTTGGGCGGGGACTGATAGCAAGAAGTGTTGTGTTTGGTGTTTATTTTGTGACACTTGGAATGCCTTTTTGGTACGGTTTGACGTTTGCCCTGTTGCTCTCTGGATTTCGTATTGGTGTAAAAGTGATGGGCATTCCTTTTTATGTTTGGAATCACGAAAAAGCTGACAAGCTGATAACGAGGGGACAAATTATTGGAGTCTTCGTTGTACTTGGTCTTGGGGGAGCCTTAGTTTTTCTAGGAGAACAGTTTTCACCTCAGATATTTATGGGGTTACCTGCTGGGCTAATTGGGTTAGTGATGTGGTCATTTTCTTATCACTATCTTAAAAATCATCCTCAGATTAATCAGCTAACGCGCAGCCTTTTGACCCATGCAGCTCTAAAAGAAAGTGCAACAGCTGTTGAAAATATCGAAACTGCTGCAATGGAGGTCAAGGATAAGGATTTTGAGATTGATCATCAGAAGGTAATCAGAGATGATTTAACAGGAGTTGCTTATCTCAATACCATTTTCATGCAACGTCTTGGAAAACACCTCAAAAGAGAAATTAAATGGCGCTTGATTATTATTGGTGGGATAGGTGCTCTGATTTTAATCGTTAAGACGTTTTTTGAATCCAATAAACAAGTCATCACAGATGATACATTTTTCTGGCAGAGTTTATTTGTGACAGTGGTGATTGGCTACCTTCTTTATGTGGGGGAATCCTATGTCAAGTTTTGTTTCTATCATCTAGACAGACCGCTTCTAAAATACCATTATTACCGTAGAAAAGATGTGATTCTAGCAACTTTCCTAGAACGGTTTAAAAGCTATCTACGCCATAATTTTCCTATCTTTTTATTGCTGTCGGTCATTTATTGTCTGATTTACATGGCATTTTTTGATTGGAAAATATCAGGGCTTCTGATGATTATTGTCGGTCAAATCTTATCGGTTACCTTTTTTAGTCTGTATTTCCTTTATTTTTATTTCCTCCTTCAACCATTTAACGATGGCATGAAATTAAAAAGTAAGGTATATAATATTTTAACGGGAATCATTTATTACGCAGGTTATCAGATCATCCGACTGGCGAATCATATGACATTCCCAATTTTGATGGGGATTTTGTTAGGAATTGCCATTTTTCTTATAGCTGGTTTCTTTGCGGTGCTCCGCTTTGCTCCCAAAACCTTTAAATTAAGGTCTTAAGGAAATTTATAATGTGAAAGTTTGGCTAGTCAAATATCAGAGATGGGAAAATGGGGCGAATACCTGTTTTCCCATCTCTATTTTTTAACGCTATCTTAAATATGTGTTATAATATAAGAGTTGATAAGCAGAAGATAAGGTGTTTGTCTCATCATGAGGTGATGATTACTGACCTTTTCATAAAAATTTATAACATCAAGGAAGTAAACGGATGTCTACAGTAAGGATTGCTAAAAATGAAACCACAGATGTTGCCATCCAGCTGGCAATGCTCAATCGTCACGGCCTCATTGCAGGTGCCACAGGAACAGGTAAAACGGTCACGCTAAAAGTCATTGCGGAACAGCTTAGTTTAGCAGGGGTTCCTGTCTTTTTAGCCGACATCAAAGGGGACTTGACCAACCTTGCGAAAGAAGGCGAGGTGACAGAGAAGTTAGCCGCGCGTCTTGACAAACTTGGGATTAGTGACTACGAGCCACAGGCCTTTCCTGTGCGTCTTTGGGATGTCTTTGGTGAGCAGGGGCATCCTGTGCGTGCCACCATTTCTGAGATGGGACCGCTCTTGTTGTCTCGCCTACTTGGGCTTAACGATACGCAAACTGGCATTTTAAACATCGCTTTTAAGATTGCGGATGAAAAAGGCTGGCTTCTGATTGATCTGAAGGATTTACAGTCTCTTTTACGGGAAATAGCAGAGCATGCCAGTGAGTATTCCGCAGTATATGGGAACATTGCTAAACAGTCTGTAGCAGCTATTCAGCGAAGCTTATTAGTATTAGAGCAAGAGGGTGGTGAGCTTTTCTTTGGAGAACCTGCCTTGGACTTGAAGGACTTTATGAGCCTTGACGAACACGGTCAGGGAGTCATTAACATTCTTAATGCGACCAAACTCTTCCAAGCCCCAACACTCTATGCGACCTTCCTCTTATGGCTCTTGTCAGAGCTCTATGAAAACCTACCAGAAGTTGGTGACCTTGACAAGCCAAAATTTGTCTTCTTCTTTGATGAAGCTCACTTGCTCTTTAAGGATGCTCCAAAAGTCTTTGTGGAAAAAATCGAGCAGATGGTTCGCCTCATTCGCTCCAAAGGTGTGGGAATTTTCTTTATCACCCAAAATCCGATGGATTTGCCAGAAACGGTCTTAGCTCAATTAGGAAATCGTGTCCAGCACGCTCTTCGTGCCTATACGCCAAAAGAAATCAAAGCCGTTAAAACAGCTGCGGAGACCTTCCGACAAAATCCAGAGCTTGATGTTGTGACGGCTATTACCGAATTACAGGTTGGTGAAGCCTTGATTTCCCTTCTGAATGAAGAGGCTCAGCCAACAGCAGTCGAACGTGCCTTTGTCATGCCACCTAAGAGTAGCTTTGATGTTCTTAGCGCCCTAGAAGTACAGGCTATCGTTGGCAATTCACCATTTGATGAGAAATACCGTGAGATTGTTGATCGAGAATCGGCTCACGAACTGTTGGCCAAAAAAGTTTTGCAAGAAGCAGAAGCAGCTAAACAAGCTGAAGAGCGCAAGCAATTGGAAAAAGAAAAAGCAGCTTTGGAAAAAGCGAAAGCTAAAACGGCAAGTGGGGCTGGACGTCAACGAAAATCAACGGTTGAAAAAGCAGCGGATGCTTTTTTAACAACAGCCGTTCGTACCATTGGTCGTGAGCTTGTTCGGGGACTTTTTGGAAGTCTTAAAAAACGCAGATAAGAGAAAGTGTGACTATTATCGCCAGTATCAATTGGAAAAACAATATGCGAATTGCCTGGTTAGGCAATTTTCTAACAGGGGCAAGCTATTCACTAGTTATGCCCTTTATGGCGCTTTATGTGGAAGAACTTGGAGCGCCACAAGGAACGGTTGAATTTTACGCTGGATTGGCAGTAGCTCTAGCAGCTCTAGCTTCGGGTGTCTGTGCCCCTATTTGGGGGCGTTTGGCAGATCGTTATGGGCGTAAAATCATGATGGTCAGAGCGGCTTTTGTCATGACCTTTACCATGGGAGGGCTCGCCTTTGTGCCTAATGTTTTTTGGCTTTTGGTCTTACGGCTGTTAAATGGGATGTTTTCTGGCTATGTGCCAAATGCCAATGCGTTGGTTGCTTCTCAAGCGCCAAAAGATCAATCAGGTTATGCCCTTGGTAGTCTGGCGACAGGAGTGATTGGCGGCAGTCTAATTGGTCCTATTTTCGGTGGTCTCCTTGCTGAGGTCATGGGTATTAGAAATGTCTTTCTGTTTGTGGGAGCTTTACTTTTTGTTGTGACCCTCTTGACTGTTTTTTTCGTGGAAGAGGAGTTTACCCCTGTCACTCGTGACCAGCAGTTATCAACAAAACAGGTTTTCCAATCTGTCAGAGACAGGCAAATGTTAGTTGGACTTTTCATCACAAGCATGATTATCCAAATTTCAGCTCAGTCAGTTTCTCCGATTCTATCCCTCTACATTCGCTATCTTGGAACGACGGAAAATCTCATGTTTGTTTCTGGCGCAATCGTATCAGCTATGGGGCTTTCCAGTATGATATCCAGCGGTCGTCTCGGACGTGTGGGGGATAAAATTGGCAATCATAGGCTGATTTTAGCAGGCCTTTGCTACTGTGGTGTCCTCTACCTCTTTTTAGCTCAGGCGGAAAATGCCGTGCAGTTAGGGATATTACGTTTTCTCTTTGGATTTGGAACAGGTGCACTCATGCCGTCTGTAAATGCCCTGCTGACAAAAATTACTCCAAAAGAACATATCTCAACTATTTTTAGTTATAATCAAATGATGACCAATTTTGGTCAAGTCATCGGTCCATTTGTTGGGGCTACAGAGGCTACCATTTTAGGGTTTAGATGGGTCTTTTACGTGACCGCAGCCATCGTCTTTTTTAACCTTATCTGGAGCCTTATCAATTTTAGAAATTATCTTGGAAGTCGAGAAATCTAGTGCGTGTAAAAATAACTCTTAAATGTCAGGAATGTGGTAGTAAAAATTACTTGACCAGTAAAAATAAAACGAACCACCCTGATAAGATTCAAGTTTTAAAATATTGTCCAAAAGAGAGAAAAGTGACCTTACATGTTGAAAACTAAGGGAACTTATGGTAAACTATTAGAGACTATTCTAGGGGGAAACTCATGTATAATACACTATTGACCATTTTATTGATTTTATCAGTCGTATTGATTTTTGCTATTTTTATGCAACCACAAAAGAATCCAAGCTCAAATGTTTTTGACAGCAGCGGTTCAGAAGCGCTTTTTGAACGTTCAAAACCTCGTGGTTTTGAGGCTTTCATGCAACGTTTAACAGCTGTATTGGTCTTCTTGTGGCTAGCAGATGCTTTAATCTTGGCAATCTTGTCAAGTCGTTAATGATGAAGATAGATAAAAATGGGCTGACAAAACAGTCCATTTTTTACGATTTTGTCCCTTGATTTACTAATGAAAGGATTATTCAGTTCGTTATCTTCGAGCTGAACAAGGGCTACATGCTGATAAAACATTTCTAATGATTGTTTTTGGAAAGGAACCCTTGATATACATAAATGAAAGAACACATTATAACTTATTTAAAGGAGCAGGGCAGGTCAAATGTGAATGACCTTGCCGAGGCTCTTGATATGGCAGGAAGTCAAAAATTTCCTGTCTTGATTAAAGAAATTTCTAAGATGGAGAGCCAAAAAGAGCTCCGCTTTTCAGACGATGGGACCATCAGTCTCCGTCCGAAGTCAGATAAGAAAGAGCAAATTACCATCCAAGGTACTTTTCGTGCTAATAAGGCCGGTTTTGGTTTTCTTTTTGTGGATGAGAATGAAGACGATATGTTTATCGGTCGCAATGATGTTGGCTATGCCATTGACGGTGATTTGGTTGAAGTGGTCATTAAAAAGCCAGCAGATCGTCTTAAAGGCACAGCGGCAGAAGCGCGTGTCGTCGGCATTGTCGAACGCAGTCTCAAAACAGTTGTTGGGAAATTCATTTTGGATGATGAAAAGCCTAAATATGCCGGTTACATCAAGTCTAAAAATCAAAAAATCCAGCAAAAAATTTACATCAAAAAAGAACCTGTGGTGTTGGACGGAACTGAAATCATCAAGGTAGATATTGACAAATACCCAACACGTGGTCACGATTACTTTGTAGGAAATGTCCGTGATATCGTGGGTCATCAAGGTGATGTCGGCATTGATGTCCTTGAAGTGTTAGAGTCCATGGATATCGTGTCTGAATTTCCAGAGGATGTTTTGGCGCAAGCTAATAGTATCCCTGAGGCACCGACTGAAAAAGATTTGATTGGTCGTGTGGATTTAAGAGGAGAAATTACCTTTACCATTGACGGTGCCGATGCCAAGGACCTAGATGATGCGGTGCATATTAAGTTGCTGGACAATGGGAATTTTGAACTTGGAGTTCACATTGCGGATGTTTCCTATTATGTGACGGAAGGCTCTGCCTTGGACCGTGAAGCGATTGTGCGTGGTACATCGGTCTATGTGACTGACCGTGTGGTACCAATGTTACCAGAACGTCTGTCAAATGGGATTTGCTCCCTTAATCCGAATGTTGACCGCTTGACGCAATCTGCCTTGATGGAAATTAACCGCCAAGGTAAGGTGATTAACTATCAAATTTGTCAGTCTGTCATTAAGACCACTTGCCGTATGACCTACAGCCGTGTTAACGATATGCTTGCGGGAGATGAAGAAGCTCTTGCAGAGTATGACGCTATCGTTCCGAGTGTTCGTTACATGGCGGAGCTACATAACATTTTGGAAGACATGCGTATCCGCCGTGGCGCTTTGAATTTTGATACTTCTGAGGCTAAAATTATCGTTAATGATAAGGGAATGCCGGTTGATATTGTGGTGCGTCAGCGTGGCATTGCCGAGCGGATGATTGAATCCTTTATGTTAGCCGCCAATGAGTGCGTTGCTGAGCATTTTTCAAAACACCAACTGCCATTTATCTACCGTATTCACGAAGAGCCTAAGGCAGAGAAATTGCAGAAGTTCATTGATTTTGCGAGCGTGATGGGGGCTCAGGTACATGGGACAGCGAATAAGATGACCCAGTCTGCCTTGCAACAATTCATGGCAAGTTTTGATGGTAAGCCAGGGACAGAAGTCCTCAATATGATGTTATTGCGATCTATGCAACAGGCACGTTATTCTGAGCACAATCATGGTCACTACGGGCTTGCGGCTGAATACTATACGCATTTTACGAGCCCGATTCGCCGTTACCCAGACCTTTTAGTACACCGCATGATTCGTGAGTATACTAAAAATTCCTCTCAAGAAGTTCAAGACCACTTTGCACAAGTTGTTCCAGAATTGGCGACGTCATCTTCAAATCTTGAACGCCGTGCCATTGATGCGGAACGTGTCGTTGAAGCCATGAAAAAAGCTGAATACATGGAGGAGCATGTTGGCGAGGAATTTGAAGGTATTGTTTCTAGTGTTGTTAAATTCGGCTTGTTTGTGGAATTGCCAAACACCATTGAAGGCCTGATTCATGTGACAAGTCTCCCTGAATTTTATCATTACAACGAACGAAACCTCACACTTCAAGGCGAGAAGTCAGGCGTTGTCTTCAAAGTCGGTCAGCCGATTCGTGTCAAATTGGTCAAGGCGGATAAGGAAACTGGTGATATTGATTTTGAGTATCTGCCTAGTGATTACGATGTCGTTGAAAAGACTGCTAAATCTGATAGACGTGATCGTCGTGGCGGTCGTTCTAAGGGAAATAGCAGAGCTAATCGTGATGAGAAGTGTAGTACCGAAGAAAAGAGCAACCACTCTCGAGGTGGTTCTGGCAAGCGGAAATCATCTGATAAGCGCAGCCATTCTTCCAAAACAAAATCTAAAAAGAAAAAGCCTTTTTATAAGGAAGCGGTCAAAAAATCAAGTAAGAAAAGGAAAAAATGATGCCAAAAGGACTTTCTGATAACGTTCTTGCGCAAAATAAAAAAGCAAGGCATGATTATAGTATTGTAGATACTTTTGAAGCAGGAGTTGTGTTGACGGGGACAGAAATCAAATCTGTTCGTGCAGCTCGTATCCAGCTTAAAGATGGTTATGCTCAAGTTAAAAATGGTGAGGCTTGGCTTGTTAATGTTCACATTTCTCCTTTTGAACAGGGAAATATCTGGAACCAAGACCCAACCCGCACCCGCAAACTTCTTCTTAAGAAGAAGGAAATTGTCAGATTGGAAAATGAATTAAAAGGAACAGGTATGACCCTCGTTCCTCTCAAGGTTTATTTAAAAAATGGCTTTGCTAAAATCCTTATCGGATTAGCTAAAGGGAAGCACGACTATGACAAACGCGAGTCTATCAAGCGTCGTGACCAAGAACGTGACATTAAGCGTGTCACGAAAAGTGTCAATGCGAGATAAACGTATTTTTAGCATTAAAAACCTCACTAGATTTATCTAGTGAGGACTTTTGTCATTCTACTTATTTCTTAAAAATTAAAAATTTGCTGATGAGATAATTAGTGAGCATAATCAAGACTTGGCCGATTAAGGAGACGATGGAGTCAACAGTACCAATCTTGTGATTAACAAATTGGCCGATGATTTCAGGATATTTGTCAACTAAAAAGAAAGAAAGTAAGACATCAATTCCCATAGAAGATAGTCTGGCAATAAAAAATTTGATTAGGCGTGCAAGCCAGCCTTTTCTTTCTTGAGTAAAGACCCAAATATCATTAAGAACAAATGCCACTAAGATAGCAAGACCATTTGCTAGAGTTGTCGAAAAAATCACATGATGGCTAAGTCCAAAAAGGATTTTTCGTGTTATAAAATAAAAGATGGTTGTGATAACACCTGCAACTAAATATTTAAAGGCATCATTTTTGAGAAGGGATTTTAAATAGTTCATGATATAAGCATACCAAAAAATGACATAAAAGACGATAGGGAAGTCCAAAAAATGCTTGAAAATAAAAGAGAAGGTACAAAAAGCTGATAATTGTCAAAGAAATTCAAAATATGCTATAATGACTTAGTATTAAGGCGTATAGATAAAGGAGTTAAATGAAATGAAAAAAATTCTTACCTTAGTATTTACTGCAGCAGCTCTGCTTTTTTTAGGAGCATGCTCAAATGACAAAACAAGCCAGGCTGTATCATCAAAAGAAACAACAACAGTTAGTGATAATACAATGACTACAGAAGTAACGGAGACTTATAAAAAGACACAAGAAATCAATGGTGGTAAGCAGGAGATTTATATTGACGTTACCTATACAGGTGATACCTATCAATCTCTTGTATTACGCTATGAAACCATTTACGAAGGCGATGCTTTAGTGAATTTTCAAACTCAAGGGCGTGAAGCTGTCGAAGCGAATTTCAATGAGCACCTTGCTGCCTTGATTCCGGGGGTTAATGCCATCAAAGATTTAGAAGGTGTTGACGTGACATCGACAGTTGATGAAAACTTCATTTGGAAATTGTCAGTCAGTTTAGACCCTAATGTTGTTAACTTTGAAGACCTTGCAACAAAAGGCGATAACTTTGCTTACTTGGCAAAAATTGAAAAGATGCCACCAAGTCAGTTGATTGCAGGTTTTAACATCATTGGATTTGAAAAAATAACGCAGTAAAGTGTAAAAAGCAACGGTAAAGGTTGCTTTTTAATTTGTTTTTATGATAGAATATTCAAGTTGCTTAGCAACCCTTGGTGCTTAGTTCTTCTTTCGCCAAGCATATTACACGCGGTTTAGCCGCTAAAGAGGAGAAATTTATGTCAAAATATACTGTTCGTGATTACGTGCAAATTGCTTTGGTTGCTGCCATTTATGTGGTCTTAACCATCACCCCACCGCTCAATGCCATTTCTTACGGTGCTTATCAGTTCCGCATTTCTGAAATGTTGAACTTCCTTGCTTTTTATAATCGTAAGTATATTTGGTCGTTGACAATTGGTTGTATGATTGCAAATTTCTTTAGCTTTGGTATGATTGATGTTGTGGTAGGTGGGCTATCTACCCTAGTTTTTGTCACTTTGGGTGTTATTCTACTAGAGCGATTTAAAGGTCAAGACGTGTTTGGTGGTCTATTTGATAAGGCTCACTTTTACTTTGCCTTCTTTTTTGCGGCTAGTATGTTTACTGTAGCCGCAGAGTTAGCAATCATTGCTGAATTACCATTTTTCTGGACTTGGTTTACCACAGCAGTGGGAGAATTAGCTTCTCTCTTAGTTGGAGCAGTAGTGATTAAAAAAATAGCAGAGCGTATTGATTTAACAAACTAAAAAGATTTGGAGAAGCTTCTCCAAATCTTTTTACTTACTCTTATTTTTGATGTAATCTAATTTTTCTTGTCTGCTTTTACGTTTTTTGAACAAGGCTTCCGCAGACATTGCTTCTTGTTTACTCGGAAAGGTTTCTTGGTAAATGAGTTTGACTGGCAAGCGAGGCTTGGTGTACTTGGCTCCTTTACCGGCATTATGAGCTTTTAATCGCTTTTCGACATCTGTGGTATATCCTGTATAGAGCGTTCCATCGGCGCATTCTAGGACATACATATAGGCTTCCTTGTCAGCTTTTGGCTCTGCCTTTTTTCCAAAATAAATCTCAAAAATCTCATCGGTATAGTCGCCATTTTCTTTGTGAACAAAGAGTGGAGGTAGGATTTTTAGTCCGTCTGTTGAACCATCTTTAATGGCTTCAATGAGGAGCATATTTGCGTCTTTTCCTTCCTTAGGATAGACAAACTGTACTCGCTTGGGGGCAAGGTTATAGCGACGCAGGGTATCAATGATATCCAAGAAGCGGTCGGGACGGTGTACCATGGCAAGGCGACCATTGGATTTAAGGGCGTGACGAGCTACCTCGCAAATCTCTTCTAGATTAGTTGTGATTTCGTGGCGAGCAAGGAGATAATGCTCAGAAATATTTTTTTTGGAGGTTTCAGTTGCCTTGAAGTAAGGTGGATTGCAGAGGATAAGGTCAACTTGGCTACGCGGTACATGGTCTAGAAGATGTTTCAAATCATCGTTAATCATCGTCACCTGATCTTCTAGCTGGTTCAGCTGAATCGAACGCTCTGCCATGTCAGCCAAACGAGGCTGTAATTCAACAAGTTTAATCGGTGCCTTGGTTTTTGTGCTGGCAAAGAGTCCCACGGCACCATTGCCAGAGCAGAGGTCAACAATCAGTCCTTTTTTAGGGATTTTTGGGAAGCGAGAAAGCAGAACGCTGTCGATAGAGTAACTAAAGACAGCCTTGTTTTGAATAATTTTGACATCAGTTGAGAAGAGCTGGTCAATGCGCTCTCCGTCTTTTAAAATCTTAGTAGTCATACTTAACATTATAGCAAAAATTTGGTAAAATATACCATTAGATGACGTAAAGGAAAGGACAATCATACATGTTTTACGCTTACCTTCGTGGGCTAGTCATGTTTTTGCTTTGGGTAGCAAATGGCAATGCACACTTTCATAATACCGAAAAAATCCTAAGTGAAGATGAGAATTATATCTTAGTGGCACCCCATCGCACTTTTTGGGACCCTGTTTATATGGCTTTTGCGGCGAGACCTAAGAAATTTATTTTTATGGCTAAAAAAGAACTGTTCAGTAATCGGATGTTTGGCTGGTGGATTCGTATGTGCGGTGCTTTTCCGATTGACCGTGATAATCCTGGGCAAGAAGCTTTGCGCTATCCAATCAACACCTTGAAAAAAGGTGATAGAAGTCTGGTCATGTTTCCAAGTGGAAGTCGTCATTCTTCAGATGTTAAAGGCGGTGTCGCTGTGATTGCTAAAATGGCTAAGGTCAAAATCATGCCAGCTGCTTATCAAGGACCTCTGAAATTTGGTGACTTTCTAAAAGGTGAGCGCGTGGATATGAACTTTGGTAATGCCATTGATATTTCAGATATCAAAAAGATGAATGATGAAGGGATTGCAGAAGTTGCGAATCGTATTCAGTCTGAATTTGACCGCTTAGACGCTGAAAATGCTAGCTATTCTAATGGTAAGCGCGTGAACCCATTAACTTACCTCATCCGTATCCCAGCAGGCGTCATTGCTTTTGTGCTGGTTCTTCTAACCGTTATCTTTAGCTATCTCGCTAGCTTTGTTTACAAACCTTGGGAGAAAAAGAACTAAGCTACACTCAGTGAGTATCTCTTTCAAAATATAAAGGAAAATCTTCTAGTTTTAGGAGATTTTTTTATTTATTTTCGAATAATAAGGTAAGGAGGCTGTTATGCGAGACAAAAGTGTCAGTGTCATTGTTGGTTTGTTGCTGCTGGTCATTCTATCTTATCTAATAATCGCGCAGTTGGGGACGATGGTGTTGCTACCTTCTCTGACTCCAAATGTGGTATTAACTTAGGAGGGATTATGGAAACAATCATTGAAAAGGTAAGAGAACACGCTATTCTCTCTGGTGTGGGTGGAGGCTTGCTCATTTTGGTGTGTATCATTGGGTTTCTGATGTTGAAACCAAAGGAGGAAGCGCCAGCCTTTCCAGTCGTAGAAGAAGTCACACAAGTGGTCACAGAAAAGGAAGAGGAGAGTAGCTCTGCCTTTTCTCAGGAAAGTGAAAAAATCCTTGTCGATGTCAAAGGTGCTGTCGTATCTGAAGGAGTCTATGAATTGTCGCTGGGAGACCGTGTGCGTGATGCGATTGAACTGGCAGGTGGTCTGTCTCCTCAAGCTGATAAGCAGTCGGTCAATTTTGCGCAGAAACTAACTGATGAAGCTGTTGTTTATGTGGCCAAGATTGGCGAAGTTGAACACTCAGCACCTGCAGTTGCTGGGGACCCACAGGCAGCGTCTGGCAAAGTCAATATCAATAAAGCGACCGCGGCAGAATTAACAACTGTCTCTGGTATTGGTGAAAAGAGGGCTCAAGATATTATCGCTTATCGTGAAGAGCACGGGAAATTTTCTAGTCTTGATGACTTGACCAATGTTTCTGGTATTGGTGCTAAGACTCTTGAAAAGCTGAAATCGGAGCTGACCATTGATTAGGCGCCTCCCTCTTCCAGCTATCTATCTCGCCTTTCTACTGGTGTGGCTTTATTTTGCTATCGTCTCTGGTGAAAAGCTGGCGCTGTTGGGTTTGGTATGCTTATTGGTATGTTGCTTTCGGTTTTATCCTTTGAAAAAAGTGGGGCAGTTGCTCCTTATCCTAACTCTCTTTGCTTCATATATCAGTTATCAAGAATGGCTACAGACTATAAAAGCCGATAGCGCTCCGCAGACGATTCAGAGGATACAGGTACTTCCAGATACCATTTCTGTAAATGGCGATAAGCTGTCTTTTAGAGGTCATTGGGATAATCAGACCTACCAAGCCTTTTACAAACTGACTTCTGAAAAGGAGCAGCGCTTTTTCAAAACATTAACTCAGAGTGTCGTTTTGGATATAGAGGCTGAATTGACAGAACCAGAGGGACAACGAAATTTCAAAGGATTTGACTACTCGACTTATTTAAAAAGTCAGGGAATTTATCGCTTAGTACAGATTGATACGATTAAAACAGTTCATAAGGCGAAGCGGTTAAGTTTGTTTGAAATCATCAGGGGATGGCGACGAAAGGCTCTGGTGCATATCTATGACCATTTTCCGTCCCCAATGAAACATTACATGACTGGTCTTCTTTTTGGACATCTTAGTAAGGAATTTGAGGAAATGAGTGATCTCTATAGCAGTCTTGGGATTATTCATCTTTTTGCCTTATCTGGTATGCAAGTCGGCTTTTTTGCGGGCGCTTTTCGTTATCTCTTTTTATGGCTGGGACTACGAAAGGACTGGGTTGATTGGCTGACGGTTCCTTTTTCGCTAGTCTATGCAGGCATGACAGGTTTTTCAGTTTCTGTTATTCGTAGCCTAATTCAGCTTAATCTATCTAGCTTAGGATTTAGAGGGCTTGACAATTTTGCGGCTACCGTTATGGTGATGTTTCTCATCATGCCAAATTTTTTATTGACCACAGGTGGTGTTCTAAGTTTCGCCTATTCTTTTATTCTAGCCATGACAGATTTTAAGGAAATGAAGCACCCGCGCTTAGCTGAGATGCTGACCATTAATCTTGGCATTTTACCGCTATTGATGTGGTATTTTGCCAGTTTTCAACCTCTCGCCATCTTGCTGACAGCGGTAGTTTCGATTGCTTTTGATAGCTTGATTTTACCCTTGCTGAGCCTAATATTCATCTGCTCGCCCTTGGTTAGGATTGACTTTGTTAATTTTCTCTTTGTATTTTTGGAAAAAGGGCTGACGCTGATTGGACAGTTTTTTAACAGACCAGTTATTTTTGGCAGTCCTAGTTTAATTGTCTTAGTGCTCGTCTTAGTCTGTCTAGGCTTGCTGTACGATGGTCTCCGTTGTAAGAAATGGGCTATAGGACTGAGTCTCATGGTAGCTCTGCTATTTATCATCACCAAACACCCTATTGAAAATGAAGTGACGGTTGTTGATATTGGTCAGGGGGACAGTATTTTTCTACGCGATATGACTGGGAAGACTTTGCTGATTGATGTTGGTGGCAAGGCTGATTTTGCGCCTAAGGAGGCTTGGAGAAAGGGAAAAAGTGATGCCAATGCGGAGCGGACCCTAATTCCATATTTGAAAAGCCGTGGGGTTCATCAGATTGATCAGCTTTTATTGACCCATACCGACACAGACCATATTGGAGATATGGAAGTAGTTGCTAAAGCTTTTTCTATTGGAGAAATTATTGTCAGTCAGGGGAGTTTGACTGTTCCTAGTTTTGTGGAGAGACTGAAAGCCTTACATGTTCCTGTTAAGGCGATGGCTGCTGGTGATAAAATTTCCATCATGGGAAGTCAGCTACAAGTGCTTTACCCAGCTACCGTTGGAAATGGTGAAAATAATGATTCCTTGGTCTTGTATGGAAAACTCTTGGACAAACGATTTTTATTTACAGGAGACCTTGAAGAGGGGGAGCTAGACTTGATTAAAAGGTACCCAAACTTACCTGTTGATATTTTAAAAGCAGGGCACCATGGCTCAAAAGGATCATCCTATCCTGAATTTTTAAACCACATTGGAGCGGAAGTAGCGCTTGTCTCTGCTGGTAAAAATAACCGGTACAAATACCCTCATCAAGAAACCTTAGAACGATTTAAAAAAGAAAATATGACAGTCTATCGCACAGACCAACAAGGTGCCATCCGTTTCCACGGTTGGCAGAAGTGGCAAGTCGAGACAGTGAGGTGAGAAAATGCCCCCCAAAAGCATGACATCAGACCCGATGTTGTGCTTTTTTCTGTTTAGTGAAATTATCCAGTGGATCGTTTCAGCCTGCATTTAGAAATCAAAAGGAGAAGTAATTCGCTTGATAAGAATAGATTTTTGGGAGAACTACTGAGAAAGAAACTCAAGTAATTTTGTTACAGAATGTAGACAAGACTATTTCGTTCAATAGGAATAATCCTCGAGGCTCTGCAGATTTTTTTATTAAGTTCCTATTTTTACGAGCGATAGCGAGCAAAAAAAGATACTTCCGCGTGATAAAAGTGTCAGAAATCGCTAAAATTCAATATTTCTGACACTCGGAATATTTGAGACTAATTGAACACGCCTACAATGCTATGAATTTAGACTCACTTTCCTAGATACTTACGGCATCTTCGTCAAGCTCCCTAAAATTTTTTGCATTGCTTAACAGCTTTGTATCTTAAATTAGGATCAAATATTAGTCATGTTCAAATAGTCCAGTGGACTATTTGAGGTTGGAAATAAAATAGGCTACAGCCTGTGTCAAATACCCGTAGGAAGTCTGCTTGTGTCTGTTAAAACTGTCCAGTGGACAGTTTTAAGTTTGATCTTAGAAATTAGAAAGCGAGAAAAGATACAAAGGAAAGTATCAAAAAAACTTTTTCTTCAATCTAGAACAAAACGTCATTTTTGTTAAGTATTACGCGATACAACTCCAGTGATTTTGTTAGAATTGTTTAAATAATAATAGGATTGACAATATTCTGAAAATTAATTAATATGTTAGATATTAATGAGAAAAGGAGTGTTGGATGATAGAAAAATTATAAGTGATAGGGAGAAGTACATTAGGCTTTGTTTTTGATATCATTGTCAAAATTGAAGGCAGTGTTACTAGGAGAGTTCGTTCCACTCTTAAAAAAGGACGACATCAATTATTAAGGAGAAACGATGGAAAAGAGAAAACGAAAAAGAGAAGGCTTACTCCTGCTATCGTCAGCTGTGCTATTGGCTTGGACCTTGTCCAGTCAATCTGTTTATGCTTCCGAGTTTGTTCAGCCTCAGGTTGAACACACAAGTGTTGGAGTAGCAGAAGTAACAACAGTTGAGATTGGTCAACCTATTCTAGAGGAGACAAGCAGAGCAAGTGAAGATAGCCCAGCTATTTCAGGGGAGACGCTTTCTACAGAAGCAAGTATCTCAGTGGCTACCGAGGAAAAAGTAGCAGCTAGTGAACCAGTAGCTGAAGACAAGACTGACATGGATACCACAGAAACGGTTACAGACACGGTGGTGTCATTGTCGGTAGAACAACCCTTGTCAAAGGAGAGCAATGCTATTGTCAATACGCAACCTCTTTGGGATTCTAATATTAAGGGTCAGGGAATGGTTGTTGCGGTCATTGACACTGGCTTAGATGTGGACCATGATGTCTTACACATCAGTGATATGACCAAGGCGAAGTATCAGAAACCAGAAGATATTGAACGTGCCAAACAGGAAGCAGGTATTGGTTACGGGAAATGGTACAGTGATAAAGTTGTCTTTGGTTACAACTATGCAGATTCAAATGATATCTTAAAACAAAAAGATGTCGAGTCTCACGGCATGCACGTGGCTGGTATTGCAGTTGGAAATCCTACCAAATCTCATAGTAGTGGGGATTACATTTACGGTGTTGCACCAGAAGCACAGCTAATGTTCATGCGCGTGTTTTCTGATAAAACAGGTGGTGGTACTAGTCCCTTCTTATATGCGCGTGCTATTGAAGATGCCATCAAACTTGGTGCCGATACCATTAACCTGAGCCTAGGTTCTGCTAATGGTATCTTAAACGATACGGCAAAAACGATTGAAGCTGCTATCAAAAAAGCAAACGAAGCTGGGATTACCGTTGTTATCGCAGGAGGAAATGACACGGCATTTGGTGAGGGACATGCCAATCCAGACGCTGATAAACCTGACTATGGTCTAGTTGGTGACCCTTCTGCTGCTAGAGATAGTCTCTCAGTGGCTTCATATAATAACACTCATGTCACCAATGAAGTGCTAACGATTAATGGGGCAGAGACGACAGAGGTAGTATTTTCACGCCCTAACCTCGAAACGCCAGCATTTGATGCCACGAAACATTACAACTATGTCTTTGTTGGAAAAGGCACAGAGAACGATTTTGCAACTTCAGGTGATGTAACTGGAAAAATTGTTGTCATTGAGCGTGGTGATATTACATTTGGTGCTAAAGTTGAAAATGCTCAACGCCATCAAGCAGCAGGTGTCATTATTTTCAATAATACAGATGGTGACGCTCATTCCGTCCGCATGACACTGACTGAGGAAGCGACCAAAATTCCATCCCTATTTATTGATCGTAAATCAGGACAATTATTGGTTTCCAATGCAGCTGATGGCAAGTATACCATTACAGTAGATGGGAAATATCGTCTAGAAAGCAATCCCAAAGCTAATCGCATGTCAGATTTCTCAAGTTGGGGACTAACAGCGGATGGTGAATTAAAACCGGATATCACAGCTCCAGGTGGCGATATTTTTTCTTCCATTAATGATAATAAATATGGCACGATGGGCGGAACAAGTATGGCAGCCCCTCATGTTGCAGGCTTGTCTGTTTTAGTGAAGCAAGTATTGGCAGAGCGTTTCCCTAACATCAAAGGAAAAGAGTTGTCTACTCTCATTAAGCACCTATTAATGAGTACAGCTGTTCCTCATATCAATGATGAGACGAAAGCGCACACTTCTCCACGCCAACAAGGTGCAGGGATTGCCAATGTTTCAAAAGCAGCGCATTCAGATTTTTACCTTACAGGCGATGAAGGCTTGAGCAGCATTTCTTTGGGAAATGTTGGTGAAACCTTTACTTTCAATGTTACCATCCATAATTTGTCTGACCAAGAAAAGGTTGTCAAATATGTTACCGATGTTAATACTGATCAAGTGGAGAACGGTAAGGTAACCCTTAAACCTCGAAAATTGGCTGAATTTGCAGGTGAAACCATCACTGTTTCGGCTAAAGGGAGTGTGACAGTTCCTATTTCAGTGAACACAGCTCAGTTTACCAAAGAATTGACTGAGTTAATGACCAATGGTTACTATCTTGAAGGATTTGTCCGCTTTTTGAATACGGAAGATGATGGCGAATTGGTCAGTCTTCCTTATGTCGGCTTTAAAGGAAAATTCCAAGATTTAGCCATTATTGAAAAGCCTGTTTATGATTATAAACCAGGTGAAAACCCATTCTACACTGATTTGACTAAGGTTACATCTTATACACAGGAAGAGGATTCTCATTACACAGCAGTCTTAATCGGTGAAAAAGAATTTAACCATTTGACCAATTCTTACACAGACACCTTAGGTTTAACAGCTGGTGCCTTTAAAGATGAGAACGGGAACTATGTCATTCGTCGTGATGCTGATGGAAATCCTATTATTGCCATTTCACCAAATGGTGACGGTAACCGAGATGCTCTTGCTTTCCGTGGAACCTTTTTAAGAAATTATAAAGAGCTCCGCATTGCCATTTACAAAGCCGAAGATACAGCATTTGAAACGCCATTGTGGATTAGTGATAAGGCGTCAGGCGATAAAAACTACTATAGTAGCAACCCATCTAATCCTAAGTCAACACTTATTGATACCAGTGAGTGGGCCGGTAGAGATTCAGAAGGGAAATTGTTACCTGATGGTAAATACAAATATGTGGTTGAACACTATTCTGTTGTACCGGGGGCACAAAAACAACGCCTAGTATTTGATGTGGTCTTGGATACCTCAACACCAGTTGTTGTGACTGGTGTTTATGATGAAGCAACACGTCGCTTTAAACCTCGTGCAACTAAGGAAGAGGGAGTGGGTGTTTATCGTGAACAAATGTATTATGTGTTAGATAAATTTTATATTGGAGATGAAGCCTTTGATGATTCATTCTTCATCACAGATCCAACTCGTAAAGAATACATCAAGAAAAATGCTGACGGAACTTACACGATACCAGAAAAAGATTTATATGATAGACCAATTTCTGATGAAAACATTTGGTTTATGGTAGAAGATTTTGCTGGAAATACCATGCGTACAAACCTTGCAGAATTTAAAATGATTGGTAATACTTCTGGCGTGGTTAACGTTAGACTGATGGATAATAAACTGAATATGTCCCTAGACATGCTAGGCTACCGTTACAGCATTAAAGATGAAGCTGGAAATGTTGTGACAGATAGCACATCTGTCGGAAGAAATCTACACATTTTACCATTTGGAACCTATACAGTTGAACTCATTTTATTTGATGAAGAATATGCTAAATTATTGGATAATGAAACGGTCAAAACGATTGTGGTTGATGAAAACCATACCGAACTTGCTGTTGATTTTGCCACTAAATTAGTGTTGTACAGTACTTTAACTGTTGACTTTGATACAGAATTACCAGCTGGTGTGCAGGTTTATGCTATTGATTCAAATGGCAACCGTACGGTGCTAACCAAAGGACGCTACATCACGGATGTTTTTGAAAAACGTCTGGTGTACAATGAAAAATACACCATTGTTGTCGAAACGCCTAAAGGCTACTTTGTCGCTGGAGAAGATATGACCGCAGATATGGTAGAAAATCATGTGGTGAAAGTCTTGTCGCTTTGGGCTAAAGGGGATATTGAGCAGGATGGTAAAGCTCTAGAATTAGAAACTAAGCCAGAAATCGATCTTACAGCAGACCCTGACCAAGATGGCTTCACAACTGAGGAAGAATTGAAAGGTCAAAGCGATCCATTTGATGGGACTTCGGTACCAGAAGTGAGTGAAACAGGTGCCGGAGTCACAGCTGATGCCAAACCCGAAATCGATCTTACAGCAGACCCTGACCAAGATGGCTTCACAACTGAGGAAGAATTGAAAGGTCAAAGCGATCCATTTGATGGGACTTCGGTACCAGAAGTGAGTGAAACAGGTGCCGGAGTCACAGCTGACGCCAAACCCGAAATTGACCTTGCATCAGACACCGACCAAGATGGTTTCACAACCGAGGAAGAATTAAAAGGTCAAAGCGATCCATTTGATACGACTTCAGTGCCATTTATTTGGGAGACAGGAACAGGGGTTACGGCTTCTGAGAAACCAATCATTAGTTTTGAAACTGAGAAAAAAGGTCACCTAGAATATCAGCCATTATCAGTGTCAAATACAAAAGATGAGGCGCCTGCTGATGTCGAAACAGTGTCACATACCCCAATGAGTGAGAAATCTTTAAATCAATTTTCTAAATCATTGACTAAAGAAGCGTTACCAAAAACAGGTCAAACCGACTCATTCTTGACAATCTTATGTGGAACAATGGTTATCATCTCAGCTATGGTAGTTATTAAACTTAAGTCAAAAAATGACTAATCTTTAGAAAATATCATCATTTAAAAAACGAGTAAATCCAATAAGGACTACTCGTTTTTTTTTTATTTAAATGAGTATTAATATAAATAACTATAGCAGGGTCAATAACTAACATGATATTGGAAAAATGACAGTCAAAATGTATAAAATAATCAGTCCTACCTCAAATTCTTTTGTGCGTTTGTCTGGTAAAAATAATTATGCTATTGATTTGTTTGTTCGCTTTTTGTATAATGTAACCGTATTAACTATTTGGAGGAAATAAAATGTTCGGAAAAAGAGCGATTCGAGATAATGCCCAACGCTTTTCGATTAAAAAGTACAGCATTGGTGTTGTCTCTGTCCTTTTAGGATTAGCTTTCCTAGGCGGAACAGTTGTTCAAGCAGAGGAGTCAGCCAATTTAGGAAGCCAGCTTGTACAGCCTAGTGATAACACCTCTCTACAAGGTTTGGAAGAAGCTCAACCTGTTTCTGTGGTGCCAGATTCTAATGCGGTATCAGATAGTATTTCTACAGAGGTAGCTCCAGAAACGCTCACTACCCCAGCCCCTGTTGCAGAAGCAGAAGTTAGTCAATCATCAGTTGTTAGCGTAGAAGACTATCAAAAAATGACAGCTAACAAGCAAGAGGTTACTGTCGAGGGCTATATTACAGGGTCTTTAAAATTAGGAAATGCCTATGGCAGTGAGTACTCCAACCTAGCTCTTGGTGCAACCAAAGACGCAGCAGCTAAAGATACGATTCCTGTTCAATTAGTCGGTAAGTCAGATGTTAGAAAAGCCTATAATGTCAAGGATAACCCTCAGTACATCGGTAAGAAGGCAAGAGTAACAGGAATTTCAGAAAACTATTTTAATAAAATTGGTATAAAATCTACGAGCAAGATTGAAATTATTGAAGATGATAGTATTTCTGAGGAAACAAAACCTGTTGAAACCCCAGCACCACTAGAACCAGCGAGTCCAGACCTTACCCCAATTGCTCATTTGAGAACATCTGAACAGGGGAAAGAATATAGCTTTGCAGGAAAAGTTATCAGTCCTATCAATGCTTGGGGCGGTCAAGGCTTTTACGTTCAAGATAAGTCTGGCGCAGGCATTTATGTTTATCCGAAAAAAGACTTATCCTTAAAACAAGGTGATGTTGTTGAACTAAGCGGAAAATTATCGCAATACGGCAGCGAGTTACAAGTTGTTGACATCACAGCAAGTAAAAAAATTGCAGACGACATTAACACGCCACTGACTACCTTAACCATTCCCACATTGAGTGCTGACAAACAGTCTACGCTAGTCAAATTAGAGAATGTCAAAGTTGGAACGATTTCAAGTGATTCCTTTGATAATGCGACTTTTGATGTCACTGATAAGGATGGTAATGTTGTGTCTATCCGTCTTGACAGTCGTTCTGGCATTACAGCAACTACTCTAAAAGAAAAAATCACTACCAATGATGAGATTAATGTCACAGGCATTTTATCTAGTTTTAAAGAAGCTAATCAAGTAAAACCTTTCTCTCTTGGACATTTTGAAATTGTGAAAAAAGCAGAAGCAATTCCAGCTGTTGAAGCAAGAGTTTCTGATATTCAGGGGGAAGGCCATGTCTCTCCACTGGTAGGCAAAGCAGTCACTGTTAAAGATGTCGTTGTTACCTATGTTGAAAAAGATAATAAATTCTATGTGCAGGATTTAGTCTCTGATGATAACGTGAAAACTTCTGATGCTATCGCTGTCTTTTTGCCAAAACACAAGGTCAAAGTTGGTGATAAATTGGAAATTACTGGTGAAGTTGAAGAATATTTAGGAGACGGCTATTCAGATAAATCCGAAACAGACCTTACCGTTACTCAAATCAAAGCTAAAAAAGCAACAGTTGTAGGGACAGCAGAAGTGCCAAAATCAGTTGTTTTGGGAGTAGATCGTGTGGCTCCGACAAAGGTCATTGATGACGATGCCTTCAAAGACTTTGATCCAGAAAATGATGCCCTTGATTTCTGGGAATCGCTAGAAGGACAGTTGGTTACAGTCAAAGGAGCAAGAGTCTTAGGCCCACAAAGATATGGTGAAATCTATGTCGTACCAGGAAATGACACCACTAAGAAAAATAATTCTGGTGGTATCACCTTGCAAAGTGATAGCTATAATCCACAAAAAATTGCCCTTCTGACTACCAATCGAAAATTTGTTGCTAAGGCAGGAGATTACTTCGGTAAAGACATTACAGGATCAATTTCTTACTCGTACACTAACTATAAATTATTAGTTGATAATAAGGCCTTGGATTCTCATCAAGATGGCGGATTGAAACCTGAAGTTAGTCGCATTGTTAAAGACCCTGAAAAATTAATGATTGCTTCTTACAATATTGAAAACTTCTCTGCCAATAAAAAAGGCACCAAAGATGAAAAAGTAGCAAGGATTGCAAAATCGTTTGTCTCTGACTTGCATTCACCAGACATTATTACTTTAATTGAAGTTCAAGATAATAACGGAGAAACCAATGACGGTACGACAGATGCGACGAAATCTGCACAACGTTTGATTGATGCCATTGCGGCTTTAGGCGGCCCAGCTTACAAGTACATTGACTTTGCACCTGAAAATAATGCCGATGGTGGGGCACCTGGTGGTAACATTAGAACAGGGTTCTTGTACAATTCTGAAAGAGTTAAATTATCTGATAAACCAGTAGCCCAGCCAAATGAATCAGCAACTTGGGAAAATGGGGAGCTGAAATACAGTGTCGCAAGACTCAACCCAACAAGTCCTGTATGGGAAGGCACACGAAAAGTTCCAGTAGCTGAATTTGAATTTAATGGTGAAAAAGTTGTTCTGCTAGGGCTTCACTTAAATTCTAAACGTGGTGATATGGGCGTCTTTGGCAAGATTCAACCACCACAGTTCAAGTCAGAAGCCAAACGTCATCAGATGGCAGAAGACATTAAAGCATTTGTCGAAACTGGGTTTTCTCAAAATGAACGAGCGAATATCGTTATCCTAGGTGATTATAACGATTATGAGTTCACTAAGACTCTGTCTATCATTGAATCAGCAGGACTAAGAAATCTCGTCAAAAATCATGAAGAATCAGATAGATATTCTTACTTCCATCAAGGAAATAATCAAACTTTGGACCAAGCTATGATTTCAGGCCACCTAGCTGATAATTATGAGTTTGATATGGTTCATGTGAATGCTGCCTTTATGGAAGAACATGGCAGAGCTTCGGATCATGACCCATTATTGCTACAAATTGACATCAGAAAAGTCAATGAAGTGCCAAAAGATTTTCCAACAGTGGATAAGAAACCTGAATTGACATTGCCATTATCTTTGACACCTAAAAACGAGAAAGCTAATACTCCTCGTACGCAAACAGAGGTGAAACCATCACCAGTTACGAAAGAAGGGCAACAAACAGCAAGTGGAGCGAAACAAGATATCTTTAACGATTCAAAAGCAGAAAGCCTACCAGCGACATCAGATTCTGACACTCAATTGATAACAGTCATGGGTGGAGGACTTATCTTGTTGAGCAGTCTTGCAATTGCAAGCCATAAACGTAAAGAATACTAAGCAGTTTCTAAGAAACACTATTTGTGTATCTGATGGTAGCATAACTAAAGAGACCAAATTCTAAATCAAGAATAAGGTCTCTTTTTTATGTTTGTGAGAGATTAATTGTTTAGATCTGTCAACATTTGAGTTGTGGCTTTGGACTTTTATTGGTCTGCACCTGCTTTTTCCAATAGAAAATGAGGAATAAAAAGACTTGCTATGATACTAGCCAAACCAAACCAAGTGATAATAGCCATGATCCACGTTCCAGGAGAAAAAATAAATTGCCCAAAGAGGATAGCCAAAACACCACCCCAAAACGTTAGAGCGTGCATAGTATTATCTTTAATAATAACGATATCACTATTTGAGACAGAAATTCTAGATTTTTTACTGCCACGAACGGTGAGCAAACTTTCAGAAGTAGGAAGACTCAAGTCAACCTCCTCATTTTCCATAATACGAGCAACAGTTTTCCCATTCAGTTTCAGGTAAATAGGAGCAAAGGCGCGAATATACTTCGTACGACGTTTAATGGTAATAGACATGATAAACCTTTCGAGATTACTTTTCCTTATTATAGCGTGAAACGAAAAGGAGGGCAAGGAAGAGGGTGACGTCGTGAGGAGGCATGAGAAATTTAGTGCGTAAATTTTTAGAAGAATTCTTCATTGTATACTTTGCGGAGTACGCTATTTTTGCTTTTTATATGTTACAATGAGGGATAACGAAACAGGAAGTACTTAACAGGATAATAGATGATTATTTGCTTTGTACGAGGTGACTGATGAACACACATTTAAAGAAATATTTAGAAATCTATGAAAAATTTCCTTTAAATGCTTATTTTTCCAAAGAGCAAAGGAAAGTTCGTCACAAGATGATGACTAGTTGGGAAAAGGAAGCAGTAGACGAGTATCCAAGTTTAGACGAGCTGATGGATTTTGTGACTCAGTATAAAAACAACATTCACATTACGCCACAGTTTTTTCAAAAATTTCAATCTGTGTGGAGAGAAGATTTTAACCATGGCTATCAGTTTTCTGAATTTTTATTGGAAATGGATTTAGAGGAATTGATATGGAAATTTGACCTTTCATCTATGCATTTGGCAAATCAAGTCTTAAAACGTCATCAAAATCATGTCAAAGCCTTAAAACTTAAATTAAAATTGTTAGTCCGTTACCACGATTTTTGCTTACACGAACTTCCTTGGGGAGTATTAGCAGAAGGAAATAGAGAAGAAGAATTAAACTCAGTAACAGAGATGGAAGAAACGGCTAAGAAACTCAATTTTCAAGCTAAAAACTTTGAAATATTATGCCATAATTGTAAACGGTATTATCCACTCTGGTTTGAATATTTAGAAGAAAAAACTAAATGTGGCTTTAAAGAGTTTTTAGAGCTAAAAGGTGTAGATACCGAGAGTATTTATCTACCTTACATAATGATTTAGAAATGTTAACCTTTGGGATGAATAGTAGGAATAAAAAGTGATTTTTATCCGCAAATGTTTCTTTTTCGAGAGCTTGCCTGAGGTGCGCTTTTTTAACTTTTTATATGTTATAATGGAAGTTAGAAAGCGGATGCGAAATTGGCATTCCTAGAATAGAAATTGGTGATATTGTATGATTAAATTGATAGCAACAGATTTAGACGGTACTTTTTTGACGAAGCAGCATACTTATGATAAGGCTTTATTTGCAAGGGTTTTAGATAAGTGTGAAGAGCAGGGAATATTATTTACGGTGGCTAGCGGTCGTCCGATGCTGAGTGTGCAAAGGTTATTTGCAGATGTTTTGGATAGGATTGCGATTATTGCTGAGAACGGTGGTGTTGTTTCCTACAAGGGTAAAGTGATTTCAGAGCACCTGATGACTTCCGAACAGTACCTGTCTATGGCTGGTCAGCTAGAAGTCCTTGATGACTGTAAGGGCTACTTATTATCAGGGCGTGTAGGGGCATATGCGCCACTAACAATTGATGATGTTTATTTTAATCATGTTTCCAATTATTATGAAAACACTCAGAAAGTACACTTAGCTGAGGTGACAGACGATATTTATAAGCTAACGGCTCAATTTTCGGATGAGTTTATTGCGGAACATAGCAGAGCTTTAACGGAGGCTAATCCTGGTTTGGCGGCTGTTGTCACAGGATTTGGTGGGATGGATATTATCTTAGAAGGCATTACAAAAGCTACTGGACTGTCAGCCTTATGTGAGCGTTTAGAATATACCCCTTCTGATGTGATTGCATTTGGAGATAATTTTAACGACGCAGAGATGTTGTCGTTTGCAGGCACAGCTATTGCTACCGCCAATGCGCGTGAAGGGATTAAAGAAATGGCTGATCAAGTAATTGGTTCTTGTGAAGATGGAGCCGTATTGACTTATTTAGAAGGAATGTTAAAAAATGACTGAGATTAAATTACTAGCCTTAGATATGGATGGCACCCTTTTTACAACTGAAAAAACCATCACTGAGGAAAATAAACAAGCTTTGAAAAAGGCACAAGAAATGGGGGTCCAGGTTGTGATTACCACAGGTCGTCCTTTAAAAGCGATTTCTTATGTTTTAGATGAGCTGAATCTTAACAATGCAGAAAATTATAGCATCACCTTTAATGGTGGACTCGTTCAGCGTAATAATGGAGAGATTTTGGATGCCAGTGCTCTATCTTTTGATGAGTTAGACATCATCTATTCAACTTTGGAACCCCTCAGTTTACCGATGGATGTCATTAGTGATGGGACAGTATATAGCATTCCTAGTCATGGAGTGCATTCCCAATATTATCAGGCAAATCCGATGCTTACCTTTGTGGAGTTGGACACGCTTAATGACTTACCAAGAGATATTAGTTATAATAAAGTAGTCGTTGTGACAGAGGCTGACTTTTTAGATACTCAGATTCCTAAAATTCCTTCAGAGTTGCATAAGGCTTTTGAGATTTTTAAATCACGTGAGATTATTCTTGAAATTATGCCTAAAGGTATTCATAAAGCAGTTGGGCTTGAGATTTTGACAAAGCATTTAGGGTTAAAGGCGGAGCAGGTGATGGCAGTGGGGGATGAAGAAAACGATGTCACCATGCTAAAATGGGCTGGTTTAGGCGTTGCTATGGCGAATGGCTCTGCTATTGCTAAAGAAAGTGCTAAGGCGGTCACAACGAAAACGAATGACCAATCAGGAGTCGCTGAAGCGGTCGAAAAATATATCGTGAATGGAGAATGACATGGGCTTATTTGATAAGTTATTTGGAAACAAAGAAGAAAAAGCTGTCGAGGAAGTGGCAGAGGTAGCGAGTGAAGAAGTTGTCAATGCTGATAATGACCAGCAAGATGAATTAGTAATTGAGGAAACATCAGAAGAAGTCTCTGAAGAAAACATTGAAGTATCAGCTGAGCAAACGCAAGCCGTTGATAATGCCTTTTCATCAGTCATGGCAGATTATTACGCCAAAAAAGCCGCTGCCAAAGCCGCAGCTGAAAAGGGTGAAGAAATTCATTTTGAAGCTATAGAAACGAGACAAGTAGAGCGTGAACCAGAGCCAGTTATAGAAGTTCCAGCTGTTGAAACAACAGAGGAAAAATATAATCGCAGTTTAGAGAAAACACGTACTGGTTTTGGTGCTCGTCTCAATGCCTTTTTGGCAAATTTCCGTCGTGTGGATGAAGACTTTTTTGAAGAATTAGAAGAATTATTGATTTTATCCGATGTTGGGGTTAGCGTTGCAACAAACCTAACTGAGGAGCTCCGCTATGAAGCGAAGTTAGAAAAAGCTAAGAAACCAGAAGAACTCCGTCGTGTCATCATCGAAAAATTGGTGGATATTTACGAAAAAGACGGTAACTTTAACGAGAAAATCAATTTCCAAGATGGTTTGACAGTCATGCTCTTTGTTGGGGTTAATGGCGTCGGCAAGACAACTTCTATTGGTAAACTTGCCCATAAATATAAGTCCGAAGGAAAAAAGGTGATGCTTGTAGCAGCCGATACCTTCCGTGCAGGTGCCGTTGCCCAGCTTGTTGAGTGGGGTCGCCGTGTGGATGTCCCAGTTGTCGTTGGTCCAGAAAAAGCTGATCCTGCCTCAGTTGTTTTTGACGGTATGGAAAAAGCTGTCGCAGAAGGAGTAGATGTCCTCTTGATTGACACTGCTGGTCGCCTACAAAACAAAGATAACCTCATGGCAGAGCTTGAAAAAATTGGTCGTATCATTAAACGTGTTATCCCAGAAGCGCCACATGAAACCCTATTGGCTCTAGATGCTTCAACTGGTCAAAACGCCCTTAGCCAGGCCAAGGAATTTTCAAAAATCACACCATTGACAGGACTTGTCTTAACTAAAATTGACGGAACTGCAAAAGGTGGTGTTGTTCTTGCCATCCGTGAAGAATTAGACATTCCAGTGAAACTCATCGGCTTTGGTGAGAAAATTGATGACATCGGACAATTCAACTCAGAAGACTTTATGACAGGACTTCTAGCAGAAATTCTATAAGAACTAGAAAAAGATTGCTTCGGCAGTCTTTTTTGGCTAAAACAATGAATTTTATAGGAAACAAGAGCTTTGTAACAACTGAAAACATTTACATAAAGATTAGAACAGTCATTTTTTAAAAATTGTGATACAATAGTTAGGTTAAAAATAAGAGTAAGAGGATTTTATGACAAACTTAAGAAATGATATCCGTAACGTAGCCATTATTGCCCACGTTGACCACGGAAAAACAACCCTCGTAGATGAGCTTTTGAAGCAATCACAAACACTTGATGAGCGTAAAGAGCTTGAAGAGCGTGCGATGGACTCAAACGATATTGAGAAAGAGCGCGGTATTACAATCCTTGCCAAAAACACAGCCGTTGCTTATAACGATACTCGTATCAATATCATGGATACCCCAGGACACGCGGACTTCGGTGGTGAAGTTGAACGTATCATGAAAATGGTTGATGGTGTTGTCCTTGTTGTTGACGCTTACGAAGGAACAATGCCACAGACTCGTTTTGTGTTGAAAAAAGCCCTTGAGCAAAACTTGACACCAATCGTTGTTGTTAACAAAATTGATAAACCATCAGCTCGTCCAGCAGAAGTTGTTGATGAAGTGTTGGAACTTTTCATCGAGCTTGGTGCGGATGATGATCAGCTTGAATTCCCAGTAGTGTATGCGTCAGCGATTAATGGAACATCATCACTTTCAGATAACCCAGCTGATCAAGAAAAAACAATGGCACCAATCTTTGATACTATTATTGAGCACATTCCAGCGCCAGTTGACAATTCAGATGAGCCACTTCAATTCCAAGTTTCCCTTCTTGACTACAATGAGTTCGTAGGACGTATCGGTATTGGACGTGTCTTCCGTGGAACGGTCAAAGTTGGTGACCAAGTTACCCTTTCAAAACTTGACGGGACAACTAAAAACTTCCGTGTGACAAAACTTTTCGGTTTCTTTGGTCTTGAGCGTAAAGAAATTCAAGAAGCTAAAGCTGGTGATTTGATTGCTGTTTCTGGTATGGAAGATATCTTCGTTGGAGAAACTGTAACACCAACAGATGCAATCGAGCCACTTCCAGTTCTTCGTATTGATGAACCAACGCTTCAAATGACTTTCTTGGCAAATAACTCACCATTTGCAGGTCGTGAAGGTAAGCACGTGACATCACGTAAAGTTGAAGAGCGTCTCATGGCTGAGCTTCAAACAGACGTTTCTCTCCGTGTTGAAAACACAGAGTCACCAGATAAATGGATCGTATCAGGTCGTGGTGAGCTTCACTTGTCAATTCTTATCGAAACAATGCGTCGTGAAGGCTACGAGCTTCAAGTATCAAAACCAGAAGTTATCATCAAAGAGATTGATGGCGTGAAATGTGAACCATTTGAGCGTGTTCAAATCGATACACCAGAAGAATACCAAGGTTCAATCATCCAGGCCCTTTCAGAGCGTAAAGGTGATATGCTTGATATGCAAATGGTTGGTAATGGACAAACTCGTCTTATCTTCTTGATCCCAGCGCGTGGTTTGATTGGATTCTCGACAGAGTTCTTGTCAATGACACGTGGTTATGGTATCATGAACCACACCTTTGACCAGTACCTTCCATACATTGATGCTGAAATCGGTGGACGTCACCGCGGAGCTTTGGTTTCAATTGACCAAGGTAAAGCAACGACTTACTCAATCATGCGTATCGAAGAACGTGGTACAATCTTTGTCAACCCAGGTACAGAAGTATATGAGGGAATGATCATCGGTGAGAATGCCCGTGAAAATGACTTGACTGTTAACATCACAACTGCAAAACAAATGACTAACGTTCGTTCAGCAACAAAAGACCAAACAGCAGTGATTAAAACACCACGTATCTTGACACTTGAAGAATCTATCGAGTTTCTTGACTACGATGAGTACATGGAAGTAACCCCTGAGTCAATTCGTCTTCGTAAACAAATTCTTAATAAAAACGAACGCGAAAAAGCCAATAAAAAGAAAAAACAAGCTGAATAGTAGCTCTCAGAGTTATAGGTACCAGCTAGAAAGGAATGACAACGAGTTTTCAAGAGCGTCAGTTGTAGCGCTATTAAAGGGGAATGATGGTGATTATTGCTAGGCAGAGATAACTCGTTTAACCTTTGTTATGTTTTATCTGATTATTGCGATATTAATTGTACTTTATTACTTTTTCCGAGCACCTAAAACCATTAAAAATACGCTGAGTATTATCTTAGTCGTTGGTTTAATCGCTCTGTTGCTAGTTTTAGCAAGCATGACCTTTATGAAAATTCTACAATCCCCACCAGAACTTTTCATAGGAATTGGCATGCTAGTGCTAGCCCATCGAACCTTAAAGGATATTAATAATCTTTCAGAAAAATAAAGGCTTTTGTAACTTAGTAGGAGTTCTTACGACAATTATAGAGCCATAAAAAGGCGCTCTTCCGAAAGGATGGGCGCTTTTTAAAATCTCAAGATGATATTAAAAAAAGCCGTGCAGAAATAGCACGACTTGGCGTAATCTAAAAACTTATACTCATTCAAAATCAAAATTAGATTTTTATAGCCTTTATTTTGATGGGTTAGTGAAAGTAAGGGGGTAAACCGTTTCTTTCACCACAGTGGACAGTTCCCATAATATCTACTTTGTCATCTTGGACACTGTAGCCGTATAAGTAGAAAGCGATAATTCTCAACTCTCCTAGTAGCTAAAGCTATAAATCCACAGTTTTGTTGGAGTGCCAGCCGCATGAGAAGACTTTAGAGAAAAGAAAATATTTTTGTATCCATCTAATTTTGATTTTTATAGAGTATTATTTGATAAACATGGCATCACCGAATGAGAAGAAGCGGTACTTTTCATCAACAGCATGTTTATAGGCTTCTAGGACAAATTCTCGTCCTGCGAAGGCAGAAACTAGCATGACAAGTGTTGATTTTGGAAGGTGGAAGTTTGTTGAGAAGGCATCAACAACTTTAAAGTCATAACCTGGTTTAATAAAGATTTTTGTCCATCCTGAATCCGCTTGGACTTTCCCATCGAATTTTTGTCCGATGGTTTCAAGTGTTCGAATGGAAGTGGTTCCAACAGCAACGATACGACCGCCAGCAGCTTTCACTTGATTGATAGTGTCGGCTGCTTCTTGACTGAGGCTATAAAATTCAGAGTGCATGTCATGTTCATCGACATTGTCGACCGAAACTGGTCGGAAGGTTCCTAGCCCAACATGAAGTGTAAGGTAGACTAATTTAACGCCTTTGGCTTGTATTTTTTCTAAAAGCTCGGTTGTAAAGTGGAGACCAGCAGTCGGTGCAGCAGCGGAGCCATTTTCCTTAGCGTAAACCGTCTGGTAACGGTCACGGTCATCTAATTTTTCATGGATATAGGGTGGCAGTGGCATTTCACCTAGACTTTCAAGGATTTCAAGAAAAATCCCTTCATAATGGAATTCAACAATACGCCCACCGTGCTCAAGTTCTTCAACGATAGTAGCGGTCAAACGGCCATCACCAAAACTAATTTTTGCACCCGTTTTAAGGCGTTTAGCAGGTTTAGCTAAAACTTCCCACTGGTCACCTTGGGTGTTTTTAAGTAGTAAAAGTTCCACTTGACCATGAGTATCTGGCTTTTCACCGTATAGGCGAGCTGGGAGGACACGTGTGTTGTTCATCACGAGAGCATCACCAGGGTTAAGTTGGTCAATGATGTGGTCAAAATGACTATCGACCATTGTTTTTTGTTCTCGGTCTAAAACCAAAAGACGAGAACTATCACGTTTTTCAAGAGGTGTCTGAGCAATCAATTCCTCTGGTAAGTAAAAATCAAAATCATTAGTGTTCATAAATTCTCCAATATCAATTCAAAAGATGCCTTTCTATTATACCACGTTGCTAAAAATAATGAAAAGAACTTCTTTGGGTTGACAGTTATAGGTTAATATATTAAAATAAAAACAAGAGTAATTGGTATATACCAAAAAGGGGGAAACAATGGATATTTTTATCGTTAAAACTCAAGAAGAAGGCGGAGCACTTGCTTTTGACTTATTAAAGAAAGCAGTTGATGAAGGCGCAAAGACCTTAGGACTTGCGACGGGCTCAACTCCTTTGGCATTTTATAAGCAAATCAGAGAATCTGACCTTGATTTTTCAGAGATGACCTCAATCAATTTGGATGAATATGTTGGGCTTGATGCTCAAAGTAAGCAGTCCTATCATTATTTTATGGTGGAGGAACTCTTTAATCATAAACCCTTCAAGGCACACCATGTTCCTAACGGGATGGCAACAGACTTGGAGGAGGCGACTAAAGATTACGATCGTTTGATTGAAGAGCATCCTATTGATTTTCAAATTTTAGGAATTGGGCGTAATGGTCACATCGGTTTCAATGAACCAGGCACTGCTTTTACCATCAAGACTCATGTCGTAGATCTTGATGCTTCCACCATTGAAGCTAATGCTCGCTTTTTTGAAGATGAAAGCCAAGTGCCTCGCCAAGCGATTTCAATGGGGATTGCCTCTATTATGTCTGCCAAAAAAATTGTGTTGATGGCCTATGGTTCTGAAAAAGCTGACGCTATTTACAAAATGGTTCACGGGACTGTTACGGAGGACGTACCAGCTAGTGTTCTCCAAAATCATGACAATGTTGTTCTCATTATTGACGAAGCAGCAGCAGAAAAACTAGGTTAGAACTGTTTCGAAAATAATATGGCAAAATGCTTAGGGACAAAGGTCTGATTCCTAAGCGTTTTAATTTATAGACAAATAAAAAACTAGCTTCTTGTGAAACTAGCGTTTGAGTAAATCAATTAGAAAATAGAAAATCGCTGTAAGGATGCTTCCCATCACCATAGCGATAGGAAATGCGAGAAGAGGAGTAACGCTGGCTGTCAGCAACGTCAAGCAAGAGAATACAGTACAGATGGTAAAAGAAACGATTCGTCCGAAGAAGACTAAGTCCTTGAACTTCGTTGCATTTGGATTAATAGCATCGTATGTTTTGAATTTTGGCTCAGTTTTTTTACTGATTGAGACGACCTTATCAGATTGGTCCTGATGCTTTAATGGTGCAGCCATTGTGACTCCTTTCTATTGTGATACTCTTTTGTGCAAATGACAGTAATATTATCATACCATAAAATAGTATCATACTTTGTTACAAAAAGGTTACAAGTGTGACAAGTGTTCATTTGTAGCGGTTTTGTTGAGATAATATGTCCTTTTTAGCTGGGTGACAAGGGCTAAAAACCGTTTTAGTGTTTTGTATAAAAATTCCTAGGCAAATGACTTGTTTTTTGCTAGAATATTATGGTATGGAAAAAATTATTATTACTGCTACGGCAGAGAGTTTAGAGCAGGCCCAAGCTCTTTTGGAGCTAGGTGTTGACCGGATTTATATCGGAGAGATGGCTTATGGCCTTCGTTTGCCAAAAAATCTCTCTTTGGCTGAAATGCGAAAGATTGCGCAGCTTGTCCATGAGAAAGGAAAAGAGCTAACTGTCGCGGTGAATGCTTTAATGCACCAAGCGATGATGGATGCTCTTCCTGAGTACCTAGATTTTCTTGAGGAAATTGGAGCCGACTATATTACTGTTGGTGATGCGGGCGTCTTTTACATTTGTAAACGTGATAATCGTCCGTTTAAAACGATTTATGACGCTTCAACCATGGTGACGTCAAGCCGTCAAATCAATTTCTGGGGCAAAACAGCTGGCGCTTCTGAGGCGGTTCTGGCACGTGAAATTCCAGCAGCAGAGCTTTTTGTGATGGGAGAAAAATTAGAAATTCCAGGAGAAGTTCTCGTTTACGGTGCTAGCATTATCCACCATTCGAAGCGACCGCTTTTGCATAATTACTATAATTTCATCAAGACTGAGGAACGTGTGACTAAGGAGCGTGATTTATTTTTAGCAGAGCCTGGGGATGCGGATTCCCACTACTCAGTCTATGAAGATAATCATGGAACGCATATCTTTGCCAATAATGACCTTGATATGATGACGAAGCTCTTAGAACTTCACGAACATGGTTTTAATCATTGGAAGTTAGATGGTGTTTATTGTCCAGGTGACAATTTTGTTAACATCGCTGAGTACTTTGTCAAAGCGCGTGATTTGATTGCTGCGGGAGAGTTTTCTCAGGATCAAGCCTATGTTTTTGATGAAGCCATTCGTAAATTACACCCTGCGAACCGTGGTCTTAGCACAGGTTTCTATGACTACGAACCGGATCGTGTCAAATAAGATACAATACCATATTCCGAGAGTGAGTTTTTCTATTTCAGGGCTCGGAATGGTCTCTTACTACTCATCACTTTTATCTTGTAAATAGAAGGAAATGTAAACTATGTCAAATGTAAAACGTCGTCCAGAGGTTCTAGCACCTGCTGGGACATTGGAAAAATTGAAAGTCGCTGTTGATTACGGTGCAGATGCTGTTTTTGTTGGGGGACAAGCCTACGGACTACGTAGTCGTGCAGGAAATTTCTCAATGGAAGAAATGCGTGAAGGAATTGACTACGCCCATGCACGCGGTGCCAAGGTCTATGTTGCTGCTAACATGGTAACGCATGAGGGAAATGAAGAAGGAGCGGGAGCTTGGTTCCGTGAGCTTCGCGACATGGGACTTGACGCTGTTATCGTTTCAGACCCAGCTCTTATTGAAATCTGTGCAACTGAATCACCTGGTCTTGAAATCCACTTGTCAACTCAAGCCTCTGCAACCAATGTGGAGACCTTCCATTTTTGGAAAGAATACGGCTTGACACGTGTGGTGTTGGCGCGTGAAGTTTCTATGGAAGAATTGGCAGAAATTCGTCGTCGTACTGACCTTGAAATTGAAGCCTTTGTGCATGGTGCCATGTGTATTTCATACTCAGGTCGTTGTACGCTTTCAAACCACATGTCTGACCGTGATGCCAACCGTGGTGGCTGTTCACAATCTTGCCGCTGGAAATACGACCTTTACGATATGCCATTTGGTAGAGAGCGCAAGAGTATCCAAGGAGAAGTACCAGAAGCCTTTTCAATGTCAGCGGTTGATATGTCAATGATTGACCACATTCCAGATATGATTGAAAACGGTGTTGACAGTCTGAAAATTGAAGGGCGTATGAAATCTATTCACTATGTGTCAACGGTTGCTAACTGTTATAAAGCTGCTGTGGATGCTTATATGGAAAGCCCAGAGAAATTTGAAGCAATCAAACAAGACCTTGTTGACGAAATGTGGAAGGTTGCCCAACGTGAGTTGGCGACAGGTTTCTACTACGGTACTCCTAGCGAAAATGAGCAATTGTTTGGTGCTCGCCGTAAAATTCCACAATATAAATTTGTTGGAGAAGTTGTTGCCTTTAACGAAAGCAATATGACAGCAACGATTCGTCAACGTAACGTTATCATGGAAGGTGACCGTGTTGAGTTTTATGGACCAGGTTTCCGTCATTTTGAATGCTTTATCGAAGATTTGCATGATGATAAAGGAAACAAGATTGACCGTGCGCCAAATCCAATGGAATTGTTGACGATTACAGTTCCGCAAGCTGTTAAACCAGGTGATATGATTCGAGCCTGCAAAGAAGGTCTTATTAACCTTTACCAAGAAGATGGGACTTCAAAGACAGTACGTGCTTAAAAATGCGTTTTAAGATATAAAAAAACTGGCTGAGGAATCAGTCAGTTTTATGCTGTGCTTTGGTAATGTTTTTGGGAACTAGGGTTAGCTTTTGAAGGTCTTCCATTGCAATGATGGTAGAAACCTTGTTAGCTCCATTTTTCAAAATGAGTTTGTCATTGATAGGATCATATTTGCTAACATGACCTGTAAAGCTTTTATCTTGGTAAATGGCATGAAGCGCTAGCTTTTCTTTTTGGGCTTTAACAATGATATGTGCCAGCTGATTTTTTCTAAGATTGATATTGGAAGGTTTGGGACTTGGTTCGATAAATTCTTTGACTTGAAACAAGATTTTTTTGACAATATTTTCCATAGCATTTTCCTCGAAATCTTGATACAATTATTATATCAGAAAATAGTAAAAAAATTTTTAAAAAAGGTTAATTATTTTTTGGCATTACGAATAGTAATGTAGGAAGAGATGAGTTATCTTATTTCCCAAATAACAATTGAAAGGAAGGTTTGGTTCTCGTTGAACCAAACTAGGATGATGTTTTTTATGAAAATGTTGTCCCATGGTATTAAAAATGGCAGATTTTACGTTTGAAATCGAAGAAAAACTTTTGGTGCTTTCAACAGCTGAAAATGGTTGGACAAAAGAGCTTAATCGCGTTAGCTTTAATGGTGCTGAAGCTAAGTGGGATCTCCGTTCTTGGAGCCCTGACCACACGAAGATGGGGAAAGGCATTACGCTAACAAATGAAGAGTTTAAAACCATTTTGGATGCTTTCAGAAGATAAGTTCTGAAATAATAGCAGAGCAGTATCAAAAAATCGTAGCGATAGACTTTATACTCAACCAAAATCAAAAACGAGCAGTCCAATGGTGGATTTGCTCGTTTTCTTTTTAGGATGGCAATGTCAAATTGGTATTTTGAAAATGATGTTACCAATCTTTTATTTCTTAGTTGGAATTGAAATTTCGATGAGACGTGGTGTATGGATGGTATTGATTTGATCCATACGGCAAATGTCCTGGTCGATTTTTCGACGCATGAAAAAGTCTCTGATTTGTTCAATTTCTTTATCTTGTATAGCACGATGCTTATTGGTGATAAGAAGTTCGTAGTGGCGAGGTGCCTGAGTAAAAATCACATCGGTATTTCCTGCCGAATAGACCTCTACTAAGGTCGCATCGGTATTACGAAGTTGGTTAACAACCAGTTCTGCATGGCTATTTGTTGTGTTAATCAATCTCATAAGCAACCTCCTGATGGCTCTATTATAGCACTATTTTTCTTAAAATAGTGTTTTTTTGTGTCTTTTTTGCCATTCTTGAACGCCCCATTTGTGGCTACCGCGTTTGAGTTTTTCGATGGCTTCGTCAATTGGGAACCAAGAAAGGTGATTAAAGTCTTCCAAGGGTTTTCCAGCGACTTCAAAATGGGTCACTTCGTAGATATAAGCTGGATTGTAGTAGTGGGTGTCGCGGTGGCGTGAGTAAAAATACTCATCTGCTTGTCCGTAGTATTCTCCCACTTCAGCTGTAAATCCAAGTTCTTCAATCAATTCACGTTCAAGGGCAGTCAAATGATTTTCTCCTTCTTCAATTTCTCCACCTGGAAGGAACCAAGCGCCATTTGGTGCCTGAACAAGGATAATATTGTCATGGGTATTATCTGGGATAACAGCATAAACTCCGTAGCGGTTTTGATAGGTAACACCGTCAATCTTGTTGCCAAATGTTGGATTTGTCATGGTAAATCTCCTAGTTTTTCAATTATTATACTAAAAAGATTTTAGGTTGTCATAAGGAAAAGTCTAAAAAATTGTCATATAGATTCTGTATGTGAAATATGCTATAATGAATGATATTTTTTAGGAGGAGTCGGTTTATGGGCGCAATTGTCAATGCCATCTGTATCGTTGTAGGGGCAGGTTTAGGTTTAGTGATTCAAAAGGGATTATCCCAACGTTTTCATGATATTTTGATGAAGGGAATGAGCCTTTGTGTTGTCGTTATCGGAATTCAAGGAGCTATTGAGGCAAGTAATACCATGTTGCTTATTTTAGCATTGTTGTTCGGTGCCCTACTTGGTGAGGCGCTCAACATTGAAAAAGCCATGGAAGACCTCTCTTATAAATTGGAGAAAACGCTGGTAAAAAATCCGAAAGAGTCTCAGTTTGCGCAAGGATTTCTGTCTGCGATTATGATTTTCTGCGTGGGAGCTATGGCGATCGTGGGAAGCCTCCAAAGTGGCTTACTTGGTGATCACAGCATGCTCTACAGCAAGGGGATCATCGACGGGATTATTGCTGTTCTACTCGCTTCTACCAACGGTGTAGGTGTCCTCTTTTCAGCAATAGCGGTGCTGCTATACGAGGTTACTATGACCTTATTAGCAGGCGTTTTAGGAACTTACTTGAGTGAGGACGTTATCTCTGCTATGTCATCTACAGGTTCTGTTCTCCTCATTGCGCTAGGATTTAATATGCTAGACATCACCAAGTTCAAAGTGATGAACTATATTCCTGCGGTCTTTTTACCCATCCTCCTCTTACCAATCCTTAAGTGGTTAGGGTTATTCTAACTATCATTGAAAAGTTGAGTTTGCTCAGCTTTTTCTTTTTGTCCAATGCCTGACAAATGTCATATCATGTCATGACAAAATGGGCTAAAAAGCTCTGCTATTTTTCAGTAGAATAACAGTATCAAAAGAAAGGACTATTACAATGAAAAGAAAAATGTGTTTTGCTCTTGTGATGATGATTTTAGGAACATTGGTTGAATATTATACTCACTTTTTTACGGATTATGCGAGTGTGTTTTACGGTATGATTGGAATAACGTGGGGATTATTTGGGGGCTTAGGTATCCTAGATAGAGATAGTGGGAGAAAACATCATGATTAAGAGGATAACAGTCAGACAACTCTGTCAAGTGATGAAGTGCAATCTGATTTTAGGACTCATCATCCTTACAATCGCTGGCGCTCTCATCAGTCTGATGGTTAAGGCATCTGGAGTACGTCCTTCGCAACCTCTGATCTGGGGAATGGGAACGATTTGGTTTTTACTATTTTTACGCTATGGTTTAGGGTCTATGATTGTTAGTCACGAAAAGAAAGGAAGTGATCAGGTATGACCAAGGTTATTGAAGTGAGCAATCTTAGTAAGACGATTAAAGGCAAGTCTGTTTTGACAGATCTTCGTTTTACGCTTTATCAGGGAGACTGTGTGGCTCTGATTGGCCCAAATGGTGCTGGGAAAACAACGCTCATGTCTTGTTTGTTGGGGGATTATCGGACAAAGGCTGGTCAGGTGACGGTATTAGGTTTAGCTCCAACGGATAACATATTGAAAGAAAAGATTGCTGTTCTCTTTCAGGACAATGTTATCGAAAGTGATTTGAAAGTTAAAGAAATCCTTGCCTTTCAACGGGCGATTTATCCAAATCCCTTATCTGAGGAAGCTATTGATGATTTACTTGGTTTTAGTCCTGCTCAAAAAGAACAGTTTGCGGATAAATTGTCTGGCGGGCAAAGACGCCTGCTGTCTTTTGTCAAAATCTTAATTGGGCAACCAGACATCATTATTTTGGATGAGCCGACAGCTGGTATGGATACTAGCACTCGTAAACGTTTCTGGGAAATTGTTGGAGAGTTGAAAAAGGCTGGCAAGACTATCCTCTATTCGTCCCATTATATTGAAGAAGTGGAGCATACCGCTGAGCGGATTTTATTGTTGAATCAAGGAAAATTGATTCGTGACACGACTCCTTATGACTTGCAGCGGGAGGATCAGGAAAAATGCTTTAGTTTTCCTGAGAGCTATTTAGCTAGCCTGACGGATTGTCCTTTTTACGATGTTGCTATCAAAGCAGGGCGTGCAACCGTGATGACCAAGGCACCGGAGCAGGTTTTACAAGCCTTATTGAAGGGCAACTGCCCTGTTTCTGCCATTGAAATGACGAATAGAAGTTTACTAACAACCTTATTTATGAAAGCAGGTAATGACGATGACACGATTGACAGCTTTGCTTAAACGGGAGTGGCTTTTAGCCATCCGCTCTTGGAAGTCTCTGATATTGACCCTGGGAATGCCTGTTGGCTTCTTCCTTCTTTTTTCGGCAACCAATGATGTTTCAGACTTGCCGGTGGCTGTTCAAAATCAGATTTTTAAACAGGTCTTAATGATGATGACCATTTCATCTGTTTTAAGCCTTGTGTTTTACAATCTCCCCTATTTACTCCAAGAAGATCGGATGAGAAATCGGCTGAAAGCTATTTTGCACACGCCTGTGACCTATTGGGAATATTATCTGGTGAAAACCTTGCGACTGCTTTTTTTTCTTTGGGATTTCAATTAGTGTGGTATTTACTGTAGGTTATGTGGTGAAGGATATTCAGATGTCGCTGGTTGAATGGGTGATGTCTATTGTGCTTATCTTACTGGGGACATTTTTAATGTTGCCGCTAGGTATTCTACTAGGGCAAATCAAGTCCAGTGAAACCTTGTCCCTCTTTTCAAATCTTTGCTACATGGGGTTGGCTATTTTAGGTGGTTTATGGTATCCGATGGAATCATTTCCAGCTTGGTTACAAAAAGTGACGAAACTGACCCCAACCCACCATTTTCTTAATCTCTTAGTGTCTTATTACGATAAAGACTTTTCTTGGCGCTCACTTGCAATTCTTACTGGTTATGGGATAATACTGTTAGGAATAATCGCCTTGATTAAGAAGAGACAGGATGTGTATTAGATGTTTTACCCTTTTCAGAAAAATTTTCTTCCGTACTATGTCGGATTAGTTTTTGTTAGCTTTCCTCTCTTGGGCTTGAAATATTTTGGCTATCCCATGTGGACGTCACCGTTGACGTTTTTATTTGTTGTGGCGTATATGGGACTCGTTCATCTAAAGCCGAGACATCGCTTCTTAGAAGAAGTCTTCTGGCATTACCTTTTGTTTTATATTGTCCTGATGTCCTCTGTTGTTAACGGCAACATGATGTGGTTCTTTTTCTTTCCTTCTAATCTTTTGGTTTGGCGGTTTGAAAAAGGCTGGCGCTCCTATCGTGGGTATTCCTTATTAGTTGCTATTTTGATAATGATTGGAGTTTTCATCACCTATTCTCCAACCATGACGGATAAGGTGGCAATTGTTTTAGTCACCCTCTTTATTTTAGGAATGACAACGTTTCAAATGCAGACCAGAGAGGAAGAAGCGTTAAAAGACCTTCTTTATCGTCAGAGCCAAGAAAACCAAGTTCTGGTTGCGGAAAATGAACGCAATCGCATTGGCCGTGATTTGCATGACACCTTGGGTCACACCTTTGCCATGATGAGCCTGAAAACGGAGCTGGCGCTCAAACAATTGGATAAGGACAATATAGAAGCTGTGCGAAAAGAATTGGAAGAGATCAATCAAATTAGCCGCACAAGTATGCAGGAGGTGAGAACCCTTATCAATCATCTCAAATACCGTAGTTTGGAAGAAGAATTGCTCGCTTTACAAGAATTACTAACCATGTCTCATATTGAGGTTAGCCTGGATAATCAATTAGAAGGGGAAGTTCTTCTCCCTATGGTGTCATCCAGTTTAGTCATGATTTTAAGAGAATTGGTGACCAATATTATCAAACATGCTGAGGCTAGCCAGTGCCAGATTTGTTTAAAGCGTGACAACGGAATTGTAGTGCTGGTTTCTGACAATGGCAAAGGTTTTTCAAGTCTAACGGGAACAGAATTACACTCTGTCAGGGAACGTTTAACCTTAGTCTCTGGGGAGATGGAGATTGTCTCACCCAAAGCGCCTACCTTGATTCACATTCGTTTAGAAGAAGGAGTTAACGCATGAGAATACTATTAGCTGAAGACCAATCCATGCTCCGAGATGCGCTGTGCCAACTGTTACTTATGGAAGAAGATGTTGAGGCTGTTTTACCAGCTAAAGATGGAGCAGAAGCGCTAGCCATGTTACAAAAAGAAACTGTCGATGTGGCTATCCTTGATGTGGAGATGCCTGTGAAGTCTGGGCTTGATGTCCTTGAGTGGATTAAAGCTAATAGCGCTACCAAGGTCATTATCGTGACGACCTTTAAACGGGCGGGCTATTTCCAACGAGCAGTGAAAGCGGGTGTGGATGCTTATGTTCTAAAGGAGCGCTCCATTTCAGAGTTGATGGCAACCATTCATAAGGTGCTTGCGGGTGGGAAGGAATATTCGCCTGAACTTATGGAGACGATCGTTCAAGAAGAACAGCTGCTTAGTGCGCGTGAACGTGACGTCCTCAAACTGCTGGCCAAAGGCTTGTCAAACAAAGAAATCGCTAGCCAGCTTTATCTCTCTGACGGTACGGTGAGAAACTATGTCACATCACTAATGACAAAACTCGGTGCCAATAACCGCACAGAAGCCGTCCTCATCGCAACGGAGAAGAATTGGCTGTGACTGTTTAGATACGATAAAAACCCGACTAAGGTCAGCTCTGGTTTAGAAGAGCTGAACTTTGGTCGGGTTTTTGTGTATGAGAAAATAGAGGAATTTGTATTAAAGTGACAGTTGATACAGTAATTAGCGATAGTAGGGAGTGTTGTTGAGATTTTAAATATGTGATGGCGATGAAACGTTGGTAACGATAAAATAATGATTTCTTAGTATATGGTTTTTCATTTTATAAACATTTAGTGTTTTTATTAGTATTATCTTCGACTAGCACTTATTCTAATACGATGTGTCTTAGGAAATGAAACAGAATATACAGAATTCAATTCCTTTGTAGAAAAAAGCAACAATCGAACATTGTTAAGTTATCAGCTGAATCTTACTGAACATCTTGTGCCAGTTTTTAGTGTTTTTATAATAAGTAATTTTGAGAGTATTTTCTTCTTTAGGTGTTTTTTTCCAAAAAATGAAAATCCATTGTAAAAAGAAAACGTTTTAGTTATGATTGAAACAAACCTAGGTAAAAACATTAGGAGGTACTCATTTTGAGTAACAATAGAGAAACTGCAAAGCAGATTATTCAAATCATTGGTGAAGAAAATATTACATTTATGACACATTGTGCAACTCGTCTGAGATTAAATGTTACCAATGAAAGTACAGTTGACTTAAATGCTCTTGATCAAGTTGAAGGAGTCATTAAAGCACAAGTAAAAAATGGACAACTTCAAGTTATTATTGGAGCAAAAGTAGCTCAAGTTTTCGAAGAAGCTTCAAAACTAGTGAAACTTTCAGATGATCAAATTGAAAGTACTGAGGTCAAGAAAAATATCATTTCTCAACTTATTGAAGTTATTTCAGGATGTTTTGGACCAGTTATACCAGTTCTCATTGGCTGTGGTATGGTAAAATCTGTGGCAGCTATTTTAACGACATTTAAATTAGTAGAACCGACCAGTGGAACTTACCAAGTTATTGCCCTAATCGGGGATTTATTATTCTATTTCTTCCCATTCTTTTTGGCAGTGAGTGCGGCTAAGAAATTTAAAACTCATGAATTTTTAGCAATTGCTCTAGCGGGTGCATTGATGTATCCCACAATTCAAAATGGTGCGTTAAATGCTGCAGAGAGTGGCATTACAAGTCTATCATTTCTTGGTTTACCAGTGCTCTTTGTAAACTATAAGTCAACTATCATTCCTATTATTTTAAGTGTTTGGATGATGTCTTATGTGCACAAGTGGGTCAATAAAATTATTCCAGATACTTTTAAAGTTTTATTTGTTCCAATGATTGTACTATTTATCATGGTACCACTGGAGTTGATAGCAATTGGTCCTTTTGGTAGCTATATTGGTCAAGGAGTTGCTAAAGTAGTTAGCTACCTCTACACTACTAATGGTGTCATTGGAGCATTCCTATTTGGTACTTTCCGTCCATTACTAATTATTTTTGGTATGCATTATGCCATTACTCCAATCAACGCCCAATTGATTGCTGAATATGGATACTCTGTTATTTCTCCAGCTAATTTGACAGGTAACCTAGCTCAAGCTGGTGCGACATTGGCAACATTCTTACTACTTAAGAAAAAGACAGAAAAAACGGAAGCGTTGACAGCTGGTGCAACAGCACTCTTTGGTGTTACTGAGCCAGCTATGTTTGGATTTAACTTGAAATATAAAAAACCAATGATCTGTGCAATGGTTGCTGGTGGTATTGGTGCCGCCTACATTAACTTTTGGGGCGGTGGAGCGACTGCAGTTATTTTACCTGGTCTCCTAGCTCTGCCTACTTATATTGCTGATAACTACATTCATATTATTATTGGTATCTCAATCAGTATTGCGACAGCATTCATTGGTACACTTGTTTTAGGAATTGGTGAAAAAGAAGCGACTAAAGAAGATGTTATTGAAATCCATACAGATAAACTTGACGTTCTTCCATTTGCAAAAGGTTCAGTCCTTCCATTGGAAAAAGTGAATGATGCTGTTTTCTCAACTGGTGTCATGGGGAATGGATTTGCTATTGAACCCTCAGAAGGTAAAGTAGTTGCCCCATTTAATGGCAAGGTATCAATGGTATTTGAAACCAAACATGCTATCGGGATTCGTTCTGATAATGGTGTCGAAGTGCTGATTCATATTGGATTAGATACAGTTAATTTGAAAGGTAAGCACTTCAACGTTTATATTCAAGAAGGTGATACTATTGAAAAAGGACAATTATTAGTTGAACTTGATCTTGAAAAACTGAAAGAACTTGGTTACGATACGATTATTCCATTTATTGTAACAAATGGTGCTGAGTTCTCTAAAGTTACACCAAATATTAGTAATGAAATGGTTACAATTGATTTGGTATAAAAGGAGCAGTTATGACATTTCCTAAAAATTTTCTTTGGGGAGGTGCAGTAGCGGCAAATCAGGCAGAGGGCGCTTATTTAGAAAATAAACGCTCTCTATCTGTTATGGATGTAGTGCCTCTCGGAAATCAAAGATGTGCAATCAAGCAAGGATTTATAGATTATCGAACAGTTGATACTGAATCAGCGTACTACCCAAGTAGAACTGGAATCAAATTTTATGAGAAGTACGAAGATGATATTAAGTTATTGGCTGAGTTAGGTATTAAATGCTTTAGAATGAGTATTTCATGGACTCGACTATTTCCAACTGGCATTGAAGCTTCTCCAAATCAAGAAGGTTTAGACTTTTATAGGAAAGTATTCGAGTTATGTCAATCGTATCACATAGAGCCATTAGTAACTATTAGTCATTTTGATATCCCACTTTATTTGGTCGATAACCTTGGTGGTTGGAGAAATCGAGAAATGATTGCTCATTATACAAAATATGCCAGGGTACTATTTGAAACTTATAAAGACTTAGTTCAGTATTGGATAACCTTTAATGAAGTCAACGTCATTCTCCATAATTCCTTCTCTGGAGGTGGGCTAGAATTGATGGGGAAGGAAAATATTTCTCAAATTCGCTATCAAGCTGCACACAACCAATTACTAGCAAGTAGTGAAGCTATAAGAATAGCTCATGAGATAAATCCTAATAATAAAGTTGGCTGTATGCTAGCTGCTGGTGATTATTATCCCTATTCATGTCATCCACAAGATGTGATGATGGCACTTGATAAAAATAGAGAAAGCTATTTCTTTATTGATATCCAATGCCGCGGTAAATATCCTAATTATGCCAAACGAAAATTTGAAGAATTAGGAGTTAAACTCGACATCCACGAAAATGATGCTAAAATTTTGTCAGATAATACTGCGGACTTCGTAGCATTAAGCTACTATACCTCTCGTTGTATTTCACATAATAAACAAGATGAAACAGCTTCTAATTTAATGACATCAGTGAGAAACCCATATATCAAAAGTAGTGATTGGGGATGGCAAATTGATCCTCTTGGTTTACGGATTACCCTGAATACGCTCTATGATCGTTATCAAAAGCCACTATTCATTGTTGAAAATGGATTAGGTGCTAAAGATGCATTAGTTGATGGTTTTGTGCAAGATGATTATAGGATTGATTATTTATCCCAACATATCGACATGGTTGAAGAAGCTATCAAAGACGGTGTTGAAATAATAGGCTATCTCGTATGGGGAGTCATTGATTTAGTTGCTGCATCGACTGGTGAGATGGACAAACGTTACGGTCTGATTTATGTAGATGCAAATAATAAGGGAGAAGGTTCTTTTAAACGATACAAGAAAGCTTCTTTTGAATGGTATAAGAATTTAATCAGTCAAAAATAACTTTTTCCAGAATTTGGAAAAAGCTTCTAAAGTCAAATGTAAAATGATACACTAAAGAAAAAATGAAAGTAGGTAAAGTATGGTAAAAGTAGCAGTATTAGTTGCTCCTGGATTTGAAGAAGGAGAGACATTAACGATTGCAGATATTGTTCGTCGTGCAAATATTGAATGTGATCTAGTTGGAACAGAAGAAAACGTAACTGGTGCACATGATATTACTTTGAAGTGTGACAAAGTGATTGATGATACGCTTTCATCAGAGTATGATATGGTTGTGTTACCGGGAGGAAGACCAGGGGCTGATAACCTTAGAGATAATGAGTTGGTTATTAAAGCAGTTCGAGAAATGGATGAAAATGGTAAATGGGTGGCTGCAATGTGTGCGGCACCGATTGCTCTTGAAAAAGCCGGTATTTTAGAAGGTCGCGACTTTACAGGATACATCGGTTATGGAGAAGTTATCAAAACTGGTAACTTTAAAGAAGATATTGTTGTTGTTGATCGAAACCTTGTAACGAGTCGAGGTCCAGCGACTGCCTATGCGTTTGCCTATGCACTTGTTGATGTACTTGGTGGTGATTCGATTGCAGTTAAAAAACGCATGGTTTATACAAATTCATTTGACGTAGAGGAGGATAAAATTTATGGCTAAAGTAGCAGTATTGATGGCAGAAGGTTATGAAGAAGGGGAAACTCTTACCATTGTTGATATTTTGCGTCGAGCAGAAATTGAAACAGCTACTTTCTCTTTTGGGGAAGAATTTGTAAAAGGAATGCACAACATGTACATTAAAGCTGATAAAGTTTTCAGTGAAGAGGTCTATGATTATGATGTTGTTGTATTACCTGGTGGAAGACCAGGTGGTGCAAATTTATTGGCAAATTCTGATGTTATCAAATTGGTTCAGAAGTTCAATGAAACAGAAGGTAAGTATATTGCCGCCATGTGTTCGGGAACAGTTGTCCTTTCAGAAGCTAAGGTTATTGACGGTAAAAATGTAACAGGCTATACTGGATATGAAGAAAAATTAATTGGTGGGAATTTTAAACACGATGTTGTTGTATTCGACCAAAATATTATCACTAGTCAAGGACCAGCTACTCCATATCCATTCGCTTATAAAATAGTGGAAGTACTTGGTAAAGATACTTCAACTATGAGAGAACGTATGCTATATCATTTTGCTGGTGGTCGTTAGAAAAGGAATAAAATGATTTACGGAAAAATACCTGTTGTATTTTTAGGATTACTAGCTAGCGAGAAGAGTGGTTCCACAAATAGTATTATTGCTTCTTACATACTGGACAACTTAGATGATATGAAGAATATTGGCATTCAACAATTTGCTGAAGAATGTAATGTGTCTAGCTCATCTATTTCTCGTTTTTGTAGAGATATAGGACTAGATAGTTTTTCAGAATTAAAAATGCTCTTGACCCAAGCAAATTTAAAAAAAGGTCCGGAAGCGAGTAATGGAGATTTTGCTGAGAGAAAACGTGCTTATACTGGACAAACAATTGATGGTATTCAGCAGGTTTCAGATTCTCTTTCTGAAAATCTCATCAATGAATTAGTTCGAGATATCTATGACTATAAGGAGGTTGCTGCATTTGGTTTAATGAAAGCAGAAACTGCTGCGGTGATTTTGCAAAGTGACTTACTTATGTATGGAAAAAAGATATTTACTAATATATCATTTAAAGAGCAGATTGATTATTTACTAGAAGCAGATGAAAATAAATTAGTGATATTATTCTCATTTACTGGTTCATTTTTTGATTACACATCGCTTAAACCATTTTTAAAGAAGGCAAGGCATCCTAAAATTTGGATGATAACTGGTGGAAATGTTTGTGCTCCAACTTTTGTGCATAAGTGCATTAGGTTTTCTTCAAAGCAAACTCATTTTGAACATCCCAGTCAGCTTGATTTTGTAGCGACTATCATTGCTCAAGAGTATAATCATCAACTTAACAGATAGTTGTTTTAAATAAAACGAACCCCTAGTAGTCTCAATTGAGATTATTAGGGGTTCGTTTTTAGCCATATTTAGTCTTCAATCACTGTTTCAGCGACTTCAACTTTTTTACCAGATTTAATGATAATATTACCATTTGAACTCATTACAGCTTTGAATTCTTTTTCAGTTGGGTTTTCGAGATAGAAGTCTGTGATGGCATCTTCGATGTGATCTTGAATGGTGCGACGCAGCGGACGTGCCCCCATCTTAGGATCGTAGCCAAGGTCAACCAGTTTTTCTTTGACCTTATCTGTTACAGAAAGGCTGAGACCGTTGTGGCTGAGGCGTTCATTGACACTATCAAGCATGAGGTCAACGATAGAAAGGAGGTTTTCTTTGCTGAGGGCAGAGAATTCGATGATACCGTCAAAGCGATTCATGAATTCTGGGCTGAAGAAGTCTCCAAGTTGTCCAAGAACGGAATTGGTACGGCCTTCTCGAGCAGCACCAAAGCCAACAGAAGCTTCGACTTTACCAGTACCAGCATTTGAGGTCATGATGATAATGGTATCCTTGAAGCTCACCGTACGTCCTTGACCATCTGTGAGGCGACCATCATCAAGGACTTGTAAGAACATGTGCATGACATCTGGGTGAGCTTTTTCAACTTCGTCAAGAAGGATAAGTGAATAAGGGTTACGGCGCACTTTTTCAGTGAGTTGTCCAGCTTCTTCATAACCGACATATCCTGGAGGGGCTCCTACGAGTTTCGCAACGGCATGTTTTTCCATGTATTCAGACATATCAAAGCGAATCATGCTGTCTGCAGAGCCAAAGAGCTCAATTGCTAATTGCTTAGAAAGTTCTGTTTTACCAACCCCAGTTGGTCCGACAAAGAGGAAGCTACCGATTGGACGGTTTGGTGAACCGAGACCAACACGGTTACGGCGAATGGCTTTGGCAATCTTATCAACGGCATCGTCTTGACCGATAACGTGTGATTTCAAATCACTAGCAAGATTGATGAGCTGGCTTTGTTCTTTCTCCTTCAAATCACCGACAGGGATATTGGTTTTTTGCTCAATAATAGCCTCAATGTGTTTTTCAGTGATGACTGGCATATCTTGGTCGGTAATGGTTTGCTGCTGCATTTCTTTGTATTTAGCAATTTGATCACGGAAGTAGGCTGCTTTTTCAAAGTCTTCATCGCGTGTTGCTTGAGCTTTGAGGTTTTCAGCTTCCACAAGACGTTTGTCAATATCTTTAGGATCAACAAAGTTGAGGGTTAAATTCATTTTTGAACCAGCTTCGTCCAAGAGGTCAATTGCCTTATCAGGCAAGAAGCGGTCTTGAATGTAGCGGTTTGATAATTCAGCTGCAGCAACGATAGCATCATCGGTATATTTGACGTGATGGTAGTCCTGATATTTTGGTTGGATACCACGCAAGATGGTGATGGTTTCTTCAACAGAAGGTTCGTCAACTTTGACAGGTTGCATACGGCGTTCAAGTGCAGCATCTTTTTCGATGATACGGTACTCGTTGAGTGTAGTAGCACCAACCATTTGCAATTCCCCGCGAGCAAGGGCTGGTTTCAAGATGTTGCCAGCGTCCATATTGCCATCACCAGCAGAACCAGCACCAACGATTTCATGAATTTCATCGATGAAGAGAATGACATCCTTACGACTGCGGATTTCCTCCATCAATTTTTGCATGCGTTCTTCAAATTGCCCACGGATACCAGTCCCTTGAACGAGGCTAACGACATCAAGGCGAATCACTTGTTTACCTTGAAGTTTTTGTGGCACGTTACCGTCCACGATTTTCTGAGCAAGGCCTTCGACAACGGCTGTTTTACCGACCCCTGGCTCACCGATAAGGACAGGGTTGTTTTTGGTACGACGGTTTAGAATTTCGATCACACGGACAATTTCTTCGTCACGTCCAATAACAGGATCAATGTCTCCGTTTCGTGCAATGTCAGTCACATTCACACCGAATTCCTCAAGAAGGCCTTTTGGCTGCTGAGGCGCTTGTTGGCGTGCACCTTGAGGGCGATTAGGATTCCCACCGCCATTACCTGCTCCGCCATTGCCACCAAAACGTCCAGATTGAGTTTTTGGCGCATTTGGCAAATCAGGATTGAAGGCGCGGAAGTTATTGAGGTCACCAAAGAAATCTTCTAAGAAGGGATTTAGTGAACCTCCGTGTAGGAACATATCAGGTTCCCCAGAACCAGATTTCATGATTTGATAACAATGTTGGCAGAGGTCAACCTTTTTTTGTTGGCCATTAACATTAGTATAGAGATGAATGCTAGATTCATTAAGGTTACAATTTTGACATAGCATAATGAAGTACCAAGTTGAATAGTTTTAGAATCAACTATTCACTTTCCTTTCGTTTGGAAATAAGGAACCAAACTTTGATTAAAGGTCAAATTTGGTCAATGTTTATGATTTCATTATAGCACTCTAAACAAACAATGCAAGTAAAAAGTACGAAAAATTAGCAGTCTTTGATAGAGAGTGCTAAAACTATTATTTTTCCGTTTGAAGCTACTCTGATTCCTTTAGAAAGATCAACAAATTATTACATTTTCTATGAAATTCATTATCTTTTCTTGTTTATTTGTCCGTGTTTATGATAAAATAAGAGAGACGATAAATAGAAATAGGAGTTATTATATATTATGGAATCACATTTGGTAAGAATTATTAATCGCCTTGAAATGATGGCGGCTGATGGAGGCACTTTGAAGCGTAATTTTGAGCGTGACGGTGTCGTTGTAGCAGAAGTATCATTTGCTAACGATCCTGAAAATGGTCCAGTTTTCACATTACGTGATGTTGCGGCGCGTGAGTCTTATACGTTTGATAGCATTGACTTGATTGCGATGGAAATCTACGATTTACTGTACTAATTAACGACGAAACTCTCCTGAATGGGGAGTTTTTTGGTATTGATATCTCAAAAGTATTTTTGTGATGGGAAGGATTAGTATTATCTTGAACTTAGAAATGGGAGAGCGAAGAAAGTCAAGATTATGAAAAATTGGCTTCTGTCCACTCTCAGCCCTATCTTAGAAACTATAGCTAGGCGCGGCAAACAGAAAAGAAGTCCTGTAGAGAATGTTAACGGTGCCTTTAACAGCTCTTTTTCTAACCTCAAAAACTCTTCTAGGATTTTTTGAGCACCTCATATCCTCTCAGGTTAAGTGTTGAAAAACAAGAGCTATGACTAGCCCCAAATGATTTGATAGTATTCTTAATTTTTGCATAATATAGAAATATTTATTAATTTAAGCGAAATTAAATGTAAAATTAAGGTAAAATTTATTGAATTAATATTCAATTTTTGATAAACTATAAAATGTTCATTTTCTAGAATGATTTAGAAAGTAATTTAGGTTTAAAGAAAGGAAATAACGTTTTCGTAGAAGATAGTGCAGATGTTTAGTGATTAAACCTTGTCACTGTTTTCTGGGAAAACGTGGTATGTGTATGGATTTTTCATTTTTGGCTAAATATTGGTCTTATTTTAATTATGGGGCTGTTGTCACAATTATTATTTCAGCCTGTGTGGTTTTCTTTGGGTCGATCATCGGTGTGTTGATTGCTCTTGCGAAGCGTAGCAACATCAAGGTCTTGGATTGGATTGTGTCTTTCTATGTCTGGATTTTCCGTGGGACGCCGATGGTGGTTCAGATTTCCCTTGCTTTTGCCGTGATGCATTTTGGCAACCTGCCAATCATCCCCTTCGGCGTTTTAGACATGGATTTGTCCCGCTTGGTTCCAGGTATCTTGGTCATTTCACTCAATAGCGGAGCTTATATCTCTGAGTCCATCAGGGCAGGGATTGAGTCTGTTTCAAAAGGTCAGCTTGAGGCAGCTTACTCGCTGGGCATCAAACCTTTAAATGCCTATCGTTATGTCATTATGCCACAGGCTCTTAAAAATATCTTACCAGCGCTCGGAAATGAATTTATTACGATCATCAAGGATAGTTCACTCTTGCAAACGATTGGTGTCATGGAGCTTTGGAACGGTGCACAGTCTGTTGAAACAGCGACCTATTTACCATTTGAACCAAAATTATTTGCTGCCTTTTATTATTTGATTTTGACAACAATCTTGTCAGCAATTCTTAAAAAATATGAAAACTCTTTGAATGGAGGAAAGTAACGTGACAGAAAGTATTATTTCGATTAGAGACTTGCATAAATACTTTGGCAAAAATGAGGTCTTAAAAGGCATTGACCTTGATATTGAGCAAGGAGAAGTTGTTGTGATTATTGGACCTTCTGGTTCAGGGAAATCAACCTTTTTGCGCACCATGAATTTACTTGAAGTACCGACCAAAGGGGCGGTAACCTTTGAAGGTGTTGACATTACAGATAAGAAAAATGATATTTTCAAAATGCGTGAAAAAATGGGAATGGTTTTCCAACAATTTAACCTCTTTCCAAATATGACCGTTCTTGAGAACATCATTTTGTCCCCAGTTAAGACAAAAAAAATCAGTAAAGATGTGGCTGAGCAAAAGGCCTACGACCTTCTTGATAAAGTTGGGCTCCGTGATAAGGCTGACGCGATGCCAGCTAGTCTTTCTGGTGGTCAACAGCAACGTATTGCTATTGCACGTGGTTTGGCAATGGATCCAGATGTTTTATTATTTGATGAACCGACCTCTGCGCTTGATCCTGAAATGGTTGGTGAAGTGCTGACAGTTATGCAGGACTTGGCAAAATCAGGGATGACAATGGTTATCGTCACTCATGAAATGGGCTTTGCCCGTGAAGTTGCAGATCGTGTCATTTTCATGGATGGTGGTGTTATTGTAGAACAAGGAAGTCCTGAAGACATTTTTGGAAATCCTCAAGAGGCTCGTACTAAAGATTTTTTGAGCAAGGTATTGTAAGATTATTTATGTGATGACTATATGGCTTCAAGCTAGATTTCTTAGAGCAAAACTAAGAAATTACTAACTATAAGCCATTAAGACAAAGGGCTGAGTTGCAGACAGCTCAAAAGGTCCAAGTGAACTTTTGAGAATCTAGAAATGGGGAAAGCAGACTTTCTCTCAAAAAGTATGGCAAGCTGAAAGTGACGATGTATTACAGTTGATACAATTGACAATACATTGGTGAGTAACGATTTTACGCCCTATTATAAAAACCTCGCAAATCGCGAGGTTTTTTGGTATTAATTTTTTGTTTTCTTCTTATCTATTAAGAATAGGGAGAAGAGGGAGAGGACAGATATGATGGAAATGAATGTGCCAGTTGTCAGCCCCTGTGCTTTAAAGATAAGTTTAATTTTGTGCTCTCCTTGTGTGATTGGGAAGGAAAGGAGACTTCCCCAAGCTTCGGTTGTCTTGACTTCTTTACCATCAACAGTGACTGTCCAGCCCGGATTGTACGGAATGCTGGTCATCATCAATGTACTATCGTCTGTAATGGTGACTGAACCATCAATTTGAGTATTGGTCATTTTATCAACAGTCATACTCTGTGCTAGACGATTTGTCATCACTTGTTGGATAGCCTCGGTATCTGCTCTAACCAAGGAATAATTGGTTAGGTTAATTTCATCTTCAGATGACGTTGAAATCTCAAAAGTGATTTGTTTACCGGCTTCTTGGTGGGCAATTTGCCAGAGTTGAACTTGGTCAAACATTTGAGTGTAGTTGTACCATTGTCCATTGAGCATGATGTTCATTTTGCCCATTGATTTACGAAGAGAGTAAGGCGCTTGGAAGTAATAGGTCCAATTTGTCTGTGGCACAAAGGCAAATGAGATTTTTCCAGGTTTATTTTTATCCAAGCGGCGATAAATCTTTTGCCCATTACTGCTGTCAAGTTCAAGGTTGTCTAGCTTAATGTCATTGAAAGCGGCATGAACAAAGAAATCATAATCTTGCCCTGACATTGATTTGAGGATAATATTTTGATTTGAGACAGGATTGTTAGTCCCAAATTTGATATTATGTGTCACGTCATTTGTTCCGTAAGCTAGGCTAATCACATTCGGATTTTCATAGTACAGGAAGGTATCGTCTTCCTTGATAAGGTTGTAATAGCTTGCAATGTCTTTACGGGCAGATGTTTTACTAAAGAAATGTGATTTAGGATGTTGTTGAACATCTTCATTGGTGTAAGGTTTTCTGGCGACATGGTAGCGAACACCGAAGATGGTGTCAGTCAGAATTGTCCCATTGGTATAGAAAGTTGAAGCATTTCCTCCCATATCGCCCATAGAAGCCATCAAATTGATGGTAGAGCGTTCAAGGCTGGAAGAAAAATTGCTGAGACTGTTGTAGGAACCAAGAACTGGATCGTTTTTTGAGTAGAAAAAGTCTGTTCCAATGCGATAAAAGGGTTGATCTGACAATTCTTCAACGGTATTTCCCAAAGTATCCAATTTAACAGCTAAATCGCTAAACTTATAGGCGTCGGTATAGCCAATTCTTGATTGAGAAATATAGGCGTTTAGTCCAAGCTCAAAAATAGTGATACTAGCTAAGACGAGGCGGCCGATACTTTTGGGTTTATAGGTGTAAAATAGCAGAGCTGACAACCAGGTTAAACCAGTTAAGGTGACTTGTGTCAGTAAATAACCTTGTCTGATAAGGAAGAAACTCCCTACTGTAAATCCAGCACCAAATAAGATGTGAAGAGATTTTTGCCAGAAGTGTGCTTTGCTATTGAACCAATAAGCACAAGAAATAAGGAGAAAGAGTAAGCTAAAGAGTGCTAGCACTGTAAGTGTATTTTTTCCAACCCAGTCGGTCAGAGCAGGTAGTTGCTTATCCTCAAGAAAGGAGAAATCGTGTGTAGCAACATAATAGAGGCTAGCGCTGGCTAGTCCCGCACCAATCAAGGTATCATACCATTTTACTCTGTGACTATTTTTAAGAACCTGATAAGCCAGCAAGACCATGAAAAATGAGAAAATCCAAGAAAAACGATAGAAGAATCCCGCAGGATTTTGCCCCATGTGCCAGATTTTACTGGTAAATTCATGAACAAATGACAGGAAGAAGATGGTTGTGATAAAGCTAAAACCAATTTTCCGTGTCCAATGCACCTGAGCATAACGGAAGAAATAGATGAATCCGAGGAGTGCTAGAGCCCCAACATAAATATTTGGCAAATTAGGTCCAGCTGGCCAAGACTCATTGTCAAAGGCGCCGATGGTTAGTTTGGCTAGAATATCAAGTGGGTTGATTTGTAGCTTCCATTCAAAGAGCATGGGAGCATTGTAAGCTCCTTTACTGCGTAAGAGATTTAGGATAATCGGATAAAGGGTGACAAAGGTTGATGTCGCTGCAAGGACAGAGTAACCAACAACTTTGAAGAGAGGAAAGAAAAACTGCTTTGCTTTTTCTTTGATAGTACCCTGCTCTGCCCATTTTGGTAACATATAAGCAATAGCATAAAGTGCGACAAAAAGGCAAATCATGTAGCCCATATAAAATTGCAAAAGCATTGTAAGAGCAAGGGTTATTGCATATTTAAAGGGTTTGCCACCATCTAACGTTTCTTCCAAATATAGAATAACCAGTGGAAGCATAATCATAGCATCATAAAAGATGGGATTCATCTGATAGGAGACTAGCATACCAGAGAGAGCATAAGAAGCTGCCATGAGAGGCACCAACCAGGTCTGCCCCTGAAGTGCTTGATAGCGTTTGATAAGCAAGTGACTAAAGGTTAGTCCCATGAAGCCGTAGCGTAAGGCAATGGTAATAACGACTGCCCATTTGAATTGACTGAGTGGTAGTAAAATGTAAAAGATGTTAAAGGGACTCATTAGGTAATAACCTAAAACCCCAATCATTTCACCACCAATGGATTTTTCAAAAGAATAGAGAAAGGCAGACCAGTCACCTGTGAGAACCGTTTCTTTAAGATAAGCATAAAATCCGATATATTGCTGACCAAAATCAACAGCCATCAGGCTTTTATTGCCAAAGGGAAAGGCGCCGTTGGCTGCCCAAACAAGGAGCATGATAAGGATGGGCAGACTGAAACTTGCTAGGTAGGTCAGTCCTTTTTGATGTTTGTTTAGGAATTCATTCATTTATCCTTGTCCCTCCTGATTTGCTCTGTCAATATTTGATTTGTTAACGATATAATGAGGACGGCGCTTGACTTCATAATAAATTTTACCAATGTATTCCCCTAAAATTCCGATGGAAATGAGCTGGACACCGCCAAAAAGAATAATGGCTGCAATGGTGGTAAAATAACCACTCACACTAGATTCAGGGTGCAACAGTTGTTTAGCTAATTCCCAAAAAAGGTAGATAAGGGCAAGGCTGGTGGAAGCAGCACCGAGTTGGACACAGAAGCGCAAGGGTTTATCATTAAAGGAGATAATACCCTGCATGGCATAATTGAGCGATTTTCTAAAGCCAAATTTACTTTTACCAGCTTCTCGAACATGATTTGGGTAAGGGATGACTTTTTCTTTGAAGCCAATCCATTCGTAAAGTCCCTTATTAAAGCGATTATATTCAGGGAGTGAGGTAAAGATGTCAACTGCTTTACGGCTGAGTAAGCGAAACTCTGATTTTCCATCCTGTAGTTTGACATCCATGAGATGGTTGGAGAGGCTATAAAAGGCGCGTGCAAATAAAGTTGAGGCAAAGGCCTCTCCAGAACGGTCACGTTGGCCACTGACAATATCATAGCCTTCGTCATAAGCTTTGACAAACTCTGGGATGAGACTAGGTGGGTGCTGGAGGTCACCATCCATGACAAGTACTGCATCACCTGTTGCATAGCGAAAACCAGCTAAAATACCGCCTTCGCGCCCAAAATTACGGCTAAAGCTAACATAGCGAACATGTGTATCCTGCTCCGCCATTTTTTCCATCAATAAAAGCGTCGTATCTGTCGAACCATCATCAATGTAGAGAAGTTCATAGTCTGTGATTTGATGTGGTATCATACCATCTAGAACTTTTTTGACTTCAGAATGAGTCTTTTCAATCATTTTTTCTTCATTTAGAAAGGTAATAAGTACGGTTAATTTCAAAAGTAGAGCTTCCTTTCACGTGTATCACTATTATTTTATCATAAATACATTCTAAACCCTTAAATGAACTGTTTTCCGAACATAATGATATAATGAAGAGAAGGGAGTTTATCATGATAAAACCGATTATTACAGATACTTTTTTTCTTGCGCAGCCATCTTTAGAAGCAACAAAGGATGATTTGCCGTTAGGACAAGATTTGCGCGATACCCTTGCTTTTCACCGTGAGGCTTGTGTGGGCATGGCAGCAAACATGATTGGCGTTAAAAAGCGTGCCATTATTATCAGTATGGGCTTTGTGGACTTGGTGATGTTTAATCCTGTGCTTTTGGAAAAAGCTGGCGCTTATAAGACAGAGGAGTCCTGCTTATCCTTAACTGGCAGCCGCCAGACAACGCGTTACAAAGAGATCACCATTAGCTACCGCGATGAAAAATGGATGGCGAAAACGCTGACGTTGAGAGACTTACCAGCCCAAATTGTACAGCACGAATTAGACCATTTAGAAGGTGTTGTGATTTAACAGCTTGTAATGGAGGAACATGGGGTAAATGAGTATATAGAAAAACTAGTTTCCATGAAGAAACAGGGGAAGAAGAGTTAAAGACACAGGATAATAAGTTGATGTGTTTTTTAATTTTATAGGCAATTGTCAAGTAAAGTCAATTAGTTTTTATTTAGTATTTTTGTTAGCACTTCTCCTAATGTGGTGTGGGGCGCTCAAAAGGTCTGGGAGACCTTTTGAGGTGGGAAATGAAGCTGACGAAGTCAGTGTCAGAACCTCCCCTCCAACGGAGTTCCATTCCTTCTTGGCAAGCCTAGGTCTCATTCGCTCCCAGGTTTCTAAGCTCAGGCTGAAACTGTCCACTGGACAATTTCACCCCCACACACTAAAACTTATTAGTTTTAGTGTGATCACCACTGCGGAAAGTGCTAGTTGTGGCGACTTCGTCGCTCGTAATGATTGCAGAAAATACTAGCAATAAAATATTATAAAACAACCATATATTGAAGAGGAATTCATTGTGACTGAGACATTTTATCTTAAACGAGTTTACTATTTTAAAGCTAAAACACTATACCACCAGAAAGTCGATATAGAAAAAATGATACAATAATACTAATATTGAGTGAAATAAATTAGAATTTAGCTAAATATGAGAGATGATTTAAGATGATAAGTTTAGAATTGATGTCCAAAGAAAATAGTATTGATATCTATTTTTTTGAAAAAGAGAATCAAAAGTATTTTGAGCAGAATTTGCTTCCTAGACCGATTAATTATTTTGATTTATTGAGTTTTAAAGAAATGACAAATGAATTGTTGGTGGAACAAGATAATCACGAAGTTTATATGCACCTTATAAGAGATTTTCAAGGTGTTATTGTTGGAAGAATCAATTTAATTGTTGATGGTAATGATAAAAAAACAGCTGAACTTAGATATAGAATTGGAGAACATTATACTAATTTAGGTTATGCAAGTGAAGCAGTTAAAATTGTTTTAGATAGAGCATTCAATAGTTATGGTTTAAATAAAATTATTGCTGGAACAGCAATAGATAATATTGCCTCTAAGAGAGTGCTTGAGAAGAATGGGTTTATATTTAGTAAAATTATAGAAAATGATTTGCAAATTAATAATAAATGGATTCATACAGAAGTATTTGAGATAACGAATTTGTAGCGTATTACTATGTTGAGGCATGGGACTTATTCTATTGTGAAAAATCATCAAAAATTTGATGAGAACCCTATCTAATGAAGTGTCCGAATCGTAAGAATGGGATTTTTTTGTTATAATAAGTCAGTATCAAATTAGAAAGATTGAGGTATTAGTGATTGTCTCAAGCAACATATATTAACGTTATTGGAGCAGGTCTTGCTGGCTCAGAAGCTGCTTATCAAATTGCCAAGCGTGGTATTCCTGTCAAGCTCTATGAAATGCGTGGGGTCAAACCAACGCCACAACATAAAACAACAAACTTTGCAGAATTGGTCTGCTCAAACTCTTTCCGTGGGGATAGTTTAACCAATGCGGTTGGGCTCTTGAAAGAAGAAATACGTCGCTTAGATTCAATCATCATGCGTAATGGTGAAGAGCACCGTGTTCCAGCTGGTGGTGCGATGGCGGTGGATCGTGAGGGCTATGCTGAAGCTGTTACAGCGGAAATTGAAAATAACCCTCTGATTGAAGTCATTCGTGGAGAGATTACAGAAATTCCTAATGATGCCATCACAGTCATTGCGACAGGTCCGTTGACTTCAGATGCCCTAGCTGAAAAAATCCATGAATTAAATGGTGGTGATGGTTTCTATTTTTACGATGCCGCAGCACCAATTATTGATAAAGCAACGATTGACATGACAAAGGTTTACCTTAAGTCACGTTATGATAAAGGCGAAGCAGCTTACCTTAACTGTCCGATGACCAAGGAAGAATTTATGGCCTTTCATGAGGCTTTGGTTAATGCAGAAGAAGCTCCGCTTAATTCCTTTGAAAAAGAAAAATACTTTGAAGGTTGTATGCCAATCGAAGTGATGGCTAAACGTGGGATTAAAACCATGCTTTATGGGCCTATGAAACCAGTTGGTTTGGAATACCCAGAAGATTATGAAGGCCCTCGTGACGGTGACTTTAAAACGCCGTACGCAGTCGTTCAACTCCGTCAGGACAATGCAGCCGGTAGCCTTTATAATATCGTTGGTTTCCAAACTCATCTTAAGTGGGGAGAACAAAAACGTGTTTTCCAAATGATTCCAGGTCTTGAAAATGCAGAATTTGTTCGTTATGGTGTCATGCACCGCAACTCTTATATGGATTCGCCAAATCTTTTGACACAAACCTTCCAATCACGCACCAACCCGAATCTCTTCTTTGCGGGGCAAATGACAGGTGTAGAGGGCTATGTGGAGTCAGCAGCTTCTGGCTTAGTCGCTGGAATCAATGCTGCGCGTTTGTTCAAAGGTGAAGAAGAAGTCGTTTTCCCACGCACAACTGCTATCGGAAGTTTGCCATATTATGTGACGCACACAGAGAGCAAACATTTCCAACCGATGAACGTTAACTTTGGTATCATCAAAGAACTTGAAGGACCACGTATTCGTGATAAGAAAGAACGTTACGAAGCGATTGCTGAGCGTGCTTTAGCAGATTTGGAAAGTTATTTGGCTGCATTATAGGATAAGAAAACTCGAGTTGATAAGTCAGCTCGTTTTTTTGTTACCTAATATTTTTATTAAAGCTAACAGGGTAATTTCTAAATAAGATAGAAATAAATAGAGAGTGCCAATACAAAATAAGAACAATAATGGTAATATTAAAAACTCTTAAAATGATTTTAGATGAATATTTTTTGTTCATTTAGGTACTTTTTGAACAATCAGTTTTCCATTATGAAAAGTGCTAGAAGATTGCTGTGATTATTTAAAAATGGAATAATGACAAGACTTTTTGAAATTTCTTTTTCGTTTACCTTCCCATAGTTATGGTTATAAAAATAACAAATATAAGTTTTAAAAGATGTTTTATTCTTAAAATACAAAAAAATATACAATAAATAAACTTTTGTGAATTTACAGAAAAGTGTTGATTTTTCAAAAAATATTTGTTTTAATAATGTGTATGACGGGTTTGTCAATAAAAAATCATTTAGGAGTAGTAGATTTATGGAAAAAAGACAACGTTTTTCACTACGGAAATATAAAATTGGTGCGGTATCTGTTCTTTTAGGTGCAGTTTTTTTGTTTTCTGGTGTAAGTGCGGCAGCAGATACGCAAGGAGCCTCTGCTGAAACAACCAGTGTACCAGCAGTAGTTACTGAGTCATCTGAGGATTCTCTTGTTAGTATTACGGAAGTTTCAAATACTCCAGTTAGAGATGAGGCTACTCAGGATGTAGCAATTGAAGCTCCAGTAGTTTCCACCAATGAAGAGACAGATATAGTTGTTGCGGACACAGCTCCAAGCGCTCCAGTAAAACCTTCAGTGGCAGACCAAGAAGTAGAAAGTGTATCTAAAACAGTTTCAAACCAGCCAGAAACACCAAAAGAGATAGACTCATCAGAGTTGGATGCCAAGGCGGTTTCAGAAAGTGTGAGGAAAATTGGTGAGGAGACACCACAAAATAATGACAGTAATACCATTATTACAGTGCCAAAAGTCTGGGATACAGGTTATAAAGGTGAGGGAATGGTTGTTGCAATCATTGACTCAGGGCTTGATGTCGATCATGATGTCCTTCGGATTACTGACCCAACTAAGGCTAAATACCAATCTAAAGAACAATTAGAAGCAGCTAAAAAAGCAGCAGGTATTGATTATGGTCAATGGTATAATGATAAGGTTATTTTTGGTTATAACTACGTTGATGTCAATACGGTTTTGAAAGAAAAAACAAAGGATTCGCATGGGATGCATGTGACAGGTATTGCAGCGGGTAACCCAAGCAAACAAGATAATGGTGAATTTATCTATGGAGTCGCACCTGAGGCACAGGTCATGTTTATGCGCGTCTTTTCTGACTTACATTCACAGACAGGACCAGCTCTTTATGTTAAAGCAATCAATGATGCGGTTGCTTTAGGGGCAGACAGTATTAACCTTAGTCTTGGAGCGCCAAATGGATCTATGGCGGATACTGAAGAAAGTCTTATCGCAGCTATTGAACGTGCTCGCCAAGCAGGTATCTCAGTTGTTATAGCAGCTGGAAATGATGGGGCATTTGGTTCAGGACATGCCAATCCGCTGGCTACCAATCCAGATTATGGTTTAGTTGATAACCCATCAACGGCCAAACATGCGATATCAGTAGCTTCTTATAATAACACAACCCTTATGAATAAAGTGGTTAGTATCATTGGTCTTGAAAATGATGAGAAACTTAACCATGGGCTGTCTACTTATACAAAACCAGATCTTGGTCCTATTGATTTTGAACAAGGGAAAGCTTACGACTACGCTTATATTGGTTTAGGAACAAAAGAAGAGTTATCAGGTGAATTTGCCAATGTAGATTTGAATGGAAAATTGGCTCTGATCAAACGCGGTTCTATTACGTTTACAGAAAAAATTGCTAATGCTCAGGCCCGTGGAGCGATTGGTGTGGTTGTGTTTAACCATACAGCTGGTGAGAATAATTTAAACATGTCTTTGGAGGCAGAAGGAAAAGGCATACCATCTATTTTCATTCCATTTGAGTTTGGTGAAGCGCTTCGTTCTAATCAATATAAAATTCAATTTAACAATGCTAAAGATAAATCGGATAATCCACAAGCTGAATTGATGTCAGACTTTACAAGTTGGGGCTTGTCAGCTGATGGTGAATTAAAACCAGATTTATCAGCACCAGGTGGCTCTATCTATTCTTCTGTTAATGATGGCGATTATGATATGATGAGCGGTACCAGCATGGCTACCCCTCATGTGGCAGGAGCAGTAACTCTTGTTAAACAGTATTTGCTTAAAACTTATCCAGATAAATCACCGTCTGAAATTGAAGCCCTTGTTAAACATCTTATGATGAGTACGGCTAAAGCACATTTGAATGAAGAAACAAATGCCTACACCTCACCACGCCAACAAGGAGCAGGGATTTTGGACACTGCTGCTGCTATTTCAACAGGCTTGTACTTGACTGGAAGTGATAACTATGGAAGTATTTCACTAGGAAATGTTGGAGATGTTGTAGACTTCAAGGTAACACTTCATAATATTACTAATGAGGATAAGACGCTCCGCTATGTTACTAACGTCAATACAGATACTGTGAAAGAGGGACATATTACCTTACTTCCTAGAGAACTAGAAACCCTTGTAGGTGAGACGGTAACGGTTAAAGCAAATTCTTCAACGACGGTAAACGTTGCAATTGATGCGACTGCTTATCGTGAGGAACTTTTAAAAGAAATGCCAAATGGTTATTATTTGGAAGGATTTGTTCGTTTCCTTGATGTTGCTGATAGTGGAGAAGTGGTCAGCATTCCCTATGTTGGTTTTAGAGGAGAATTCCAAAATCTTGATGTCGTCGAAACACCGATTTATGATTTAGTTGTTGATGGAAAAGGTGGCTTTTACTTCGTTGCGGATAGCGACAAAGTTGTTCCGACAGATGAAAATTATACTTCGCTTGTTACTGGGGAAACAGAACATATTTATGCGACATCTGAAACCAGTGATATGGTAATCAAGGCCTTAGGAACTTTCAAGGATGATAATGGTAAGTTTGTCCTTACGCTAGATACTAATGGCAAACCTCACTTGGCTATTTCGCCAAATAAAGATGGCAATCAAGAATCTCTTGCCTTTAAAGGTGTATTTCTACGAAACTACAATGATTTAGTAGCAAATGTGTATGCTGCTGATGATACAGAACGTTTGACTCCATTATGGACAAGTGAGGCTGTCTCTGGTAATAAAAACTTCTTTAGCGGTAATCCTAAACACCCTAAATCAAGCATTGTTTACTCTTCTGAATGGGATGGTACAGACAATTCAGGGGCAGACTTAGCTGATGGACGTTATGTTTATGTTTTAACTTATACGTCAGCAGTCGTAGGTGCTGAACCGCAAACCATGAGTTTTGATGTGATTGTTGACCGTCAAAAACCTGTTGTTACAACAGCAAAATATGATGAAGCCAATAAGACGTTTACGCCACGTGCAGCAGTAGATGCTGGAGAATCAGGTGTTTTCCGTGATAGGGTATTCTACCTTAAAACAGATGAACATGGTTTGAAAAACTGGATTGATGTCTCAGAAACTGGGAAAGTTACCATTGGTGATAATAAGGTTTATGTCGCTAAAAATGCAGATGGTTCCTTTACATTACCACTTGATCAAGCCGATATTGCAGATTTCTATTATACCGTTGAAGATTATGCAGGAAATGTGAGCTGGGCTAAAGTTCAAGATTTAATCAAAGTGGGGAATGATAGTGGTATTGTCACTGTGAACATTCTTGACAAGGATACTAACTCTGAAGCCTATGTAAACTTTTCATACTCAGTCAAAGATGCTAACGGAAAAACAGTTGCTGATATTGCTCGTTATGGTGATAATGCTAATAAACTGATTTTACCATTCGGTACTTACACATTTGATTTGTTCCTTTATGATAAAGATTGGTCTACATTGGCAGGTGAAACAACAGTTACTGTTAATATCTCAGAAGAGAAAAGCTTGGCTGATGTGAATTTCTATGTCAATAGCCTATCAAAATCTCAAGTTTTGATTGATATTGATAAAGCATTGCCAGATGGAACAACTGTAACCTTAATCAATGGAGCAGGTGGACGAACAGAATTGCCAAATGCTAAGTATTCACCTACTGATTACGGACGTCTTGTGACGACAGGTGAATACGATATTGAGATTGCTCTTCCTGAGGGCTATGAGTTCTTGGAGGAATTGAAAGTAACAGTCGTAGATGGTGTGAGAACTGTTAAAACATTAACTCTAATCAATAAAAATCCATTAAAAGAAGCGGTAGACTCACAAGGAGATGTTTCAAAATTGCCGGTTTACTACAATGCAAGTTTAGAAACGATTCAATCTTATGAGGCAGCATTGGCTAAGGCACAAGAAGCTTTAGAAGGAAAACTTCCTCAATCAGATATTGATGCAATTCAAGAGGAGCTTGTGAAAGCTCGAGCAGCCCTTGATGGTAAAGAGACTGATTTTGCAACACTTCAATCAGAAGTAGAGCAACAAACGACAGTAGAAGCAACAGTCGCCTACAGTAATGGTAGTGAAGAAACTCAATCAGCCTACGCTGCAGCTGTTCGTGCAGCACAATTAGTCTTGGCAAATCCAAAAGCTAGCCAAAAAGAAGTAGACGAAGCACTTGCAGCTCTAGTATCAGCGAAAAACGAATTGGATGGTAAAGAGACTGATAAAGTTGCGCTTAGAAATCGTATTTCAAAAGCTACTGTCTTACAAAAAACATCAGCGAAATATCAAAATGCAAATGATAAGGTCAAAGCAGATTATGACACAGCCTTAGCAACAGCAGAGCTTATAATGGCAGATGAGAGTGCGACACAAGCAGAAGTTGATGCAGCTCTTGAAGCCTTAATAGCTTCTGAAGTAGCCCTTGATGGTGTAGAATCAGCACCAACGACTATTGTAGCTTCAGGTACAATAACGACAGGTATTTCAGATGTTAAACCATTAGCACCACCGACCCCTCTGGTAATAGGAAGTGAAAAATCTGCTGTACCAGAAGTCGTTTCAGCAACTGTGACACGAAAGGATACCTCTCAAAAACCAATTGTCGTAGCAGTAGCAGAGAAATCACTCCCTGCTACTGGTGAAAATGATTCAAACCTCTACCTTCTCTTTGCAAGCTTAAACCTAATGTTAGGATTTGTTTTATTGGCTAAGAAAGAGAAAGAATAGATTAAAGTATTAATGTTTTTCAACGTTAATGCAATCTTCAAATAAAAAAAGCTTAAAATCACAGCTTTGTAAGCCTGTTGATTTTAAGCTTTTTATTGTGTCATAATGTTTAATAGAGTGATAGGGAAGGCATTCAAACCTTGCTTCCTTCGCTAGCGAATATTATTACTGGTCAGGATTTCGAGATCTTTTGTGATAATAAGACCTTCGATACCAGGGGTGTGATTGATGATTTGGAGAGTGGTGGCAGTTGGAAGTCCAAAAAGTCTAGTTGTCCAAATTTCACAATCTAAGGATGATTTGGCAACGATGGTAAGGCTTGCCATGTCAGTTTCGATAGGGTAACCTGTTTTTCGATCAAAAATGTGATGGTAATGCTTGTCTCCAATTGTCAGAACACGCTCATAGACACCAGATGTCACGACCGAAGCGTTTTGAATCGGAAGGATAGTGGCCTGATTTCCTCTTGGCTTATCAGGGTGCTGGATGCCGACATACCATAAGTGATTGTCACGGTTCGGATTTGGTCCGTGGACAAGTAGGTTGCCTCCTAGGTTGACCATAGCAGAGCTGGCACCTGCTTTTACCAGATAATCCATAACTTTATCTGCGATATAACCTTTAGCTAGGGCACCAAGGTCGATTTTCATGCCCTTTTTGGCAAGAAAGACGGTCTGTTTTTCGGGATTGAGAATGATTTGTTTAGGGTCTGTTAAAGCTAATTTGTCAGAAATATCTGACGCTGAAGGCAATTTAGCATCAGAAAAACCAATTCGCCAAGTTTGCACGAGTGGTCCGATAGCGATGTTCAGATTACTTTGGTCTGCGCAGCTATGTTTTTTACCGATAGCAATCAGTTCAAACAGTTCTGGGTGAACTGAGACAGGCTCAATGCCAGCTTTGCTATTGACCAGAGAAAGCTCGGAAGTGACATCGTTGGCGGAAAAACGGTTGTTGTAGAGGTGAAGCAAGTTCTCAGCTTCGTCGAGGAGATGGCTACTATTTGGGGCGACAACAAGAAGGTCGATGGTTGTGCCCATGAGTTTGAGTTGACGAGTATTTTGCATAGTAAAACCTGAAAAAACTAAGCAAATGTGCTTAGTTTTTCTTTTTCATCTCTCCGTGCGGGTAGTAAGTGCCCTCAGGCATGTCGTTAATAAAGACATGAATAGCTTCCTTAGGAGCTTTAGCGATACGAGAAACGACCTCAGTCACTTCGCGGGCCAATTCAATTTTTTGCTCTTCTGTACGACCTTCAAATAAATCAATTTTTACAAATGGCATAATATTCTCCTTGTGTTTTTTCTTGCTATTATTTTATCACAAAATTAAAGATCCTGCTTCACTTAGATGAAATTGAAGTAGGATTTAACTGTCTTTATCGTTAACAAAACAAATGACTTCATTTGGAGTGCATGCCAAAATGGTACAGAGTTTTTCCAAAGTCAATAGAGTAATATTTTTGTTCTTTTTAAGGCTATCTAGTGTTTTATTATCAATGCCTGATTTGAGAAGTTTGTATTGGGAAATCCCTTTCTTCTCCATTGTCTTCCAGAGTGGTTCAAAACTTATAATGGCTATCAACTCCTTTGAATACAATTATAAGTTTAAAAATTTGTTTATCATATTGTGTATATATCCACAATGTGATATAGTAATGTTAATAATTAAGAATGGAGACGACCAAAATGGCAATATTTAAAGGTAAAACAGTAAATGAAGCTACTGAACAAGCGTTAAAAGAATTACAAGTTGATAAACAGAATGTTGATATCAATGTACTTCAGGAACCTAGTAAAGGAATATTTGGTGTTTTTGAGAAAGAGGCTGAAATTGAAGTAATCGTTTTAAGCGATGATGAAATTATGAGACGGGCTAAGAAGAAAAAAAGAGAGAAATTATTGTATATTGCTGGTTGTTCAGGCTTAGCTCTAATAACTATTCTAGGAATATTTTTTGCTCCACAAAATGATGAGTCAACAGAAACTGATATTAAAACGCCAGCAAGTTCTAAAGATTTAGTGGGCGAAAACTATAAAACAGTTGTAAGTAAATTAGAAGCTGCAGGATTTTCAAACGTAAAAACTCAAAAGTTAGATGATTTGATTGTTGGGTTGCTTACCAAAGATGGAGAAGTAGAGACGGTATTGATTGGTAGTGATGATGACTTTGCTAAAGGTGAACGTTTTGATAAAGATATTAAAATTATTGTAAGTTACCATACGTTTGCCGAAAAAGAAACAACAACTGTAACGAGCTCGGAGATGGTAACTCAAACACCAAGAACGACTGAAATCGTAGAGCAAACTAAGAAAGACCAGGTACTGACTTTAGAAAATAATGCAGAATTTGCAGCTATTTTAAATTCGGATAATGGGGAATTAGCAAAACAATTTTCTGAAAAATATATGGGATTAATGGTAGAATTTGATGGTCATATTATGAATATCATGCCTCATGACAACTATAAAACAAGGTACGATATTTTGATTTTTGGTGGAGATTACAGTGGTACTGATTCGACCAGCTATCATGGTGTAAATTTACAATTTTTTGATGTGGCAACGGTCGCTGAGGCGTTTGATAGTCTTGATGGCTTGTCAGTTGGTCAAAATTTGCACATTAAGGCAAGAGTGATAGAATATAATGAAGTTTCAGGGGTGTTAAGATTAGAACCAGTGCTAGTTACTGCACGGTAAAGTCACTATCGTTATTCCAAGAAAATAAAACCTCAAACAGCTTAATGTTTCTTATTTTAAGTTGTTTTTATCCAGTAAATAATTGCTTTTACCTTTACATTATTTTATACTGAATACAATAATTAAAATGGAGTTTGCCTATGAAACGCTTTATTTGTGCTCTTTTTATTGCGGTATTTTCTTTTGCATCAGTTATTTATCTTTTTTCAGAAAGTGTTTGGTCAGGTCCTATCTTATTGACAATATCATTTTTTGCTATTATTTACAGCTTAGTGGGTCTGTCTAAACGTAGTAAAGTTTTTAAAGAGGTCATATCATTTTTTGTTGAACTCTTACTTTCTTGGCCATAATCTTATCGTAATAACAAGCTTTTTCGGCTTGTTTTTTCTATTTGGATTGTTGTGTCCTCGTCTCTCTGTGATATAATACTCCTATGACTAAACTAATTGTAATTGCTGGGCCGACAGCAGTTGGAAAGACGGCTCTTGGGATTAAACTGGCGCAAAACTTTAATGGAGAGATTATTTCAGGCGATAGCCAGCAGGTTTATCGTGACCTTAATATTGGTACGGCTAAGGCTAGTTTGGAGGAGCAAGCTGCTGCTGTTCACCATTTGATTGATGTTCGTGATGTGACAGAGACTTACTCGGCCTTTGATTTTGTGGCGGAGGCTAGGGCTGCGATTGAGGATATTTCTAGCCGTGGCAAACTCCCTATCATTGTTGGCGGTACAGGTCTTTATCTTCAAAGCCTTCTTGAGGGCTATCATTTGGGCGGAGAGGTTGACCAAGAGGCCGTTCTGGCTTATCGTACGGAGCTTGATGCTTTTTCTGATGAGGTTTTATTTGGGAAAATAGCAAAGCTGGGGCTTGAGATTCCTCAGTTAAACCGCAGGCGTGCTATTCGTGCGCTTGAATTAGCACGATTTACAGATCACCTCGAAAACCAAGAAACAGACTATGATGCCCTGCTTTTATGCCTAACAGATGACAGACAAGTCCTCTATGACCGTATCAATGGGCGTGTGGATAAGATGGTAGAGCAAGGGCTTTTGGATGAGGCTAGGTGGCTCTATGATAATTATCCGAATGCTCAAGCTGCGCGTGGTATTGGGTATAAGGAGCTTTTTCCCTATTTTGCAGATGAGCAATCACTGGACGAAGCGGTTGACAAGCTCAAGCAAAACACACGTCGCTTTGCGAAACGTCAGTTGACCTGGTTCAGAAACCGTATGGAGATGACCTTTTGTGAAGTTGGATCTAGTGATTTTGAGGCGAAGGTTAAGCAGCAGATTTCTGAATTTTTAAAAGGGGAAAAATGAGGTTGATGAAAAAAGTTTTGCTGATGTTGTTTGTACTGAGCATTTTGGGATATGCTGGCTTTTCATATTATCTAGCAAGCTCGATTGTTACACCCAAGGTATTGACTTTGTCTGAGGAACGTCAATGGATTGAGGAATACGATTTAGTCGGTGATTTTGATGCTTACAATAAGGAAGAGTTTACTGTTACAAGCTTCACGCTCAACTCATCAAATCAGATAATCTAACTTCTAGCAAATATGTGATTATCACACACGGCTTTCGTTCCAATCGAAATGGAGCTATCAAGTATGTGGATAGTTACCACAAGTTAGGCTACCATGTGATTATTTATGATGTGCGTGGTCATGGTGAAAACCAACCAACGCCAGTTAGTCTTGGTAGATTAGAATCAGAAGATTTGCTTGCTTTGATACACTACACCTATCAAACCTTTGGTGAGACGATTAGTCTGGGGTTGCATGGTGAATCTATGGGGAGTGCGATTTCCTTATCTGTTCTTGATAAACACCCTAAGTTAGATTTTGTAGTAGCGGACTGTGGGTTTACGAATTTATATGACCTGATAGAAGGAGCTTATGGGGATAATCACCTTGGTTTTCTCGTTTATGGTGTGAATGCTGTCACAAAATGGGGATTTGGGATTAACATGAAAGAGACCAGTCCGATTGAGGCGATAAAAACGAATCAGGTGCCCATCTTATTTATCCATGGTGAAAAAGATAATTTTATCAAACCGGAAAATAGTCAAAAACTTTTCGAAGCGAATGCTTCCAAGGATCAACTGGTCATTGTTCCAAAGGCAGAGCATGCTAGTTCACGAGAAATTTTAGGAAAAGAAGCCTACACAAAACTCATCGAAAATTTCATTAATGGCTTGAAATGAAAACGTCATTTTCATTAGGAAAGGGTGGTTACTTTGACCGCCTTTTTATCTTTTTTATGGTAAAATAGTAGCAATGGTCATTTTGAAGTTAATACTCATCCAAAATCAAAATTAGCATTTTAGAGCCTCTAATACTTTTGATGGACTACCGAACGAAGTGAGGCTAAAATGTTTCTTTCGCTATAGTGGTATTCTTAGCAGTGAAATTGTCCAGTGGATGGTTTCAGCCTGAGCTTAGAAATTAAAAAGCGAGGGGAATTGGCTCGATATGAACGGCTTTTTGGGAGAACTACAGAAATTGAGAATCAATTTCGTAGTAGTTCCCCCGCAAGGATGATTAGGGTGGACACTGTCGAGTAGTCGACAAGTACATCCAATCATCTACTACGAAAAGTAGGCTCAAATCTAGCAATGAAACTCCGTAGGAGGTTTTGACACTGACTTCGTCAGTTATATTTCCCACCTCCAAAGGTCTCCCAGACCTTTGGAGCGTCCGCACTTTTAAGAAAGAAACAAAAAGTAATTTTTGATTTTTGTTAAGTATAAAATGACAAAAAGTCTGAATAAGATTAGAAGCTGAGTGATCATTTTTCTTGAAAAGGAGAAGTGTATCAGGTATTAATTTAGGAGGTCTGCCATGATTGAGACAAAAAAAGAGCAGGAGCGTGTCATTTTAGTAGGTGTTGAATTGCAGGACACGCCACATTTTGACATGTCAATGGCAGAGCTAGCTAGTCTTGCTAAGACGGCTGGTGCCGAAGTGGTGTCCAGTTACACCCAAAAAAGAGAACGTTATGACAGTAAGTCCTTTGTTGGTTCAGGAAAATTGGCTGAAATTAAAGACATTGTCGAAGCCGATGAAATTGACACTGTGATTGTCAACAATCGTTTAACGCCTCGGCAAAACGCCAATTTGGAGACAGAACTCGGTGTCAAAGTCATTGACCGTATGCAGTTGATTTTAGATATTTTTGCCATGCGTGCAAGAAGTCACGAGGGCCAGGTGAGAGTCAACTAGAATTGAACCGTCGTTCCATTAGAAATCAGATTTCGGATATTGAACGTCAATTAAAAATTGTTGAGAAAAATCGCCAGACCATACGCGACAAACGAAGCCAGTCTGAGGTCTTTAAAATTGGTCTTATCGGCTATACCAATGCAGGGAAATCAACGATTATGAATGTCTTAACAGATAATCGTCAGTACGAAGCCGATGAATTGTTTGCGACTTTGGATGCGACAACCAAGCAGATTTATCTTCAAAATCAATTTCAGGCAACCTTGACGGATACTGTTGGGTTTATTCAAGACTTGCCGACGGAATTGGTAGCAGCTTTTAAGTCAACTTTGGAAGAAAGTCGCCATGTGGATTTACTCCTTCATGTGATTGATGCGTCAGATCCAGATCACGAAGAACATGAAAAGGTTGTTTTGGATCTCCTCAAGGATTTGGACATGCTAGATATTCCGCGTTTAGCCATTTACAATAAAATGGACAAGGCTGAAAATTTAACAGCAACAGCCTTCCCAAATGTTCGTATTTCTGCACGTGAAGAAGGGGCAAGAGAAAGTTTACGCCGTCTCATTATTGACGAGATTCGTGATGTTTTTGAACCCTTTAACATCAAAGTTAGCCAAGATAAGCTTTATAAACTTTATGAGCTTAATCGCCTTGCTTTGTTAGACCGCTATGATTTTGATGAACCGATTGAGGAAATCACAGGTCATATTGCGAGCCATAATCGTTGGAAGTTAGAAGAATTTTATGATTGATTATATATCACTTGCCCTCACTTATGGGGGCTTTACCGTGTTGGATAAGGTTTATTTGGAAAATAAGCTGGCGCAACTATCAGAAGATGATAAATTAACTTTTATTACGCCACCACCTAGTGTTATCAACGCTTATTTTGCAGAGCTTTATCAAAAAGAAAGTCCAGAAGCAGCCACAAATTATTTTTTCAAGATGAGCCAGGAACTTAAACTGTACCAGGCAAATCCCTCTTTTTTAGAAGAAAAACCCTTTGTCAGATTAAATTTATCAGGCAAATCTTATGGGTTTGCCTATGAAAGTGATGAGGAAATCGCTCTTGTTTTTTCAGAACAAGATGAGCCAGTGAGCTCTGCTATTTTGTTTGAATTAGCACAGATTTTTCCACATTATAAGATTTACCTACAAGATAGCCTGATTAAGATGGCTAAAATGGCATTTTCAAATGAGGAATTAGAAGATTTAACCCCTGAAACGGCACTGCTAAGCCAAGTCACAAGACTTTCAGGAGACGTCATCAAAGTCCAATCTTTCAACCAAGAAGAATGTGCAGAGCTTGCGTCAGCTTTTGAGGGAGAAAAATACTACCACTACCAACAAAGAGAATTTGTCATCTACATTGCTGAAAAGTAAATTAGCAAGCCATCCTAGGGATAAAATATGAGAACCTGACGTGACAGATACTTAGATGAACTGAAAAAGAATAGAATGTATGAGAAAAGAGTGTGAGCAAACTTCAAATCGTTACATGACATGATGTCCCGATGCTTAGCTCTATAACTCGTTATTCCGTTTAAAATGTCTATAGAAGTTTTTGAAAGTAAGAGAGATTTTCTAATTTTAACGAGCGATAGCGAGTAAATCAACGATACTTCCGCCGTGATGAAAGTGTCAGAAATGACTCGAAGTAATATTTCTGGCACTCGGAATATTTGAGACCTAATTGAACACGCCTACAATGCTATGAATTTAGACTCACTTTCCTAGATGCTTACGGCATCTTCGTCAAGCTCCATAAAATTCTTTGCATTGCTTAACAGCTTTGTATCTTAAATTAGGCTCAAATATTAGTCATGCTCAAATAGTCCAGTGGGCTATTTGAGGTTGGAAATAAAGTAGGCTACAGCCTGTGTCAAATACCCGTAGGAAGTCTGCTTGTGTCCGACATCACTTAAGGAAGTGAGAGTGGGACAGAAGTCATGATTTCGAAGAAATTGACTTCGTCGTCCCACCTCCGCACAGTTGATTAGGATGGCCGCTAACGATTGCGTAGCAAGGGTTTAGGACCTCCAATCAACCACTGCGTCAATCTGTTATTACCATTAAAAATAGAAGGTTGAAATATTTATGTCCCAACCTCAAGAGTGAAAACAGAATAACGACAATAAAAGAATGAAAAGAAAGGATGTCGTAGGTTTGCCCTACGATTAGTATGATAAGATGGAATTACAGTTCTTAGGAACAGGGGCAGGTCAGCCTGCAAAACAGCGTAATGTGTCAAGTTTAGTGTTGAAATTATTGGATGAGATTAACGAAATTTGGATGTTTGACTGTGGTGAAGGGACTCAGCGCCAGATTTTGGAAACAACGATTAAGCCTCGTAAGGTTAAGAAAATTTTTATCACGCATTTGCATGGAGACCATGTTTTGGGGTTGCCAGGATTCCTTGCCAGCCGTGCTTTTCAAGCTAGTGAAGAGCAGACGGATTTGGATATTTATGGTCCGCTAGGTATTCGTCAATTTGTCTTGACCAGTCTCAAAGTAACAGGGTCACGTCTGCCTTACCGTATTAATTTTTACGAATTTGATCGACAGAATTTGGGTAAAATACTGGAAACAGACAAGTTTATTGTTTATGCTGATCAGTTAGATCATAGCATTTTTTGTATGGGTTATCGTGTCATGCAGAAAGATTTGGAAGGAACTCTTGATGCGGAAGCTCTAAAAGCGGCAGGTGTTCCTTTTGGTCCCCTTTTTGGTAAAGTTAAAAATGGTGAAGATATTACCTTAGAAGACGGAACAAAAATCATTGCAAAGGATTATATTTCAGAGCCTAAAAAAGGGAAAATCATCACTATTTTAGGAGATACAAGACAAACGGATGCCAGTGTCCGTCTCGCACTTGGAGCAGATGTTTTGGTGCATGAATCCACTTATGGAAAAGGGGATGAGAAAATTGCTCGAAGCCATGGGCATTCAACCAACATGCAAGCAGCAGAGGTGGCAAAAGCAGCGTCAGCCAAACGTCTTTTACTCAACCATGTTTCGGCACGTTTTCTTGGCCGTGATTGTAGGCAGATGGAGCGCGATGCGTCAGCCATTTTCAAAAATGTCCATGTTGTGAAAGATTTTGAGGAGATTGAGATTTGAGAATTATTGTGATTACGGGGGCTTCTGGGGGAATAGCAGAGCAGTTAATCAAGCAAGTACCGCAAGAGGATATGATTCTTCTCATCGGTCGGAGTGAGGAGCGCCTAGCAGAGCTTTACAAGAACCGCCAAAACAAACGTTGTATCGGTCTTGATATTACGGATGATAGTGCTGTTGAGCGCTTGATTTCTAAGATTTATCAAGAATTTGGTCGGATTGATATTCTCATCAATAATGCTGGTTATGCGACTTACAAGGATTTTGAACAGTTTTCGATGACTGAAATCCGTGACATGTTTGATGTCAATACCTTTGCTAGTATGAATTTTTGCCGTCTCGTTGGTGGTAAGATGAAGGAAGCTAAATCAGGTCACATTATCAACATTGTCTCTATGTCAGGTTATATGGCTACGGGGCAATCGTCTATCTATTCAGCGAGCAAATTTGCCATGATTGGCTATTCAGATACCCTTCGTTTAGAATTGGCTCCTTATGGTGTATTTGTCACGACTGTTAATCCAGGTCCTGTTGCGACAAAATTCTTTGACCAAGCAGACCCAAGCGGTGCTTATCTTGATAGTGTCAAAGCTTTTACCTTGCAGCCTGAGGTGGTTGCGACTAAGATTGTTAACATTCTAGGAAAGAAAAAGCGTCAGTTGAACATGCCGCTTGCCTTAAATGCCGCTCATAAAGCCTACACGCTGTTTCCAACTATTGCTGATTTTTTAGCAGGGACCGTGTTTAATTTGAAAGGAAAGTAAGATGCGTAAAAATGTAACGGTGGGACTCTTAGTAGCGTCCGTTGGCTTAACAGCCTTGTTGTCTATTGCCAATATCCAATCTGTGACAGTCAATTATTTATTTGGAACGTTTAAGTTGCCTTTGATTTTACTGATTTTGCTTTCAGTTGGTTTAGGAATGTTCATTCAATTTCTGCTCGGCTTTTTCAAAAACATGAGCTTACGCCAAGAAATTAAAAATCTGAAGCTAAATCACAAAGGGCAAGAAGAAACAGTTTTGGAAGCAAGAAAAGAATCTGATGAAAAATAGGATTACTATGGATATTTTATTACACGAAATTAGAGTTTTTGAAAATTATGATGTAAAATTGGCAGAAGAAGGTCATATTGTTATTGATACTAAGGTAGTAGATGGTTCTCTAAACTATTATGGTAATGCTCATGGTGGTTATCTATTTACGCTCTGTGACCAAATTTCTGGTTTGGTTTCTCGCTCACTTGGTGTCAATGCGGTGACACTACAGTCAAATATTAATTACTTGCGAGCAGGTCATCTTGGAGATACTTTAACAGTAGAAGGACGTTGTGTGCACAATGGTCGTACCACAAAAATAGTTGACACTGTGATTACCAATGAAAAGGGAGACGTTATCACTAAAGCAAGTTTTACCATGTTTGTCACAGGAAAACCAGCAGGTGATGCGTAATGTTATGGATAATCCTGTTAAAATAAATCTACAAAAAAAGTATGAAAAGCTTACAGATAAACAGAGGTGTCTATTGGAGTTTTATGGTGATTTACCCAAAGAAGAAAAATACTTCATTCCAATTAAACGAAGACGCCAACCAAATGTGCAAGTAGGCGATATTTTTGCAGTATAACTGCCAGATAAGAAATTTTGCTATGGTAAAGTTATTGCTCCAGCCGCCAAATTACCTCGGATTCAGGAAGGATTTTTTTCTGTCATGATGAGTAATATTGTGACAAACACACTAGATGAAGTAACATTTGAACTGAATGAATCAAGTATTTTATTACCTCCATGGATTGTAAACGAAACATTTTGGCGGAATGGTACATTTTTTACCATTAGTCGAAAACCTCTAACAAACAAAGAAAAGGACCTCAAGATTGGTTATGTCGTATTTGATGCGAAAAAGCACTTGAGAGGTGAAAGAGGTTGGGACTTATATGATATCAATGGTAATTTAATTGAGAAAGCGGATTATTATACTTTTTCTGGTTATACAACAATACATGGCATGGAATTTGATTTATATCGTGAAAAGATATGTGGAACTATATAAAAAGTAGGAAAGGGTTGTTCGATAAGCAGAAACTTATTTGAATGAGTGATTTTGGTAATACGCCAAAGTCTTTTATAACTTAAACTATGATTACATCAAAATACGATTGGAAAATAAATGAACAAGTGCCTGATGAGGGCTTTTTAAAAGTTGCTAAGAAAGCTGGTCTGACGAAAACAGCTGCTGGTATTGCTTTTGAGCGAGGTATTGATAATGAGGAGAAGTTATCTGATTTTTTAGGAGCTGACCTGTCACATTTGCATGACCCTTACCTGCTTAATGACATGGAGAAGGCGGTGGAGCGGATTCGGTCTGCGATTGAAACTGGTGAACAAATTCTCATCTATGGTGACTATGATGCTGACGGCATGACCAGCGCAAGCATTGTCAAAGAAACTCTAGAGATGATGGGAGCAGAAGTTCAAGTCTATCTGCCGAACCGCTTTACCGATGGTTACGGTCCAAATCTTAGTGTTTACAAGTATTTTATCGAGCAACAAGGGATTTCTCTAATTGTGACGGTAGATAATGGCGTAGCGGGACACGAGGCGATTGCTTATGCACAAGGTCAGGGAGTTGACGTTATCGTTACCGATCACCACAGCATGCCAGCAGAGCTTCCAGAAGCCTTTGCTATTGTTCATCCTGAACATCCAGAAGCAGATTATCCTTTTAAACATTTAGCAGGTTGTGGTGTGGCTTTCAAATTAGCTACGGCGCTTCTTGAGAGTATTCCCACAGAGTTATTAGATTTAGTTGCCATTGGGACGATTGCTGATATGGTCAGTCTGACCGATGAAAATCGTATCATGGTTAAGGTGGGACTTGCTATGATGAAACAAACGGAACGTATTGGTCTTTTAGAATTATTGAAAGTCTCTGATGTTGACCTTGAGACGATAAATGAAGATACAGTTGGTTTTACCATTGCACCGCAGTTAAACGCTCTGGGGCGTCTAGATGATCCAAATCCAGCGATTGACTTGTTGACAGGATTTGATGATGAAGAAGCGCAAGCCATTGCCCTCATGATTAAAGACAAAAATGAGGAACGTAAAGCGTTAGTTCAACGGATTTTTGATGAGGCAGTTACCATGATTGATCCTGAAAAGCCTGTTCAAGTGCTGGCTAAGGAAGGTTGGCACCCAGGTGTACTGGGAATTGTTGCAGGTCGGATTTTGGAACAAATCAGTCAGACTGTTGTAGTTCTCAATATTGAAAATGGTTCAGCCAAAGGTTCAGCCCGCAGCCTTGAAAGTCTGGATATTTTTGTAGCGCTTGATGACCATCGTGATATCTTTACAGCTTTTGGTGGCCATAGCGGAGCTGCTGGAATGACTCTTCCTGAGGAAAATCTTGAGAGACTGTCCGAAATTCTTTGTAACTATGTGGTTGACAATCAGATAGACACTTCTGTCAAAAATAATTTAACGGTTGATGAAGAACTTGATTTGTCTGATTTAAGTCTAGAAACCCTTAAATCATTGGACAAACTAGCCCCATTTGGAATGGACAATAAAAAGCCTGTTTTTTGGCTCAAAGATTTCAAGGTCACTCAGGCTCGTACCATGGGACAAAATAATGCCCATCTCAAGTTAAAAGTCAGTCAAAATGGCGCTGATTATGATGTGGTCGCCTTTCACCAAGGAGCCCTTGTTCAAGAATTTCAGCAAGCGCAGGATTTAGAACTTGCGGTGACTCTATCTGTCAACGTTTGGAACGGTGCAACGACCTTACAACTGATGTTAGTCGATGCGCGTGTTAATGGGATTCAGCTCTTTGACATTCGTGCTAAGTCGGCTCAGTTGCCAGCTGGTGTTCCTGATATTTTTTCTGTTGAAAATAGCAGAGCAGTTGTAGTGACTGACCTCCCAAACGCAGAAGAGCTAAAACGTGTTTTTGAGCATAAAGACTTTGAAGCCATTTATTTTAAAAATACCATTAAAGAACCTTATTACCTGACAGGATTTGGAACGCGAGAGCAATACGCTAAGCTCTACAAAACGATTTACCAGTTTCCTGAATTTGATGTGCGTTACAAGCTCAAGGAGCTCAGCCATTTCCTAAAAATCGAAAGCATTTTACTGGTCAAAATGATTCAAATCTTTGATGAGTTAGGCTTTGTCACAATTACAGATGGTGTGATGACGGTCAATAAAGATGCGCAAAAACGTGAGATTGCTGACAGTCAGATTTACCAAGAATTAAAAGCAACGGTGAAATACCAAGAACTCATGGCACTTGGAACTCCGCAGGAAATTTACGACTGGCTAAAATCAGAAAACTAATTCTAAGCAATCATTAAAAGCACGACATCCGGTCGTGTTTTTTGATATAATAATGGTAAATCAACGATGTGAGGGGAACATGAAAAACGTATTAAAATCAGATAACTGGATTACTTTCTTTTTCCTAGTGTTATACGGTGGTGGAGTTGTGGTAAATGTTAAGAGCAGTAATTTACTAATGGCAAGCCTCTGGGCAGTCTTATTTTTAATCAATCTTGGAATGCTCTTGTACCGTATTTATGGGAAGAAGGATAAGAATAATGGCAGATGAGCGTGTCCAACAGCTGAGTGCGCGTTTCCCAAAAGATGTGTCAGAACATTACCAACAAATGATTCCAGCCTATCAGAAAGGGTATGCTGACTATGTCTTTCAAACGGATCAGGAAGCTACACAAAATCGGCGGATTAAACAACTGACGAAAAACTTTCGTAGCTATGCGACAAAACCGTATCACTACCTCCAACCGTTATCATCAGAGGATGCCTTACAAATTGCTACAAACTGGCAATTATCTTCAGAGATGCAAGCAAGTCTGCTCAACCCCAAACCCAATCAATCTTCTTTTCAAGTGATTAAAAATGGTCTCTTTTTCGCCTATTGTTGCGTTGAAGAGCAAAATGGCACGCTAGTTTTGGCATTTGCTATAGCGCCACAGTATAGAGGCAATGGACATGGCAGAGCTTGTTATCAAGCTATTGAAGACTACATTAAGACGTCCTTTACAGATAAACAAATCAGTCTAAATCTATCACCAGAAGAAGCTGATAATATAAGTTTTTTAGAATCACTAGGGTTTCAAAACGTTAGTAATCAAGATGGCTATCATTTGATGACAAAACCCTTAGTAAAGGAGTGACAAAACATGAACTCTAATTACCTACATGGTTTAGTGATAAATTGGGACCAGGTAGCAGGAGAATCTTATTTATCTAAAATCCCTGCCTTAGCTAGTGTTTCTGAACTATCGTTCTCAAGCCCGGTAACCTTTTTCGTCGGTGAAAATGGCTCTGGAAAATCAACGTTACTTGAAGCGATTGCAGTAGCAGATGGGTTCAATGCGGAAGGTGGCAGTCGCAATTACCGTTTTTCAACCTATGATAGTCACTCAGAACTCCATGAGGCTGTACGGTTGAAACGTGGCGTCAAAAAATCATCTTGGGGCTATTTTTTGCGGGCAGAGAGTTTTTATAATGTGGCAACCATGGAAGAAACGTATTTCGGCTCTCAATCCCAACATTATCACAAGCAGTCGCACGGTGAAAGTTTTCTTAGTCTCTTGGAAAATCAATCGTCAGATAATGGCTTTTACCTTTTGGATGAGCCAGAAGCAGCCCTATCACCGCAACGCCAGCTAACACTTTTGTACCATTTTCATGAGCAAGTGAAAAAAGGTGCCCAGTTCATTATTGCGACCCATTCGCCCATTTTACTTGGGTTTCCAGAGGCAAGTATTCTCTCCTTTGATGATGGACAAGTTCAGGAAGTGGCCTATGAAGAGTGTCCAGCCTATCAAATCACCAAACTTTTTCTTGAAGACCGTGAAAGGGTACTCCATAATTTACTAAAGTAATGAGTGTGCAGAATTTTATTGTCCCATAATAAGCAAACTATCCGTATTATCTTTTAGAAAAATGGGTTACAATCTGTTATAATAGTGTCATGTTAAAAAAACCAACATCCGCTTATGTGCACATTCCCTTTTGCACACAGATTTGTTACTATTGTGATTTTTCAAAAGTATTTATCAAAAATCAGCCTGTGGATGCCTATCTACAGGCTCTTATTCGTGAAATTGAGTTAGCTGATACGGGCAAACTGCGGACCCTTTACATCGGTGGGGGAACCCCAACAGCAATCACCGCTGAACAGCTAGACTATTTGCTGACGCATTTGGAAAAGGTTTTGGACTTGTCGCAAGTAGAAGAGTACACCATTGAAGCTAACCCTGGAGATTTGTCTCCTGAAAAAATAGCAGTGCTTCAAAAATCACGAGTCAATCGTGTGTCACTAGGGGTTCAGACTTTCAACGATAAACACTTGAAACGCATTGGACGTAGCCACAATGAAGCACAGATTTATGACAATATTGCTGCTTTAAAACAAGCTGGATTCGACAATATTTCCATTGATCTGATTTATGCCCTACCTGGTCAGACCATGGAAGACGTTCGTGAAAATGTTGCGAAAGCACTCGCCTTAGACATTCCTCACCTCAGCCTTTACAGTCTCATCTTAGAGCATCATACGGTCTTTATGAATAAAATGCGGCGCGGTAAACTCAATCTGCCAACAGAAGATTTAGAAGCTGAAATGTTTGATTACATCATCGCAGAGCTGGAAAAAAATGGCTTTGAGCATTATGAGATTTCTAACTTCACCAAACCAACTATGGAAAGTCGCCACAACCTCATGTATTGGGATAATGATGAGTATTATGGTTTTGGTGCAGGTGCTTCTGGCTACGTTGATGGCGTGCGCTATCGTAATCGAGGGCCAATTCAGCACTACCTTAAAGCTATCGCAGAAGAGGGGCATGCCAGATTATCTGAGGAAGTTTTGACCAAACGTGAGATGATGGAAGAAGAGTTTTTCTTGGGTCTTCGAAAAAAATCTGGCGTTTCCATCCCACGTTTCGAAGAAAAATTCCAAGAGAGTTTTGAAGGATTATACGGCGAAGCTGTTAAAGAATTATTAGCAGATGGTCTTGTCCAAATAACGGATGGTCGCCTCAGAATGACCAAAAAAGGTCTCTTCTTAGGCGATACGGTGGCTGAGAAATTTATTTTAGACTAAAGCATTAGTTGGCAAAGTGACAAAAGGTAATGTTGCACTATTTACAAGTTAGAAAAAGGAGATACAATGGGACACATTTATAAAGAAGATTTTTTAATTCCATTTGACATGGTCGATGTCAATCACAATATAAAGTTGCCAAAACTCTTGTCTTACTGCCTGTTTGTATCAGGGAAACAGTCTCATTTACTAGGGCGAAGCGATGAGTATGTGCTTGAACAGTTTGGTTTGGTATGGATTATCACAGATTACGAAGTTACCATTCACCGTCTCCCACAATTTACCGAGACAATTACGATTGAGACAGAAGCCATCAGCTACAATAAATTTTTCTGTTACCGCGTTTTCAGAGTTTATGATGCTGCTGGTGAGCTGTTGCTTGATATTTTGACTTACTTTGCTTTGATGGATGCCAACACGCGAAAGGTTTCCCCTGTCTTGCCTGAGATTGTTGACGTTTACGGCTCTGCCTTTGTCAAAAAAATCCAAAGAGCGCCTAAGATGTTACCTTTGGAAAATGCAGAGCAGACGACCTATCATGTCCGTTATTTTGATATTGATATGAATGGTCATGTCAATAATAGCATCTATCTTGACTGGATGTATGATGTGTTGGGCTATGAGTTTTTGAGTCAGCATCGGCCTGCAAAATTGCAACTCAAATACAGCCGAGAAGTGTCTCCTGGTGGTGACATTTCATCAAACGTGGTTAAGGATGGCTTGACGACTTACCACGATATTACCTCAGAAGGCCAAATCAATGCTCAGGCTGTCATTGAGTGGCTTCCCTTGGAAGAGAAATAGGGCAATAGGATGACTGAAAACAACAATTATTTAGACTGGGCAGTTCGATTACAATCCCTAGCCCAAGCAGGACTTGCATATAGTGATAACGTGTTTGACCGAGAACGCTTTGAGGAAATCAGAGACATTGCGGCAAGCATGCTGGTGGAACCGTCAGGTTTACCAAAGGAAGTCGTCAAAGACCTTTTTGCCTCTGATTCGGGATACCAGACCCCTAAAATTGACACCCGCGCAGCTATTTTTCAAAATGATAAAATTCTCTTAGTTCAAGAAAATGACGGGCGATGGAGTTTACCAGGTGGTTGGTGTGACGTTGATCAGTCGGTGATGGAAAATACGATGAAGGAAGCTTTTGAGGAAGCTGGCGCATTAGTGAAGCCGATTCGTCTGGTAGCAGTATTGGACAAGGCTAAAAATAATCCTGCAACAACTGCCGTTCGCGTGATTAAGCACTTTGTCCTTTGTCGCTATATCTGCGGTGACTTCGTGCCAAATAATGAGACACTAGATGCCAAATATTTTGCCTTAGCTGACCTACCAAAGTTGGTTGAAACAAAAGCCACAGCAGCCCAAATCGCCCTCTGTTTTGAAGCAAGTAAGGCTGAGCACTGGGAAACGGTATTTGACTAAGATGACGAAACGCATTAAAAAGAACAAGCAAAAAATAGCCAGAGCAACCATTATTGGTTGGGCGGATGCTTCTACAGAAATCTATGTAATTGGTAAGAAGGAGCAAGAATGTCCAGAGAGGAACGAGTGATTCTGACTAATATGTGCATGATCAGAGATGGTGATAAGATATTGGTTATAGATAAGAAATCTGATAGCTGGCCAGGGATTTGTTTTCCAGGAGGCCATATTGAACCAAATGAGTCTTTTGTTACTTCAACAGTCCGTGAAGTGTATGAAGAGACGGGTTTAGTCGTTTCTGAACTTAAACTGTGTGGACATCAGCAGTTTACCATGCCAGAAGGTTATCGTTATATTGTTTTCTTGTACAAAACGGATACTTTTACTGGACAACTTAAGTCCTCTGAGGAAGGCGATGTTTTCTGGATAAAACGGTCAGAATTAGAACAGTATCAGTTGGCAGATGGTTTCGATGTGATGTTATCCATCTTTGAAAATGACGCATTTTCTGAGAATTATTATTATTTAGAAAATAACAACTGGAAATGGAAAAATTTATAAAGGAGCTAAGATGACATACAAGGGTTATTTAATTGATTTAGACGGAACAATTTATAAAGGGAGTGACCGCATTCCTGCTGGGGAGCAATTTATCCGTGACTTGCAGGCGCGTGAGATTCGCTACATGCTGGTGACCAATAATACCACGCGCACGCCAGAGCAGGTACAAGCCATGCTCCGTGATAAGTTTGAGATTGAGACGCCGCTGGAAACGGTTTATACGGCGACGCTGGCGACGGTTGATTACATGAAAGATGCCAATCTGGGTAATACTGTCTATATCATTGGCGAAGAAGGACTAAAATCAGCCATTTATGAAGCTGGTTTTGTAGAAGATACTGAAAATCCAGCCTTTGTTGTGGTTGGTCTGGACTGGTCAGTTGATTATGAAAAATTTGTGACGGCAACCCTTGCTATACAAAAAGGGGCGCATTTTATCGGTACCAATCCTGACCTCAATATCCCAACTGAGCGTGGGCTTTTACCGGGAGCAGGTTCGCTAATCGCTCTACTTGAAGCAGCGACCCGTGTCAAACCAGCTATTATTGGAAAACCAGAAGCCATCATTATGGACAAGGCATTAGCTCGTCTTGGTGTTGACAAAGCAGAAGCCATTATGGTCGGTGATAATTATCTAACAGACATCATGGCTGGCATCCAAAACGGCATTGATACCCTCCTAGTCTTGACAGGGTTTACGGCCAAAGAAGACGTGCCTACCTTACCGATCGCACCGACACATGTCTTAGAAAGCCTAGCGGAATGGTCATTTGATGAAAACTAGACTCTACGCTTATCTGACCGTCCTTTGGCTTTTGGCAATGGCAGTGCTGGGCACCATTTACGGAGCCTGGCTCCTCTATCCCTTGGAAGTTGATTGGCTGAAACTGACGAATCAAGTCATCATCACTAAAGCAGAGCTGTTGCATAATTTTAATGTTCTTATGGTTTATCTGACCAGTCCCTTTTCACAGGTGCTAGACATGCCAGATTTTCCATCATCAGCGAGTGGGCTCAAACACTTTGCAGATGTGAAACTGCTTTTTCATCTGACACAAGTGATTGCAATTTTAACGACCCTACCTGCTCTGCTATTTTTCAAAAGTAAAGACAACATTTTCCATCAAAAAGTCTTTCTAGGGGCGGCTTTTGTGCCAGTAGTTGTCGGTCTGATGGGAGTGATGATTGGGTTTGAGAATTTCTTTACACTGTTTCATCAGGTTCTGTTCCCAGGGGATAGCTCTTGGCTTTTCAATCCAGCGACTGACCCTATCATCTGGGTTCTACCAGAAACCTTCTTTTTGCATTGCTTTATCCTCTTTTTTGCGCTGTATGAAAGCCTAATGTTAGGACTATTTTTCTGGTGTCGGAAAATCAATAGTTTGTGACCTTGAGTTAGGGTTATGTTAATTCAGTCAACATTTGTCTCTAATTTGTAACATTAAGTGTCTTGTTTGTTTGAGAAAGGTGTTTTATAATACCAATATAGACAATAAGGAGAAAAAGATGCATTTTAACAATAAAGCTCGTAAAGTGAGTAAGAAAGACCCTGTATCAGTAATCATGGCGTTGACATTAAGTGTTTTAGCGGTGTGTCTTTTCGCTTTTGGTAAAAGTCTTACAAAAATTGCAGAGGCAAATGAATATAGTGTTGTTGACTACAGGCAGCAATTTATCAATTCTATTGCAGGTTCAGCTCAAGAATTAGCAAATGCTAATGATTTATACCCATCTGTTATGATTGCGCAAGCTATTCATGAAAGTAACTATGGGTTATCAGGATTAGGAGCTTTCCCATATCACAATCTTTTTGGAATAAAAGGAAGTTACCAAGGTCAAGCTGTCCAAATGGAGACTTGGGAAGATGATGGTGCTGGAAATGCTTATACGATTTTGTCTTATTTCCGTAGCTATCCAAGTTATCATGAATCCTTGCAGGATTATGTTGGTGTTGTCAGACAAGATTACTTTAGTGGAGCGTGGCGTTCAAATACATTGAGCTATGCAGATGCAACGCAAGCCCTAACAGGAACTTATGCGACCGATACAAGTTATGCAAACAAGCTGAATGCTATTATTGAACTGCACAATCTGACACAATATGATACCATGCAAACCTCAAATGGTGAAAGTAGTATGGTTGCTGGTGACTTAGTTTGGAATAACTATCGTCGTCAGTACACCACTCAAGAAACCCTTGATATCGATCATGCTTGGGCGATTCACATTGGTCAAGCGCAATAAAACATAACATAAATCCTAAAAGAGAGTGTGAAGTCACTCTCTTTTTTAGATTAGAAATTCAGTTAGCTCACTTTTGTTAAGTATAAAAAGAGAAATGTGACCTTTTATGATGATTTTTATTGTACCTATTAGTAGTGATCTAACATAATCTTTCCATGTACCGTTTTAGCCGTAGTCAATGTATGATAAGTTGGATAATTTCTTTCAGTCGTTGATATCAGAGCAACAATAGTTAGTCCTCCAAAACGAGTCACCAGATCATGACTTAATGCAATCGCTGGTCGTCTATTCTTCTGTTCATGCCCAATATTGGGATTGAAATCCACATAAAAAATATCACCTTGAGAAATTACCATTGCATCTCATTCCCTTCTGCCCGACCCCAATTAACTTCATTGTGACGAACACCATCATCTTCCCAACCTGCAAATAGCTCCTGTATTGTCCTTGGCTTTTGAATTTCAGGAGTTAGAATGATTGATTTATCTTTTACAGATACAGCAAATTTTTGATTATCATCACCATTTAATAATTTTAAAATACTTGATGGAACTCTTGTTGCTTTCGAGTTTCCTCACTGTGCTAATGTGGTATATTCTTGTACTACTGATGGCATAATGTGCTCCTCCTATTTCATAGGATATCCTTTGTAGATACTTCTGTCAAGAAATTATGATAATCACTCTATTGCTTTAGATTTGAAGGCTAGAGGTGTCACCAAAGTCGAGGAAGCAATATCTAAACAGGAGTTGAAAGATATACTGGATAAGTATAAGCTACTTTTCGATTTAGCCTAGTTGCCTAGTCTAATTTTGTCAAAAAACGAAAAAAAATCTTTACAAAAAAATGAAATTATGCTAGACTGATAACATATTTATGAAAGGAGAATATAACAATGAACAACGTATTCACACAAAAAGTTAATAAAGCTCTCCTTTCTAGTCAGTCTCGTTAGTTTATTTTTTGTTGTAAAAAAAAACTAAAGGCCTATGGGAGGAGTTTGTCCATAGGTCTTTTTGTGTGTCTTGAAATCAATACCAAGAAAGAAAAATGATGTAGGTGGAGAAAATGTAGTAGATAGACTTTTTAGGTTAGAAAAAATAGTTAGTTTATATAAAGAAAAATATTTTGGGAGAAAATATGTTTAAGTTAGTTGGAAAATATATTAAAGACCACAAGTGGCTTTATGTCTTAGTAGGTCTTGTCTTGATTATTTACGATGCCAGTCTGGTGGTTCCAACTCAGATTATTCAACGATTGATTGATTTGATGACGACAGGAAGTCTGACAAAAAGTAATCTTTGGTTGAATATCGGGATTCTGGTTGGAGCCACAGTGGTAAGTTATGTGACAGCCTTCTTTTGGAGTTTGAAAATCTTTCAGCAGGCCAGTCGATTTAAGTTTGATTTGCAGCAAAATGCCTTTAAAAAATTAGTTTCCATGCGGACGCCATTTTACGAAAAATTCCGATCAGGCGATATGATGACTCGTTTCTCTTCTGATGTGGAGATGTTACAAGATTTGGTGGGCTATGGTTTAATGACGGTCTTGTATGCCGGTGGGATGCTACTCTTTATCATTCCAGTCATGTTTGCCATGTCTTGGCAGATTACTTTTGCTGCCCTCTTACCAGTCATTATCTTATCATCAGCCATTTATTTTATCAGTAGGAAAACAGATAGCCTTTTTGATGATAATCGTGAGGCGGTGGCAAATCTGAGTAATGAGGTGGTGGAGGCCATCGAGGGTGTTCGTGTCATGCGTGCTTACAGTCGTAAGGATTTGCAGGCGACCCGTTTTCGTCAGAAAACACAGGATTTGGTTGACCGAGAAAATCGCTTGGTGCGCGTCACGGCACTTTACAACCCTATCTATACCCTCATGTTTGGAGCAACGACTTTGGTTACCCTGCTTTTAGGAACAACATTTGTTGCAGATGGCAGTATGACGGTTGGTCAAGTGTTAGCCATGCAGCTTTATACGGTCTCATTGACAGAACCGATTTCCATGCTTTCAGAGCTTGTTTTGGTTTACCAGACAGGACGGACCTCTTTCGAGAAATTACAGGGCTTGATTGAGACCAGTGATGATATGGAAGCTGATGGTGAGTTAGAAGCGCAAGCCTTTGAAGTGGCTCACTTTAAAGATTACAGTTTTACCTATCCTCAGGCAACACATGCTAGCCTTAACAGCGTCAGCTTTTCCCTTAAAAAAGGACAGACGCTTGGTATTGTCGGCAAGACTGGGTCAGGTAAGACGACTCTGGTGCGCCAGTTTCTCCGTCAATACCCTGTTGGTTCTGGTGGTTTTGGGTTAAATGGCAGAGCAATCACTGAGTACGCTCGGAAAAGTGTAGAGGGGCTGATTGGCTATGTGCCACAGGAACACATCCTCTTTTCACGGTCTGTTGGTGAAAACATTGCTATGGGGAAACCGAATGCTGATGAGAATGCCATTCATCAGGCTATTGAAACAGCAGCCTTTACAGAGGATTTGGAGCGTATGTCAAATGGCCTAGCCACAACCATTGGTGAACGTGGGGTGTCTATATCAGGTGGTCAGAAGCAACGGATTTCCCTAGCGCGTGCCTTTATCAAGGACCCAGAACTCTTGATTTTAGATGATTCATTATCAGCTGTTGATGCGAGAACGGAGAAAAAAATCATTCAAAATATCCAGAAAGAGCGTGCTGGTAAGACTAATATTATCGTTACCCACCGATTATCTGCGGTACAACATGCTGACTGGGTGTTGGTTCTGGAAGATGGTCGTATTGTCGAAGAGGGGACCCCAGATGACCTTATTCAATTAGGTGGCTGGTATTTTGAACAATACCAACGTCAGCAAGCACAAGGGATAGAAGAGGAGGTGTAAAATGAAGACGATATTAAACTTAATGAAGCAATTAACCGTTGTGAAAGGTCTTTTTGCACTTGGTGTTGTTATGCTTTTGCTAGCAACAGCGGTCAGTCAATTATCACCCCTAGTTTTGCAACAAGTCATTGATAGTAGTTTAACAGTTCTTGACCAAGGTAAGGTTATCAACCAAGCGCTTTTTATGAAGTATATGGCCCTCTATGCTGGTCTTACAGTATTGTCGTTATTTCTTTACTATTTTGACCGATACATTTTTAGTCGCTGTGCCTTTTTAGTGACGGCTCACTTGCGTAATCAAGCTTTTGATAAAATGCAGCGGCTACCGATTTCTTATTTCGATGATAAGCCTGCTGGGAAAATCGCGACACGGATTGTCAATGATACCGAAACGCTACGCAATCAATTCTATAGCAATCTGTTGACCATGATTTTTCTCAATATCATTCGGATTATTGCCATCTACGTGATTTTAATTCGATTGGATGTGACGATTGGTCTTTACATGCTTATTTTAATTCCTCTTTTTTATGGGTTACAGGTGTTGTATGGGCGAGCGACTAATAAACCGATGAAGGATTTCTATGATGCCCGAAGTGAGGTCAATACTCAGGTCAACGAAACGATGAACGGAGCGAGTCTCATTCAACTTTACCACCAGGAAGAAAAGGTTTTGGAAGATTTTAACAAGACTTCTGGGAAAATGTTGGCGGCAGATAATCGCATGCATCTGGTCAATTCAACAGCGTCCTGGACACTGACAGAATTTGCCAAGTACATGGTGATTTCAGGTGTTCTAACAGTGGTTGGCTATCAATTTTTAGGTGGAAATCTAGGAGTCACCCCTGGTCGTCTCTTTGTCTATATCAACTATATTACGACATTATTTGATTTGTTGGGAATGTTGGTGAGACAGCTACCCAACATCCATCGTTCACTGGAGACAGGACGCCGTGTCCTTGATTTATTGGAAGAACAAGAAGAAGCAGATGGTGACGCTCAGCTATTTGTCCAAGAGGGGGACGTCGTCTTTGACCATGTAACCTTTGCTTATGAGGAAGGAAAAGCGGTGCTTCGTGATATTGCCATTCATGCTAAGGCGGGTGAGACAGTTGCCTTGGTTGGGCATACAGGTTCAGGAAAATCGTCTATCATGAATCTCCTCTATCGTTTTTATGACCCACAAGAAGGAAAGGTTCTGATTGACGGACAGGATATTCGTCATTTTTCACGTGAAAGTCTCAGGAGCTATATGGGAATTGTGTTGCAGGATCCGTATCTTTTCACAGGAACCATTGCTAGTAATGTGTCCATGGAAAATAAAGGGTTATCTGATGAAGCGATTTTAGCCAGTCTTGAAAAGGTTGGAGCAAAAGACATGGTGGAGCGATTAGATAAAGGTATCCACGAGCCAGTAGTTGAAAAAGGCTCTGCCTTCTCATCAGGAGAGCGTCAGTTGATTGCTTTTGCTAGAACCTTGATTACGGACCCTAAAATTTTAATTTTAGACGAAGCAACCTCGCACATTGATACCGAGACAGAAGAAGTCATTCAACGTGCAATGGATATCGTTAAAGAAGGACGGACAACCTTTATTATCGCCCACCGGCTTTCAACCATTCAAAATGCAGACCAAATTCTTGTCTTGGATGCAGGTCAGATTATTGAACGTGGAACCCATGCCGAGCTCTTGGCACTAGGTGGCCGTTATGCTGAAATGCATAAAATCCAGCAAAGAGTATCAGTTTAATCCATTTATTATAGAAGCAGATTCCACCAATGGGGTCTGTTTTTTTGATTGTTATAAAATTATAATTTTGATTTTTAACGAGTAATATTCTAAACTGAAGTGCTATGTCAATAAACCTAATCCTATATGAAAAGAGTATAATGCAAGTAGAAAGAGGTGAGTGAGAATGTTATCTCAAAATAGGGTATCTTTATTTCAAACTATTTTACAAATCATCTATTTAGTTGCGGTTATTTACTATTTATTTAACGGGGACATTCTTTTTGATTTTGTTATTATCGCTACTGGGATAGGAGCATTTTTCTCGCCTATCACTTACTTTGTACTTATCGGGGTCGGAGTTTTTACAGATTATAACATAAAGCCTAATACCATTTAATTTGATTTATGAATACAAGCACCTATTTGAGGTGTTTTTATTTTGTGATCAAAATTTAGAAATAAAAAACTCATGGCACACCTTTGGGTGAAATGCGGATTGATTTAGAGCCGGATAGTTGCAGTTTTACAGTTAGCAGGAGGACTAAAAGCTGAGGCTAAGGTATTAGATGAGATTTAAAAAAAGGTAACAACATGCTCTTATTATCAAATGAGCAAAAAACATTACTTAAAACCATGACGATGCAAGGAGAAGTTATTGAAAAGTTAAATACTAATTTTGATAAGATAGAACTGTGCTCTAAGTAAAAGCTATCAAGTGGCGATAATGCTATAATAACGTGTCACTATATTTAGAATTAAAAGCGGAAAGTTTCTATTTATGGACAAATTTGCTATAATAGTCGCAGATATGAGAACAAACCTAAAAGAAAGGTCAATGTAACCAATGAAAAAAATTCTTATTGTTGATGATGAAAAACCAATTTCAGACATCATTAAATTTAATTTATCGAAGGAAGGCTATGAAGTCGTTATGGCTTTCGATGGACGAGAAGCCCTTGCGCAATTTGCAGCGGAGGATCCTGACTTAATTATTTTGGATTTGATGTTGCCAGAGCTAGATGGACTTGAAGTTGCCAAAGAAGTGCGTAAAACAAGTCATATTCCTATTATCATGCTTTCTGCAAAAGATAGCGAGTTTGACAAGGTCATTGGATTGGAAATTGGTGCAGATGATTATGTGACCAAGCCCTTTTCAAATCGTGAATTGTTAGCACGTGTGAAAGCTCACTTGCGTCGTACAGAAAACATTGAACTTGCTCTTGCTGATGAAAATGCTTCGGAAAAATCGAGTCTTTTGAAAATTGGTGAGCTAGAAATTTTACCAGATGCTTATGTGGCACATAAGCGTGGTCAAGAACTGGAGTTGACTCACCGGGAGTTCGAATTATTATTCCACTTGGCGACTCATATTGGGCAAGTGATGACGCGTGAACATCTCCTAGAGACAGTTTGGGGCTACGATTACTTTGGAGATGTGCGTACTGTTGACGTAACCGTGCGACGTCTGCGTGAAAAAATTGAGGATATTCCTAGTCGTCCAGAGTACATCTTAACCCGCCGTGGTGTTGGCTATTATATGAAAGCATATGACTAATTTAACAGATAATTTAGGAATTTTTGAGAGTTTTCTTTTACTCCTTTTGGGAATAACGGCGACATATCTCTTGTACGGTGCCTATCGTGATTATAGGCAGGCAAAGATTATTCGTCAGTTGACTGAAAATGTTTACGCCCTGATTGATGGGGAGTATTCAGATATTTTGGACGTTGCAGCTGATTCGGATTTAGAAGATCTTGCCAATAGTCTCAGTGATTTGTCTGAGGTGGTTCGCTTGACTCACGGTAATTTATCACAGGAAAGAGACCGTCTTTCTAGCCTTTTAGCTTATATGACTGATGGGGTTTTAGCGACTGACCGTGGTGGTAAAATTGTCACGATTAATGAAACTGCTCAAAAACAGCTTAATTTAACTGCTGAGCAAGCCTTGAAGATGACCATCCTAGATATTCTTGGGAGTGATAATCCTTATTCTTACCATGATTTGGTTGTTAAAACACCGAATATTTTGATTAATCGCCGAAATGAATTTGGGGAATTCATGACGTTACGTTTTCGTTTTGCCTTAAACCGTCGAGAGTCTGGTTTTATTTCGGGATTAGTTGTGGTGTTGCACGATGTTACAGAACAAGAAAAAGAAGAGCGTGAACGTCGTCTTTTTGTATCAAATGTTAGTCACGAGTTGCGCACGCCATTAACTTCGGTAAAATCGTATTTAGAGGCTCTTGATGAAGGGGCTCTAAAAGATGATGTTGCTCCGCAATTTATCAAAGTATCCTTAGACGAGACTAACCGTATGATGCGTATGATTACTGACCTTCTTAACCTTTCTAGAATTGATAATGGTGCGGTGCAGTTAGAAGTAGAAATGACAAATTTTACAGCTTTTATGACGTCAATTTTGAATCGCTTTGATAAAGTTAAAAGTCAGCATACAACATCTGATAAGAATTTTGAGATTGTTCGTGACTATCCCTTGACATCTGTTTGGATGGAGATTGATAATGACAAAATGACACAGGTTATTGAAAATATTTTAAATAATGCAATCAAGTATTCACCTGATGGTGGGCAGATTAAGGTGAGTATGAAAACCACGGATAGTCAGTTAATTGTTTCTATTACAGACCAAGGATTAGGCATTCCTAAAAAGGATTTGCCGTTGATTTTTGACCGCTTTTATCGCGTTGATAAAGCCAGAAGTCGTGCTCAAGGTGGAACAGGTTTAGGTCTATCAATTGCTAAAGAAATTGTGAAACAACACCAAGGTTTCATTTGGGCTAAAAGTGAGGAAGGTAAGGGGTCAACCTTTACAATTGTTTTGCCTTATGACAAAGAAGTTCTAGAATTGGATGAATGGGAGGATTACGAAGACAATGGTGATGGAAAAGGGGTTTAAGTATAGTATCCTTGCTTCAGGTTCTAGCGGGAATTCCTTTTACTTAGAAACCCCAAAGAAACGTATTTTAGTCGATGCTGGTCTCTCTGGTAAGAAAATTGTGAGTTTACTTGATGAAATTGACCGAAAACCAGAGGATTTAGACGCTATTTTAGTAACACATGAGCATAAAGATCATATCCACGGTGTCGGTGTTTTAGCCCGTAAATATAATTTAGACGTTTATGCTAATAGTAAGACTTGGCAGGCCATGGACAAGATGCTAGGTAAACTGGATGTGAGTCAAAAGCATATTTTTGAGACAGGAAAGGTGCTTACATTTGACGATATAGATATCGAGAGTTTTGCTGTTAGTCACGATGCTGTAGCTCCGCAATTTTACCGTTTCATGAAAGATGACAAGAGTTTTGTCATGTTGACAGATACGGGTTATGTTTCCGATCGGATGTCAGGGATTATTGAAAATGCTGACGCCTATCTCATTGAAGCCAACCATGATATTGAAATATTGAGAGCAGGCTCATATCCTTGGTCAACAAAGCAGCGCATCTTATCAGATTATGGGCATTTATCAAATGAAGCTGGAGCACAGGCCATGATTGATAGTCTGGGTAACAGAACGCAAAAAATTTATCTGGGGCATTTATCTAAAGAAAATAACATCAAAGAATTAGCTCACCTGACTGTTAAAAATAATCTTGCACAGGCAGATATTGATGTTGAACGTACGGTTAAAATTTTAGATACTTCTCCAGATACTGCAACTCCGTTGACTCAGATTTAGATTTTTTGCACGATATAACTAATTGAGGATTGGATATTTTAGATTCCATCCTCTTTTACTTAGAAAAGCGTAAAAACAAAATGACCTCTGGATAACTATATTTAAACTATTTTTGGTATAATTGTTAAAGTATACAAATGTGATTATTGAGTGATTAACTTCCAAACGTATCATTATTTGTTTTTAAGAAGATAGTATGATAAAAGTAAAACTTGATAGGGATAACAACTGACGATAGTGTCACTATAGATTTGAAAGAAAGGAAGAGCGTTGACAGATTATTTATCGGTCACTAATTTGACCAAATATCTTAAAATGAAGATTGACCGTGACCCTTATTTGGAGCGAGTCTACTTGACAGGTCAGGTCTCTAACTTTCGTAGACGACCAAATCACCAGTATTTTTCCCTCAAGGATGAGGGTGCAGTTATTCAAGCGACCATGTGGGGCGGTATTTACAAAAAACTTGGCTTTGACCTTGAAGAAGGCATGAAAGTCAATGTTATTGGTCGCATTGAACTTTATCCGCCAAGCGGCTCTTACTCCATTATTATTGAAAAGGCAGAGCCGGATGGTGTTGGTGCTTTAGCTGTTCAATTTGAGCAACTCAAGAAAAAATTATCTGAAGCTGGCTATTTTGATGATCGCCATAAACAAGCTCTGCCACAATTTGTCAAAAAAATTGGTGTCATTACCAGTCCAAGTGGTGCTGTGATCCGAGATATCATTACGACAGTAAGCAGACGGTTTCCAGGTGTTGAGATTTTACTTTTTCCAACCAAGGTTCAAGGGGAGGGAAGTGCTCATGAAGTGGCAACAAATATTGCTAAGGCAAATGAACGAAGTGACCTTGATTTGCTGATTGTTGGTCGTGGTGGTGGCTCTATTGAAGATCTCTGGTCTTTCAATGAAGAGATCGTCGTTCAAGCGATTTTTGAGTCCAGATTGCCAGTGATATCTTCTGTGGGCCACGAGACTGATACGACTTTGGCAGACTTTGTCGCCGATCGCAGAGCAGCTACTCCAACAGCAGCAGCCGAGCTAGCAACCCCTGTAACAAAATCGGATATTGTGTCATGGCTTGCAGAGCGACAAAATAGGGCTTATCAAGCGACACTACGGCGTATTCAATTTAATCAGGAGCGTGTGTTAAAACTGTCAAACTCTGTTATTTTCAGACAGCCAGAACGTCTTTATGACGGCTATGTGCAGAAATTGGATAAATTAACGACGAGATTAGTCACAAAAACTGAAAATCAATTGAACCAAGCTCAGCAGAAATCAGCTTTGATAAACCAGCGTTTATTGGCGGTGGACTTGAAAGGTAGACTCACCAGTTATTATGAGCGCTTGGCCGTTCAGGAACGACTTCTCAAGTCTCACATGACCAACCAGTACGATAGCAAGTTATCTCGATTTGAAAAGGCACAAGATGCGCTTTTGTCACTGGATACCAATAGAATTATTGCGCGTGGCTATGCAATGGTTCAAAAAAATCATCAGATAGTTGCGAGTAGTAAGGAAGTTAGTAAAGGTGATACCCTTAATGTTCTCATGAAAGATGGGCAGCTGGAAGTTGAGGTTGTTGATATTGTCTAAGATTCATTTAGAAAGATATGACATCAATAGCCATGGAGACCTATCGGATTATCAGCTTTGTGATACGACCTTTACAGCTCATCCAAGAGAGGCAATTGAAGACTGTTTAATGGAGTCGTCACGTCAACCTGTTATCGTGCTTAATGAAAATCAGATCGTGGGTTATTTTACCTTGCATTTTGAGGGTGGTCCGGAAACTTACGGATATGACAGCACTAAGCGAGTGCTTTTAAGAGCGTTGTCCATTGATGATAGATACCGTCGTAAGGGTTACAGCAGTCAGGCCATGTTACTGATTTTCGATTTTATTGAAGATGTTTTAGGTAGGGTGTGTGACAGTCTTATATTAGCCGTCAATGTAGCTAATATCCCAGCTCAAGCGATGTATGAGCAGTTAGGATTTAAACGATTGCGGGAAGATTTTCCAGGTCGATTTGGAAACTTAATCATTATGGAAAAGGATAATGATTAAGGATTTCGATAGAATTATTAGAAAGGAAATGTCAGTTTAGTATTCTAAACTGACTGTGGGTAGGTTTTTCAATGATGAAATACCATATGTGCTTAATGCGATGTGTTATGGATTTCATTTTATTGACGATATCCGAAATTGTAAATAATGCCAAGCAAGAAAAAAACATTTGAAGAAAATTTACAAGAATTAGAAGCTATTGTGGCCAAGCTAGAAAATGGTGATGTCGCCTTGGAAGAGGCTATCGCCGAGTTTCAAAAAGGAATGGTCTTGTCAAAGGATTTACAACAGACGCTTGCTCAGGCTGAAAAAACCTTGGTCAAGGTCATGCAGGCTGATGGTTCAGAAAAGGAATTTGATGCCTAATGGATAAGTTGCAAGGCATAGATCAGGCGATTTATCGCTATTACCGTAGTCGAAAGGTTATTTCAGAAGAGTTGATTGCCAGTATTCTTTACTCGATTGATTCTGGCGGGAAGAGAATTCGTCCCTTAATCATGCTAGAAATCCTAGAAGGTTTTGGAGTTAAGTTAAATGACAGTCATTTTGATGTGGCGGCAGCTGTTGAGATGATTCACACGGGTTCCCTCATCCATGATGACCTACCAGCTATGGATAATGACGATTACCGTCGAGGTAGACTAACCAATCATAAAAAGTTTAATGAAGCGACAGCTATCTTGGCAGGCGATTCTCTTTTTTTGGATCCCTTTGGTTTGATTGCGGAGACAAATTTATCTGCTGAGATTAAGATTCAATTGGTTTCGGAGTTGTCCTATAGTTCAGGAACCTTTGGTATGGTTGGTGGGCAAATGCTAGATATGTTAGGTGAGGAGGCGCAGCTTTCTTTAGAAGACCTACAAACGATTCATGCTAATAAAACGGGAAAATTATTGGCTTTTCCTTTTGTAGCAGCTGGGATAATAGCAGAGCAGTCAAGCGTTGTTGTGACTGATTTACAGACAGCGGGTGAGTTAATTGGTCTTGCTTTTCAAGTCCGTGATGACATTTTAGACGTGACGGCGACGTTTGAGGAAATCGGTAAGACACCGCAAAAAGACTTGTTGGCTGAAAAATCTACCTACCCAGCCCTTCTAGGTTTAGAAAAATCTTATGCGATTTTAAATGAGAGTCTGGAGAAAGCGCAAGCCATTTTCCAAAAACTCCAAGAAAATCAAGGATTTAATCCACAAAATATCCAAGAAATAATAGAAAGGTTGCGACTTCATGCCTAAGGAAAGAGTAGATGTCCTAGCGCACAAACAAGGACTTTTTGAGACGCGAGAACAGGCCAAGCGTGGTGTTATGGCAGGTCTTGTGGTCAATGTCATCAATGGTGAGCGCTATGATAAACCCGGTGAAAAAATTGATGATAGCACTGAGTTAAAACTCAAAGGTGAAAAGCTCAAGTATGTCAGTCGGGGCGGTTTGAAACTTGAGAAGGCGCTTGACGTTTTTGGTATTTCAGTTGAAGGTGCAACAACCATTGATATTGGTGCGTCGACAGGTGGTTTTACGGATGTCATGCTTCAAAGCGGTGCGAAATTGGTTTACGCAGTAGATGTTGGTACCAATCAATTGGTCTGGAAATTGCGTAATGATGAGCGCGTGCGTTCTATGGAGCAATACAATTTCCGTTATGCTGAATTGTCTGATTTCACAGAAGGGCAACCGACTTTTGCGTCAATAGATGTCAGTTTCATATCATTGAATTTGATTTTACCGGCTCTTCATAAAGTATTAGCAGAAGGTGGTCAAGTGGTTGCTCTTATTAAACCTCAATTTGAAGCAGGACGTGAACAAATTGGTAAAAATGGGATTATCAAGGATCAGACGGTTCACGAAAAAGTTTTAGGAACAGTGACACATTTTGCCGTTAATTACGGATTTACTGTTAAAGGCCTTGATTTTTCACCGATCCAAGGTGGTCATGGCAATATTGAATTTTTAGCCCATTTGGAAAAAGCTGCTGACGCAAACAATCTTGTTAGCTCAGCCATTTCTCAAGTGGTTATACAAGCACATGATGCTTTTAAAGCATCCCTATAAATGAAGAAAGGAATATTTAGTCAAAAACACTGACTAAATCAGAGCTAAGTGCATTGAAAATGGTGATAGATTTATAAAACTCATCTTTTTCTCTGGCTATAAAGCTCTGCAAATGATACTTATGAAAAAAAATGAACGTTTAGAATTAATTAAAAAAATTATTTTATCGAATGAAATTGAAACACAGCATGAATTGTTATCTTTTTTAGAAAAAGAAGGTTTGACACCGACTCAAGCTACCATTTCACGTGATATGAATGAAATTGGTATCGTCAAAGTACCATCAAAATCAGGACGTTACGTTTATGGATTATCAACGAGCAAGGCAGCAGTCATTGTTCCTCAACCGTTAAACTTATCTGCTATTATTTTAGAAATTTCACGTTTGAAAAACATGCTCAATATTGAGGTTGTTCCAGGTAATAGCCGTTTATTGAAACGCCATATTTTAAATGAATTTTCAGATCAAATTTTTAGCTTGGTTGCTGATGATGATAGCCTTCTTCTCGTTGCTCCAACGGATGCTACGGCAGAAGCTCTTCAAAAACGTATTAGCAGCTGGACTTAATCAAATAAGGAGTGGCTATGTTATTAGAAATTGCCATCAGAAACTTTGCCATCATTGAAGAAATTTCGCTCAATTTTGAGAAGGGAATGACCGTGCTGACTGGTGAGACAGGGGCAGGGAAATCCATCATTATTGATGCCATGAATCTGATGTTAGGTTCTCGTGCTAGCACAGAAGTCATCCGTTATGGAGCGCCAAAAGCAGAGATAGAAGGTCTCTTTTCAGTGGACCAAAATACTGCACTAACACAACTCTTAGAAGATAATGGGATTGAAGTGACCGATGAACTCATTATCCGCCGTGAGATTTTGCAAAATGGCCGTAGCATTAGCCGTATCAATGGTTCCTTAGTTAATTTGACGACACTTAAGGCTGTTGGGCAACATTTGGTGGACATTCATGGTCAACATGACCAAGAAGAATTGATGAAACCAGCCTTACATGGTCACTTGCTAGATGCTTTTGGCGATGATGAGTTTGTGGCGCTCAAAAAATCCTACCAAGAGATTTTTGATCGCTATAAAACTTTGCGTAAGGCAGTTGTGACTAAACAAAAAAATGAGCAGGAGCACAAGGCGCGCATTGAGATGTTAGAGTTTCAATTGGCTGAACTTGAAGCTGCCAATCTTGTCTCTGGCGAGGATCAAGCGCTCAATCAAGAACGCGATAAACTGCTCAATCATAAAAACATTGCAGACACATTGACCAATGCCTTTGTCATGTTAGATAATGATGACTTTTCCAGCCTGTCTAACGTCCGTTCAGCAATGAATGATTTGATGAGTTTGGAAGAATTTGACTTGGAATACAAGGAGCTTTCTAGCAGTCTTTCGGAAGCCTATTACGTTATGGAAGAAGTGACTAAGCGTCTTGGAACCATTATTGATGATTTGGATTTTGATGCCGGTCGCTTACAGGCAATTGAACAACGTTTAGATGTGATATACAGCATCACTAGAAAATACGGTGGCTCAGTTGATGATGTCTTAGATTATTTGGCTAATATTAGTTCAGAGTATAGTCTTTTAACTGGTCAAGGGCAATCTTCAGATGACATGGAACGTGAACTTAAGGTGCTAGAAAAAGAGTTGGTCTCAACAGCGGCACAATTGAGCCAAGAAAGACATACTCTAGCAGTTGCTCTCCAAGATGAAATCAAGTCAGAACTTAAAGACCTTTATATGGAAAAAGCGGAGTTTCAGGTCCAATTTATCAAAAGTAAATTTAATCGCGAAGGAAATGAAACTGTCGAATTTTACATTTCAACAAATCCTGGTGAAGGGTTCAAGCCTTTGGTTAAGGTTGCGTCTGGTGGAGAATTATCTCGTCTCATGCTAGCCATAAAATCAGCCTTTTCAAGAAGAGAAGATAAGACAAGTATTGTATTTGATGAAGTAGACACAGGGGTGTCAGGTCGTGTTGCGCAGGCTATTGCCCAAAAAATTCATAAAATTGGTCGCCACGGTCAAGTTTTGGCGATTTCCCATCTCCCACAGGTGATTGCTATCGCTGATTATCAGTTCTTTATTGAAAAGCAGAGCGATGATACCAAGACTGTTTCAACAGTGCGTCTACTGACGCCAGAAGAACGTGTTGAAGAAATCGCTAAAATGTTAGCAGGAGATGATGTGACAGAAACTGCTCGCATTCAAGCAAGAGAATTATTAAAACTTTAGAAAACTAAAAGAGGTTGAATTGTTTAGACCTCTTTTATCAATTTTCTGAGCAATTTTGCTATAATATTACCATTAAGATTAAAAAGGATAACGTGTACAAGTGTTCTAAAACTCAAGAACTAAGGTTACTGTCAGCTCAATGAATGTAAGATTTCGTGACCTAGTTAGTTTCTGATTGTGATAGCATATAAGAACATTTAAAATCACACGTTTTTGGTATGATATATTATGATTAAAATTTTGACAGATTCGTCGGTTACTATTGAGCCAGAGTTAATCAAGGAATTAGATATTACTGTTGTTCCCTTATCTGTCATGGTGGATGGAACACTTTATTCTGATGCTGAACTCAAAGAGGTCAGTAAATTTCGCTCTCTAATGAGAGGTAGCAAAGAACTTCCTAAAACCAGCCAGCCGCCAGTTGGTCTATTTTCTGAGACTTACGAGTCATTGGTTAAAGGCGGGGCAGACCATATTATTGCCATTCACCTCACTCATTCCCTATCGGGGACCTTAGAAGCTTCACGCCAAGGAGCAAACATCGCAGAAGCTCCAGTGACGATCGTGGATTCAACCTTCACTGACCAAGCTATGAAATTCCAAGTTGTTGAAGCAGCTAAGTTAGCCAAGGCAGGGGCGGACCTAGAGACGGTATTAGCTCGTATTGAAGAAGTACGAACGAAGTCTGAGCTCTTTATTGGAGTTTCAACCTTAGAAAATTTGGTTAAAGGTGGTCGTATAGGACGTGTGACAGGGAGGCTGAGTTCATTACTCAATATTAAGGTCATTATGGAACTTAAAAATCATGAGCTCACTCCAATCGTTAAAGGGCGTGGGACAAAGACTTTTACCAAATGGCTAGAAAACTGGAAATCACAGATTGCTTCTCGAAAAATCGCTGAAATTGGGATCTCGTACTCGGGGACGATTGATTTGGCACAATCCCTAAAAGAAGAACTTTTAGAGGTCGTTGATGCCTCAAAAATTTCGGTTCTAGAAACAGGTTCAATCATCCAAACGCATACAGGGGAAGGGGCATTTGCCGTCATGGTGCGCTATGAATAAAAGACGATTGTTGTTGGGAGTTATAGGTTTTCTATTATCTTACCTCTTTTTCTTGGCTCTCTTTAATGTAATCGTCCCAAAATCAGACAGTAAGTTAACCAAAAAAGATTTTCTATCCCAAAAAGTTGAAACCTTTTCTTATGTCGCTATTGGTGACTCACTTACTGAAGGAGTAGGAGATACAACAGGTCAGGGTGGCTTTATTCCTTTACTAGGAAATAATCTAAATGCAACATATGGTTATGAAATTAATAGCCAAAATTACGGCGTTGCTGGAAATACAAGTAACCAGATTTTAAAACGCATGAAAGACGATGAAGACATCAAAGAAAGTTTGGAAAAAGCTGATTTAATGACCTTGACAGTTGGTGGTAACGACGTCATGGCTGTCATTCGAAAGAATTTAGCTGATTTAGATGTAGACACCTTTAAAAAACCAGCTAAGGATTACCAAAAACGTCTGAGAAAGATTATTGAATTAGCTAGAGAGGATAATAAGAATCTCCCAATCTATATTTTAGGTATTTATAATCCCTTTTATCTGAATTTTCCTGAAGTGACAGAAATGCAAACTGTCGTGGAAAATTGGAATAAGGCTACTCAAAAGGTGACAAAAGAATACCAAAATGTTTATTTTGTTCCTATTAATGATCTCCTTTATAAAGGAATTAATGGTGAAGAAGGTATTGTTCAAACATCTGGAAAACAGACAACTGTTATCAACGATGCCCTTTTTGCTGATGATCTTTTTCATCCCAATAATACAGGTTACCAGCTAATGGCAGATGCCGTGACGGAGGAAATTCGTGAAACAAAGAAAAAATGGAAATAAGAGACGCATTAATGGTTGGAAGTGGGCGTTTATTTTGCTTCTATCAGCACAGTTTGCCCTATTTTCGGTGATTGCTAGTCGTTTAATCGAAATTCGTGAGCCAGTAACAGAGTCAGTTTCGACTAAGTCAAAAGATAAGAGTATTAGCATCGGAACAATCACGACTACTAAAGAGCAGCTAAATGCCACACTGGCTTCATATCTATCTGATTTAAAGGCTAAAAATTTGACCTTTGAATTTTATGCTAGCTCAACCACCATGCTTTTTGAGGGAGCTTATACTTTCTTGGGATATGAAGTGCCACTCTATATTTATTTTGAACCTTATGTTTCAGAAAATGGAGCAGTGCAGTTGAAATTGACTTCTTTCTCTGCTGGAACCCTATCATTGCCAGAAGGTGAGGTCCTAAAATACCTCAAGAAAGCCTATAAATTCCCTGAATTGGTAACGGTTGATACTGAAAATTCTCTCATCACAATTGATGTGACAAAAATCAAAAATTCTCAAGACATTTATGTCAAAGCTAAAAAAATTGATTTGAAAAATGACGTCATCACTTTCGAAATTTACAAGAAAAATGGAAAATAAGCACTTCAAAACTTGAAAAGAGCTTACATTTATGCTATAATTTACGATTGTAAGGGTTATCAATCGATAACTCAGAAATTCAAAAAAACAAAGGAGAAACCACATGGCTTCTAAAGAATTCCACATTGTTGCAGAAACAGGTATCCACGCACGTCCAGCGACTTTACTTGTTCAAACAGCTAGCAAATTTGCATCAGATATCACTTTGGATTACAAAGGTAAATCAGTAAACCTTAAATCAATCATGGGTGTTATGTCACTTGGTGTTGGTCAAGGTGCTGACGTAACTATCTCTGCAGAAGGTGCTGATGAAGCAGAAGCACTTGCAGCAATCGAAGAAACAATGACAAAAGAGGGATTGGCTTAAGATTATGACAGAAATGCTTAAAGGAATCGCAGCATCTGACGGTGTTGCCGTTGCTAAAGCATATCTACTGGTTCAACCAGACTTGTCATTCGAGACAATCACAGTTGAAGACACAACTGCGGAAGAAGCTCGTCTAGATGCTGCTCTAGCGGCGTCGCAAGACGAGCTTTCTGTTATCCGTGAGAAAGCAGTAGGTACGCTCGGAGAAGAGGCGGCAGCAGTTTTTGATGCCCACCTCATGGTATTGGCTGACCCAGAAATGATTAGCCAAATTAAAGAAACAATTCGTGCTAAACAAACCAACGCTGAAACTGGTTTGAAAGAAGTGACTGATATGTTCATCACTATCTTTGAAGGCATGGAAGATAACCCATACATGCAAGAGCGTGCAGCTGATATCCGTGATGTAGCAAAACGTGTTCTTGCCCACCTTCTTGGTGTAAAACTTCCAAACCCAGCAACTATCAGTGAAGAGTCTATCGTGATTGCTCACGATTTGACACCATCTGATACTGCTCAATTGGACAAAAAATTTGTAAAAGCCTTTGTCACAAACATTGGTGGACGTACAAGTCACTCAGCTATCATGGCACGTACGCTTGAAATTGCTGCTGTACTTGGTACAAATAACATTACAGAAATTGTTAAAGATGGAGACCTTCTAGCCGTTAATGGTATTACTGGTGAAGTTGTTATCAACCCATCAGAAGAAGTTATTGCAGAATTCAAAGAAGCTGGTGAAGCTTATGCTAAGCAAAAAGCTGAGTGGGCACTTCTTAAAGATGCACAAACAGTGACTGCTGATGGTAAACACTTTGAATTGGCAGCTAACATTGGTACTCCAAAAGATGTTGAGGGTGTTAATGATAACGGTGCTGAGGCAGTAGGTCTTTACCGTACAGAATTCCTTTACATGGATTCACAAGACTTCCCAACAGAAGATGAGCAATATGAAGCTTATAAAGCTGTTCTTGAAGGTATGAATGGTAAACCTGTCGTTGTCCGTACAATGGACATCGGTGGTGATAAAGAACTTCCATACTTTGACATGCCACACGAAATGAACCCATTCCTTGGTTTCCGTGCGCTTCGTATCTCTATCTCTGAGACTGGTGATGCGATGTTCCGTACACAAATTCGCGCCCTTCTCCGTGCTTCAGTTCATGGTCAACTTCGCATCATGTTCCCAATGGTTGCACTTCTTACAGAATTCCGTGCAGCTAAGAAAGTCTTCGATGAAGAAAAAGCGAACTTGTTGGCGGAAGGTGTAGCTGTTGCGGATGATATCCAAGTTGGTATCATGATTGAAATCCCAGCAGCAGCAATGCTCGCTGACCAATTTGCGAAAGAAGTAGACTTCTTCTCAATTGGTACAAACGACCTTATCCAATACACAATGGCTGCAGACCGTATGAACGAACAAGTATCATACCTCTACCAACCATATAACCCATCAATCCTTCGTTTGATTAACAACGTTATCAAAGCAGCACACGCAGAAGGTAAATGGGCTGGTATGTGTGGTGAGATGGCAGGTGACCAACAAGCTGTTCCGCTTCTTGTCGGAATGGGACTTGATGAGTTCTCTATGTCAGCCACATCAGTTCTTCGTACACGTAGCTTGATGAAGAAACTTGACACTGCTAAGATGGAAGAGTACGCAAACCGTGCCCTTACAGAATGTTCAACAGCAGAAGAAGTTCTTGAATTGGCTAAAGAGTATGTTAATTTTGACTAATATTGGTTAATTTAAGTATTTAAACACGACTTCGGTCGTGTTTTTTGTTTATGTGACTTTAAGTCCGTTTCGCTCCGTAGGTGCGAAACAAATAAACCACCCGCTATGCGGGTGCGCATCGTTGGTTATACCAAAAAAACTCCAAACGCGATACAATAAAGGTGTTCAAGCCTGAAGTAAAGCGAAAGGAGCAATATATGGCACAAAAGGCACATAGTTTATCACACACAAAGTGGATGTGTAAATACCACATTGTGTTTACACCTAAGTATAGACGAAAAGTAATCTATAATCAATATCGAAGCAGTCTAGGCGAAATATTTCGACGTTTATGTAGTTATAAAGGAGTCGAAATAATAGAAGGACATTTAATGCCAGATCAAGTTCATATGCTAGTTAGTATTCCCCCAAGAATCAGCGTTTCAAGTTTCATGGGCTACTTAAAAGGTAAAAGTGCTCTGATGATGTTTGACAAACACGCTAATCTCAAATACAAGTTTGGGAATCGCCATTTTTGGGCAGAGGGTTATTATGTGAGCACAGTTGGACTGAATGAAGCGACTATTAAAAAATATATCCAAGAACAAGAAAAACATGATATTGCTCTGGATAAATTGAGCGTAAAAGAATACGAAGATCCCTTTAGGGATGATGGCAAGTAATACCAGCGCCTCTTTAAGAGGCAAGTGACGAGTCAAAAGCGATTAGGCTTGAACAAAGTGAAAGCCAGCGTCTTTAGGCGCTGGCTGGTGATGTGGGCTTATAGCCCCTGTTCAAACCACCCGTTTGACGGGTGGTCATGATTTTTGGTTTATTGACTACTGTAGTGAGCCTCTTGATAAATAATTGTTTTCTATTGTATAAGTATTGACTTATTTGATCTAAAAGAATATACTGTTATTTAATAAACGTTTATTTATTTTTTAGATAATGAGGATTTATTTATGATGAAGATTCTTAAAAATAAGCTATTCATGTGGACTTATTTAGCTGATACTCTCTCGAATTTTGGTGATGTTGTGTATTATTTGGCTTTGATGGATTATGTCTTGCAATTGCCGAATGCCCCTCTTGCGATTTCTTTGGTGACAGTATCAGAGACATTACCCTATCTGACCATGCTTATCATGGCAGTTTGGGCTGACCAGACGAAGGACAAAGTCAATCGTATTTTAGGGACACAGTTTTTCCGTGTTAGTCTTTATGTTGTCATGGGATTGGTGATGGGCTTTTCTCCCGCTTTATGGATTGTTGGGGTGGCTATCCTCATCAATATCTTGTCTGACTTATCTGGTCAATATGAAAATGCTCTGTACACGCCAATCAGTTTACGTGTGATTCCTCGTGAAGATAGGGAAACACTGATTGCCTTTCGTCAGGGATCAAGGTATGCTTTACAACTTGTTTTTCAGTCTCTTGGAGCTCTCCTAGTGACACTTTTAGGTTATCAGCAATTAGCCTTCTTAAATGCTGGTACATTTTTCCTAAGTTTTGTCATCATGTGTGGACTGCGGCCATTTTTACAGAACCTCTTAGAAAAAAATCCGATTCAAATGCCAGAAGAGGCACATGAAGATAATATAGGTCAAATCAGAAAGTTGCTGAATGCTTTAAAGAATGCTGTGCAGACCTTGAAAGAAAGTTCAAGTTTACTGAGATTGTCTCTTATCTGCTTGACAGGCTTGAATGCCATTAGTGCAGCACAAACGCCTCTTATCCTTTTTATCATGAGTCAGAACAAAGACTTTGTGTTGGGAAGTTCAGCAATGACGTTGGCTCTTTTGTCATCAGTTGCTATTATAGGAGTGGTGACAGGGAGCGTGTTGACAAGGACACTTTTTAAAGAGACATCACTACATTTCCTACTGATAGCAAGTGCAGGAGTAACAACATTATGTTTCTTGGGCTTGTTTGGTGAGCAGATTGTTCTGGTGTTAGTCTTTCAATTGATTAGTCGTATCATGAATGGGGTGATGATGCCAAAGCTTCAGACAATGGTATTCAACTCTATTCCAGAACACCAGCTAGCAACTGTTGGGGCAGGGATTGATACGATGGTGACGTTGGGGATGGTGTTCACTCCTATATTACTTTCTGGTATGATATTGGTCCTACCAGCACGTTTCATCTCCGTTCTTTTTGTCTTGCTTTCCACGCTACTTTTGGGGTATACTTTTAAAGAAGCAAAGAAAATATGAGGTATGCTTATGGAGATGGATTATCAACCTTATCGCAGTGAGATTTTTGAGTATTTTTTACTACCAACTTTTCTTCATGAACGTTCCGAGTCGCAATGGGAATTTAGTCAAAAAGAAAAACAGATTCTAGGTGAAACCTTTCAAGTATTAGAAGATTTGTATCAGCTGTTTCTTCCCTTTAAAGAGGAAATGTTAACCTACTATCTTATGGGTGATGGGATAAGTTTGTTAGGTTCTTGTTACCTCTATTTATTAGACAAGGGGTATGACCCGCAAACAGTAGAAGAAGCACATGAGTTGATATTACAGTTGAGTGCTGATGAGGTAGAGCATTGTCTGCGAACTCTTGTACTGGGAGAGAGTGTGGAACAGTATGCGAATCAAACACTGATAAACCTTTTGCTAGATAGTTCTGCTAGCTCAGATTTGAAATGGAATTTTCTCGCTTTTTCACAAGATTTACTTGGCAATTTGAAGAAATTGATTGAACTCTCTCGCCGCTTAATTCCTCTTTACCAGCCTTTTATGGACAAGGGACAATCTCAAAAAGAGCAGTTTTTGAATCAGATGTCACTGGAAACATTCCTAGAAAAAGAGATGGAAGAGCAGAGCGACAAGGTAGAGGTATTTTTGTTAAATGCCTGGTTGATTCGTCTTTATCAACTGACGCTTCCTCACCTGAAAAATTATTCTAGTATTATTACTCTTTCTTGCCAAATAGACCAGATTTTACAAGTGCGTGAGGCCATGGATGATGATCAGTTGAGTACGATTCTAAAAGTTCTGAGTGATTTGAGTCGCTACAAAGTCTTGGTTGAATTAACAAAACCTTTGGCGAAAACAAAAGATATTGCCAAGAAGTTAGGGATTACAGGGCCAGGGGTATCCTTTCATACACAGAAGTTACTCAATGCGAACCTCTTGAAAGCTAACCGTGACGATAAAGCGGTTCGCTATGATGCGAATAAAGACTTATTGCGTGAACTTGTCGAAAAAATACAAGAAGATTTTGACTTGTAAAAAAATAGAAGTAGGAAGTGGAAGAAAAAAGGCATAAGACCAGTGATAAAACTGATTTTATGCCTTTTTGTGTTAAGTGATTATTTTTTTAATCGCATAGTTTGCTAATCATTATGGTCAAAATGATTTTATATTAAATATGCTTACTCCCCTCCCTAATAGATAGTGGCGCTAGTTGATTTTGGTAGTCTTTAATAAATTGTCGAACCCAGTTGGGGTTAGTCTTTGAGTAGTCTCTAAGTGCCCATCCGATAGCTTTATTGATAAAAAATTCATTGCTACCAAGGTTATTGACTATAATTTGCTTGAGGAGAGTGGTGTCTGTCTTATCTTTTTTTCCTAATTGGTGGTCAATGGCAATGCGGCGTAGCCAAAAGTTATCAGCTAGGGAAAAGTCTATCATGAGTTTAGGAATTCTAGCGTCAGCAATATTTCCAAAAATGCGGTCAAAATGATCAATCGTGTCCCACCATTCTTTGCTTGAGGCATAGGCGATGAGTTTTGATACATCTTCATAAGTTAAGACTTTTTGTAAGCCCTTGAGATAATCACAAACAAAGTAATGAAGTTCACGATGGGACTCAGCCCAAGCTAAATCAAGAAGATTCCAGTCAATTTGCTTTGCCTTTTTATCAGTGGCAATGAGCTCATGATAAATTTTACGCCGTTCAGGTGTTGGAATACCATAAAAAGTAAACTGATGACGCATATAGGCTGACATTTTTTGCGCTTTTTCAGGATTAGCTGATTGTTCAAAAGTTTGTTTAAGGTTTAAAAATCGATTTGTCATAGGTTTATTTTACACTAAAAATTTTAGGATACCAATTCTAAGATTTTGAGAAAGGTTTGGTATAATGAGAATATGGTATTATCAAAAAAACGTGCAAGACATGTTCTTGAAGAAATTATCGCTCTTTTCCCCGACGCTAAACCAAGCCTTGATTTTAAAAATCATTTTGAGTTAGTCATTGCTGTACTCTTATCAGCTCAGACGACAGATAAGGCTGTTAATCAAGTAACACCTGCTCTGTTTGAAGCTTTTCCGACGCCAGAGGCAATGGCAGTAGCTTCTGAAAGTGAGCTGGCTAAGTACATTTCACGCTTAGGACTCTATCGCAATAAGGCAAAGTTTATGAAAAAATGTGCTCAGCAACTTGTTGATGATTTTGGTGGTGTGGTCCCACAAACACGTAAAGAATTAGAGAGCTTGGCTGGTGTTGGTCGTAAAACAGCTAATGTTGTGATGTCAGTGGGATTTGGCATTCCTGCCTTTGCTGTTGATACGCATGTAGAACGCATCTGCAAACATCACGATCTTGTCAAAAAATCAGCGACGCCTCGTGAAGTCGAGGACTATGTTTGTTCTGTCTTACCACCAGAAAAATGGTTGGCTGCGCATCAAGCAATGATTTACTTTGGACGTGCCATTTGTCATCCCAAAAATCCAGAGTGTGATCAGTATCCACAACTCTATAACTTTCCAAAATAGTTAAAAGTGAGAGAGCCGAAACTTTCTCACTTTTCATTTTTAGGTGTGTGTAGCGTGTAGCGTTTCTTACTCTTCTCCAAAGAGTCTAGTCGCTTTAACGGCACGTATCCAGCCCTTATAGAGTTTTTGACTGTCGTCTTGGGAGATTTGAGGTTTGAAGACTTGTCCATGCGAGAAAAGGGTTTGTAATTCGTTGGTGTCTTTCCAGAACCCAACCGCTAAGCCTGCTAAGAAAGCTGCGCCTAGAGCTGTTGTTTCTAGGTTTTGCGCACGCTCAATATGAGTTTGTAGGATATCTGCTTGGAATTGTAAGAGGTAATTATTTCTCGCTGCACCGCCATCAACTCGGAGCGTTGGAATGGAGATACCTGTATCAAGTGTCATAGTGTCTACAACGTCTCTTGTTTGATAGGCAAGAGATTGTATGGTAGCTTTGATGAGGTCATCAGAATTGGTCCCTCTGGTTAATCCAAAGATAGCACCTCTAGCCTTGCTGTCCCAATATGGAGCGCCAAGTCCTGTAAAGGCAGGAACAACGTACACCTCATTGAGACTGGTAGAGCGGTAAGCGGCTGTCTCGGATTCTGGAGCGGATGGCAAAATCTTAATTTGGTCGCGCAGCCATTGGAGGGCAGAGCCCGATACAAAGACAGAGCCTTCTAAGGCATAAGTTACTTGTCCATTGATAGCATAGCCGATAGTTGTGAGCAGATTATGTTGAGAAAGAACAGGTTGATTACCAGTATTCATCACAATGAATGAACCTGTGCCGTAGGTGTTTTTGACCATACCTTCTTCAAGAGCTAGTTGGCCAAAGAGTGCAGCTTGTTGGTCGCCTGCCATTCCAGAAATAGGAATGTGGTGGTCTGAGAAAATAAAATGCTCTGCGTAGCCATAGATTTCTGAATTGCTCTTAACCTCTGGTAACAGTTTTTTTGGAATGTTTAAGAGTTCTAAAATGTCCTTGTCCCAAGTGAGGTCGTGAATATTAAAAAGCATGGTACGACTGGCATTGGCATAGTCAGTCACATGAACTTTCCCATTGGTCAATTTCCATAAAAGCCAAGTATCAATGGTACCAAATAATAATTCCCCAGCTTCCGCACGCTCTTGAGCATGGGGGACATGGTCAAGTAGCCAACGAACTTTTGTGGCAGAGAAGTAAGCATCAATGATGAGACCTGTTTTTTGATGAAACATGTCAGAATAACCATCGGCAATGAGCTGATCGGCAAGTTCACTGGTTTGGCGAGACTGCCAGACAATTGCTTTATGAATAGGTTCACCTGTTTTTTTATCCCAGATGACAGTGGTCTCACGTTGATTGGTAATTCCGATACCAGCTATCTCTGATGGAGAGATTTTTGAGGCAATGAGAGCATCAGCTATTGTGGACAGTACAGCATCCCAAATTTCATTGGCATCGTGTTCTACCCAACCAGGTTCTGGGAAATACTGCGGAAATTCGCTCTGACCTTCGCCAATCTTTTGACCATTATGGTCGAAAATAATAGCACGGGTACTTGTTGTCCCCTCATCAATAGCAAGAATATATGATGACATAAAAACTCCTTAATCATTACAATGTCGATAACAATAGTATGAAATCGTTTTCTATATTATAAGATAAAAAGTTAATTTTAGCAAAATAGAAAATTATCGAGGTACTATTTGCTTTGAGTACAACATTTTTGTTTTTTCACTGTCCACTATAAGGGGAGTGTATCAATTGCGTCTCCTTTTACGTTTAGCTATAAGTCACCCACCAATAACTAAAAAAGTCAGAAGTGGTACTGCACTCTGACTAAAGGTTGTTTTTAGGCTTTGATAAATGGCATGTTTTTACTTAAGACTTTGAGGATAGCAATAACCAGTACAAGACTAATCAAGCGATCAAGATAGTCTGTCCCAGCCTGTACTAAAATAACGCTTGTTGTCATATCAAGACCTAGGCCTGCTAAAAATTGAACAACCAACGAAGATCCGCTTGATGTAATTCCTTTAAAAAGGATAACCGTAATAATAGAAGCAGTGACTGTTCCTGGCAATGAGACGAGGAAACTTTTCCAAATCAGGTGATGCATCTTGTCTTGATTTTTGATGAGAAATCCAGCCATTAGAGCAACAATAATAGCTACTGGAGCAAAATAAAGAGAAAAAATATCAGTGGTCATCCAGTTAATTAAGGCACTGATGGTAGCTGTTCCAACACCAAGCCATGGTCCAAAGGCAACAGCCATTAAAAGTGTTCCGATAGTATCTAAGTAGATTGGAAGTTTTAAAAAGAGGGCAATATTAGCACCAACAATATTCAAGGCAATCGCCATTGCCATAAAGGTGAGCAGGTGAGTTTTAGATAATTTAGACATCGTTTTTCCTAACTATTAAATGAATTTTTTGACGAGTTCTTCATCAATTTGTGCATGAAATAGTGTGGTTAGGAAATCTTTCCAGAATGAATAAGTGTTAACAGTTGTTAAAATGTGGGCATTACTTGGTTTACCATAAAAGTTATGGCTATCAATGACAGTTTGTCCTAATGCAATCCCTTCTGTTGAGATATCGGTATATGCCGAAAATCCAGCACAGATATCAGGATTGATAAAATAGGCAACAGCTAGTGGATCATTGATCACACAGCCAATAATCGTCTCGTATTCCCAATGAAAATCAAAGTAAAAACGTGTGATTTGTTGGATAAAGTCAGCTGTTTCTTGATTGAGGTGTCGAGTGTACTCTAAAAGATTTGGTGTTAGAACGATTTCTCGTGTGACATCTAGACCAACCATTTCAATGGATTTACCAAGTTTTTCAAATACCTCTTGAGCAGCATGTGGGTCACACCAATAATTGTACTCAGCAACAGGTGAGCAGTTACCGTTTGACTTAAAGTTACCGCCCATGCTGACAAATCGCTGACAATGTTTACCGAGACTTGGATTGTTTTGTAGCGCCTTTGCAATATTAGTCAAGGGTCCAAGAGCTATGATACTAACATCGGTTGGTTTTTGGAAAAAGTCGGCTAAGAAATCAACAGCTGAAGTAGGTTGAGCTGCGGTATCTGTTTGGCGAGTAAAATGTGTCTCACCAAGACCATCTATACCGTGCGTATCTTGTGCAGACACAAAGTCTCGTTTTAGAGGATTCTCCAAACCAGCATAGACAGGAATATCAAGGCGATTGAGTTTTTCCAAGATTAGCAGGGCATTATGAACACCAAGTGAAGTTGGAACGTTGCCAGGTGTGATGGTAATGGCAATGACATCAAGTGAAGGATGCTGAATCGCATACATGAGTGCCAAGGCATCATCAATACCAGGATCACAGTCGATGATAATTTTTTGCTTTTTCATAAGTTTATCTCCTTTCTGTCAAAATAAAAAGAACAAAAGGCCAACAAGATATCTTGTTTGGTTCTTTTGCTCCAGAAAAAGTAATCAATGATTAAAAAGAACAGCGGTCTGTTCTTAACAATTTAGGTCACTTAGTTTTTTATTCTGGGAAGTTTTCGAACCAGTCCAAGGAAAAATCCTTGTTTTTATGCACCTAAATAGTTTACTATTTTAAAGGTTGGATGTAAAGAGCTTCTTTGTTGTGAGATGAAAATCGTAGAAACCATTAAGATGCTTCAATTTGAAGAAAGCCTTTGAATTACAGTTCAATCTCCATCACAATAGGGGTATGGTCTTGACGTGCACCTGAATCAATCATATCTGATTTTGTCACCTTGTCTGCGATACGATTTGAAGTGAGCCAGTAATCAATTCTCCAGCCTGTGTTGTTGATTTTTGAGGTTTTGCTGCGTTGTGCCCACCAAGTATAGGCGCTTGGGACATCTCCGTTAAGATGACGGAAGGTGTCTGTAAAGCCTTTTGCCAATAGATTGGTAAATCCGTGGCGTTCTTCATCAGTAAAGCCAGGTGACTGACGATTGCTTGCTGGGTTTGCCAAGTCAATTTCCTTATGAGCGACATTGTAGTCACCAGTGGCTAAGACAGGTTTTTGTTTGTCTAATTCTGCCAAGTATTCTGCGTATTTTTCGTCCCAGATTTGACGGTCTTCTAAGCGTTTTAAGCCGTCGCCAGCATTTGGGGTGTAGACTTGCGTGACAAAAAAGTTGTCAAATTCTAGTGTAATGATGCGGCCTTCGCAATCCATTGTGGTAGGGGCACCAATTTCTGGGAAAGTGATTGTAGGCTCAAGAGTTTTTTTATAAAGAAACATGGTACCAGCGTAGCCTTTGCGCGCAGGCTCAACGGATGAACGCCAAGCGTTATCATAATCAGGAAAATATTGGGCCAAGATTTCTAAGTGTTTCTTAGTCGGTCCAGCAGCAGAGAGTTTCGTCTCTTGAATGGCAATAATGTCAGCATTTTCAGAGACAAGGGTATTAAGTACCGCGCGTGATAACTCGCTACGTGGTGAAGTGCCAGTCAAGGCTGCGTTGAGGGAATCAATATTCCAAGAAATCAGTTTCATTTAAAGGTTCTCTTTCTAGTTTTCTTTTTTACATTTTATCAAAAATGAGCCATATGTGCGACTTTAGGGATTTGAGATTTTGGGGAGGGGTGTTGTATCGTCAAAATCAAGGTAAACGCTTTACTTGTACTAGAGATATGATATAATGAAATCAAAGTTATAGGAGGTGTTACCATGAAAAGGGTATTTCAATCGACGGTTTGGATTTTATGGGGCGTGATTTTACTGGGAAGTTACTGGATTTATCTTCCGCCCATTAATCCGATGAGTTCAGAGTTTTGGTACTTTATGATTTGGGCGTTAGTGTTGTTGGCGGGAGCGTTTTTCTTGCTGAGTATTGTTGATACGGTTTCAGCTGGGAAAAAGGTGATGCAGGCTAATCGCGTTGGTCGTCATGGTGTGGCGCGTGATGTTACTATTGATTTTAAACGTTATCTAAAGCCTTTGGGATTTTCGTTAACATTAGCGACGGTCATTTTTCTTTTGATGACAGTCCTAAGTTTCTTTAACTCACGTATTTTTAGGGCAAAAAGCTACGCTAATATCATTACGGTGACTGAAAAAGATTTTATCGAAGATTTTCCAGAAACGGATATTACCAAATTAGCCTTGCTTGACCGCCCATCTGCTGAAAAAATTGGGGATACTTACCTAGGGACCATTGATAAAGTGTCTCAATTCGGTATCTCAGATGATTACCGTCAAATCACAATCGGTGAGCAACCCTATCGTGTGTCTCCGCTTGAATATAAAAGCTTTTGGAAATGGCTGAGCAATCACAATGAAGGTATCGGTTATTATGTCAAAGTTAATCAAACAATAGGTAAGGCGGAATTGGCAAAACTTGATCATGGAATGAAGTATTCTGACTCTGAATATTTCCTTAATGACACGATGCGCCACTTGCGCTTGCGCTATCCATTTACGATTTTTGGAGATCCATCTTTTGAAGTTGATGATGAAGGAAATCCTTATTATGTAGCCACTATTTATGAGCCTAAATTCATGCTTAGTGCTAACGATCCAAAAGGTGTTGTGCTACTAAATGCCGTGACAGGTGAAACCAAGGAATATGGACTGGCAGATATTCCTAAATGGGTTGACCGTGTCTTTTCAGCTAATAATGTGATTACCCGTGTAGATGATTACTATACTTATCAAAAAGGTTTTTGGAATACAGTCTTTAGTCAGACAGGTGTTAAAGAAACGACGGATATTTATAACTACATCAGTATCGGTAGTGACATCTATCTTTACACAGGGATTACTTCAGCGACAGCCGATTCTTCAAATCTAGGCTTCATCTTAGTTAACATGCGCACACGAGAAGTGGTTAACTACAAACTTGCTTCAGCAACTGAATCAGCGGCTCAAGAGTCAGCAGAAGGTGAAGTTCAAGAAAAAAATTACAGTGCAACAGCTCCTTCTTTAGTTAAGCTAAATGGCAAAGCTTTTTATCTAGTATCACTAAAAGATGATGCTGGACTTGTGAAATCCTATGCCCTTGTGGATGCCGAAGATTATCAACAAGTAACCGTTAATAATGATATTGCTAGCCTTATCGCTCAATTTACTGATGCCGATACAGGAGCTCTATCAGGTGTTGGAACAGACGGTAGCACCACTAAGAAAAATAGCATTTCAGGAACGGTAGAAGCCTTGGCGGTTCAAACCATTAACGGAACCACCATTTACTACTTACAATTTGGCGAAACCATTTATAAGGTTAAAGCGAGCACAAGCACCCCAGATGATTTGCCGTTTATTAAGGTGGGAGACCAGTTTGCAGGAGATTTAGCTAAAGATAATTACCTGACAAATTTCACGCTAACACCAGCAGAATAATCTCATAAACCTGAGTGTTTCAAATAGACACTCGGGTTTATTTTATGCTTATAGAAATGAAAGTTCTACCTTTTTTTGAAAAATTATACAATATATGGTGTTTTGTGATATAATAATGCGAAAGTATTATCTTATATGAGAGTATTTATTCAAGAATCTCATAAAGAGCAAGTTATTTCAGCCATCCAGAGACTAGTTGCTTTTCCGTCCGTATGCAATGAAGGTGAGAATGGAACGCCGTTTGGTCAGTCGATATCTGATGTACTGACAGATACTTTAACCCTTTGTAGCGAATTAGGGTTTAAAACTTATCGAGACCCAGACGGTTATTACGGCTACGCTGAGGTTGGAGAAGGTAGCGACTTACTAGCTATTCTTTGCCACTTAGATGTGGTTCCTGCTGGTGATTTATCGAAATGGGACAGTCATCCTTTTGAAGCTGTTATCAGAGATGGTAATCTCTATGGTCGCGGTGTTCAAGATGATAAAGGCCCGTCAATGGCGGCACTCTTTGCGGTCAAAGCTCTGATGGACTGTGGTGAAAAATTGACGAAACGGATTCGTTTTATCTTTGGGACAGATGAGGAGACCCTATGGCGTTGCCTCCGTTATTATACCGAAAAGGAAGAGGTTGCAACGATGGGATTTGCACCAGATTCAACCTTTCCTGTGACTTATGCTGAGAAGGGGCTTTTACAAGCCAGGCTCCTTGGTCCAGGTAGTGAGCTCCTTGCTCTCGAAGCTGGTGATGCCTACAATGTTGTCCCAGCCAAAGCTACTTATCAAGGTCCTTTGTCAAAAGCCCTAGCCCAGCAATTACGTTCTCTAGATTTTGCCTTTGAAGAAAAAGCTGACGCTATCACAGTATTAGGATTAGCTAAGCACACTAAGGATGCACCATCTGGTATCAATGCCATTGTCAGATTGGCCAAAGGCTTGCATGTATTAGTTGAGCATCCCGCTTTAGCCTTTATCTTTAAAGGAGTTGGGGAAGACGCAACTGGTGAAAAGTTGTTAGGAAAAATTTGGGATCAAGAATCAGGCAACCTGTCTTTCAACATTGCAGGAGTGACCATCACCGAAGACAGCTCTGAAATCCGCTTAGACTTAAGAATTCCAGTTCTGGCAGATGTGAAAAAAGTGATGTCAGATTTAAACGATGCTGCTCAACAGTACGGCTTAACCTATGTTGAACACGATTATTTGCCACCGCTTTATGTTCCCAAGGATAGCGACTTAGTTACGACTCTTATGTCCGTTTACCAAGATAAAACTGGTGACATGACGCCTGCCAAATCATCAGGAGGAGCAACGTTTGCCAGAACCATGCCAAATTGTGTTGCCTATGGCGCGTGTTTCCCAGACTCTGACAAGACCGAACACCAAGAAAATGAGTACCTAGCTTTATCAGATATCTACAAGGCCATGGACATCTACGCAGAAGCAGTGTATCGTTTAGCTTGTGAGAAGTAAGCCAAGATATGACTTCACTATAAGGAGGTAGAGATGTCTTTTGTTAAGAAAATTATTGATGATTACTTAGAGGGTAACCGAGGCACTCTATCTTATTTTGATAAAGAGGGAAATGTTCATGCTATTAGGACATATGCTGACAAGAGTCATTATCCGTCCTATGAAGATTATTATCTGGCTATGGGTGTTCGGATTAATAAAGAAGTGCAGAATAAGTATACTAGAAAACTAAGATTTTGGGCCTTTTGGGAAGCCATACAAATGCCTGCCATTTTATTTTCTCTTCTAATCGGTGTCGTTTCCATCATTCTAGCTTTTATCACTAGGGGAGAAGGATGGCCTGAGGGAATTGTTTCCTCTGCCACTCTTTTTGGTATGGGACCTATGTTTGGTTACATGTCTTATAATTGGTTTTTCAAATCATGGGTGATAACAAGTTTTGAAAATGCCTATAATAAAGAACTCGCTAAGAAAAAATCAACAATAGCCCTTCAGAAAGTTAAACGTGAAAAGAACTGGGTGCATATTGTTACGGTTGTTGCCTTGCTAGCTTTGGGCTATTTTGATAGTTGGATTTCCGTGGCTAAAATTTTGATAATTGCCTTTTCTTCGATGGCATTTGGTATGATTGAAGGGCTGCTATTTATTGGTCTAGGACAACTCTTTTCACCACTGTTTTCAAAAAAAGCGGAGCTTAAACTAAAACAAGAGCAACAATTGGAACTCTCTCCTGAGCTTATGAAGCAGGTCAAAAAATGGTTTAGGGTTATTCATCAAGATTTTCACACAGAAAAATATGCGATCGCTTTTGACCGTTTTGGCGCTTCTCAGAAGACCCGTGAAGAATTTCATCAAGAGATTCAGAATTTCTTGAGTGAGCAAAAACTGACGGCATTCCATCTCGTTTCTTTTGAGGAAACAGAACTTTCTGTTTTAGAGATTACAGATCATCAGTTTGAAGTTGATTTGTTTCTTTACGATACGGTTGCTCAAGAATTTCCAGAATTTTATCTCATTTGCAAAGTGAACTACCAAGGAAATCAGCTAAAGAGTATTGAATTGGTAGAAGTTGGTTATTAAATCAACAGAAGTGTATGATTATTGAAAATAGAGATAATATTTTGTAACATCAGTGCAAGTTTATTCGCTATAAGTTATTGACAGTGAATGGAAAAAATGATAGTATAAATCATGTAGTTGGAGGATTACCCAAGTCCGGCTGAAGGGAACGGTCTTGAAAACCGTCAGGCGTGTAAAAGCGTGCGTGGGTTCGAATCCCACATCCTCCTTACTTTATGAGATATCAAAAGAGAATGAGATTACTTGTTCTCTTTTTTTGTTGTCCATTTCTGGATTAGAAATTTTATGGTATAATAAACTGTTACATCAAAAAGGTTTCATTAGCCTTGAAAGGATTTAGAAAATGACAGAAAATAACTCATTTTACATTACCACGCCGATTTATTACCCATCTGGGAAATTGCACATCGGTAACGCTACGACAACTATCGCCTGTGATGTTTTAGCACGTTACAAGCGCATGATGAACAAAGATGTTTTTTATTTGACTGGTCTTGATGAGCATGGTCAAAAGATTCAAACAAAAGCTGAAGAAGCAGGATTATCGCCCCAGGAATATGTGGACGGTATGGCTGTTGGGGTTAAAGCGCTGTGGGAACTTTTGGGTATTAGCTATAACCAATTTATCCGCACAACTGACGATTATCATGAGACTGTAGTTGCTGCTGTTTTTGAAAAATTGCTGGCGCAAGGTGACATTTACCTTGGTGAGTACTCAGGTTGGTATTCTGTATCAGATGAAGAGTTTTTCACCGAAAGTCAATTAGCAGAAGTTTTCCGTGATGAGGCTGGCAATGTGATTGGCGGTATTGCACCATCTGGACATGAAGTTGAGTTAGTTACAGAGGAATCGTATTTCTTTAAACTTAGCAAGTACCAAAAACATTTGGAAGCCTTCTTTAAGGCTCACCCAGATTTTATTAGTCCAAATTCTCGCATGAATGAAATGTTGAAAAACTTCATTGAGCCTGGTTTGGAAGATTTGGCGGTTTCTCGGACAACCTTTACTTGGGGGGTACAAGTCCCATCAAATCCAAAACACGTGGTTTACGTTTGGATTGATGCCCTCTTGAACTATGCGACAGCTCTTGGTTATGGACAAACTGATACGGCGAATTTTGACAAGTTCTGGCTAGGTAATACTGTCACAAAATCTTGGACAGATGAAACTGATAAAACTTGGGAATTTCAGGTGGCATCAGAAGTTAATCATATGATTGCGAAAGACATCTTGCGTTTCCACAGCATTTACTGGCCGATTATCTTGATGGCGCTTGATTTGCCATTGCCAAATCGCTTGATTGCCCACGGTTGGTTTGTCATACAAGATGGTAAAATGTCTAAGTCTAAAGGGAATGTCGTTTACCCTGAAATGTTGGTAGAGCGTTTCGGACTTGATCCACTTCGCTATTACCTCATGCGTAGCCTCCCAGTTGGTTCAGATGGAACATTCACCCCAGAAGATTATGTAGGTCGTATCAACTATGAATTGGCGAATGACCTTGGAAACTTGCTCAACCGTACAGTAGCTATGATTAACAAATACTTTGGTGGTGATATCCCTGCCTTTGCACAAGCAACTGATTTTGATGCTGATTTGGCAGCAGTGGTTGCTGAAAACTTGGGAGCCTACCATAAAAACATGGATGCGGTTGATTACCCACGCGCTCTAGAAGCCGTTTGGAATATCATTTCTCGTACCAACAAGTACATTGACGAGACAGCTCCTTGGGTTCTTGCTAAAGATGAAGCTGACCGTGAGAAATTGGCAGCAGTTATGGCACATTTAGCAGCTAGTCTGCGCGTGGTGGCTCACCTGATTCAACCATTCATGATGGAAACATCAAATGCCATAATGGCACAATTGGGACTTGGCTCTGCCTTTGACCTTAAAAATCTTGAATTGTCAGGACTTCCAACAGGTATCAAGGTGGTTGAAAAAGGTACCCCAATCTTCCCACGTCTTGACATGGAAGAGGAAATTGCCTACATCAAGGAACAAATGACAGCAGGCAAACCAGCTACTGAAAAAGAATGGAACCCAGAAGAGGTTGAATTGAAATCTTCTAAGGATGAGATTAAATTTGAAACCTTCGATGCAGTAGAAATCCGTGTCGCAGAAGTCAAGGAAGTCTCTAAGGTAGAAGGTTCTGATAAACTTCTCTGCTTCCGCTTAGACGCAGGCGATGGAGAAGACCGCCAAATCTTGTCGGGTATTGCCAAATTCTATCCAAATGAACAAGAATTGGTCGGCAAAAAACTCCAAATCGTTGCCAACCTCAAACCACGTAAAATGATGAAAAAATACATCAGCCAAGGCATGATTCTCTCAGCAGAACATGACGGCAAACTAACAGTCTTAACAGTAGCCCCAAGTGTACCAAATGGAAGCGTGATTGGGTAAAATAATTCAAAACAGCCTCGCAACTTGCGAAGCTGTTTTTGTCTTGTTTAACTAATTGAGTGTCAATCAATATTTCATCTGTGAGGCGATATAGAAGAAGATGATTATCACGATTGTTGGCAAAAGGAGTCCAATAATATTTAAACAGATTTCAAAAAGATAATTAGACTGAGATTTTCGATGTTCCCTAATAGCAAGGATTAGTCCAATAAAGCTACAGAAAAAGCCTTCAAGGAGATGTCCTGTTTGTTTTTCAAGGAAAAGGGCTAGTATTCCTAGCATTAAGGGGATGAAATTTCTTTTCTTTTTCAGCAATTTAAACACTCCTTATCTTTTAGAGTAATGTTATGAGCTGTCGTAATAACCAGATGAAGATTAAACTGGAAACCACTCCTACCAAGCTGAGAAGTAGTAGAAATGGCTCTTTGGAATACATAAAAACTTTCAGAAATAGATAAATAGAGACCAAAGTGACAATAATATAAATGGCATAAATGATAATAAGTGACCAGGTTAGCAGTTGTCGTAATCTTGGCTTTGTTGTTCCACCATTTAGGACAAAGCTACTAGCCCAAAACGAGAGTGGGATAATAAGAGCTAGAAAAAGGTTCATGACTCTCTCCTTAAAACACACGGTAAACATAGGGATTATCAGGTTGATTGACCTGGTTTTCGTTTTCAATATGGAGAACTGGCAAGGTTTGTTCTAGTTGTTGGTTATATTCTAATTTCAGATGACCTGTGACAGTCACCCAAGAGTTGTCTTGGTAAGTTTGTGTGCCACCAGTGGTCAGCAGACCATAAACTCCAGAATCGGCAATGCAGTGGATGATCCCAAAACGGAAAAGAAATTGATGTCCCTCGTGCTCAGGTTCATTGTAGACAAAGCCTGTGAAGCGGATGCTTTTCCCTAAAAAGGCATCAGGGTAGAGGTAAATCAGCTCCATGACCTCCATGTAGTTGTCGGTCGTAATCTCGACTTGATTACTCTCTGAATATTTGGCTAGCGCCTTCTGCATTTCTTTTTGGTAGCCTGTCGCTGTGAAATAAAGGCTGGTGTCAGGTTTGAGGTATTGCACCTCTGAACCTTCTTGTTCAGCAACCTCGAGGTTTGAGCCAGCCGCCAAAGGAAAGTTATAGCCCTTGGCAGATACAGTAGTTGCGTCGAGGGTTACGGTAGGAACAAGCAGGGCAACGAAAATGGGAAACATCAAAATGATCGGGCTGGTTAGCACCGCTATTTTCCCAGACAAATGGCTGTGCATCTTAAGGTTTTTCACCCAAATCACCAGTTGAACGATAGCAAGAATCAGCGAGAGTGCCATAGAAATGTAGGCTAGATAAGTATAGTGAGTATTGATATATTGGTCCAGCTTTCCAGACAGGTAGAGATACATGGACATCTCAAAATAGCCAGCTAAAATCAAAAAACGAATCATCACATCACCCCCAATATTAAGCAGTAAATCACAACCATCAGACTAGATGTACCGACAAAAAAGAAAATGAATGACGGTTTAAAGGACTTGGCCATCATGAGCAAGTTTTTGATATCCACCATGGGACCAATCAATAAAAAGGCCATGACAGGTGCGATGCCAAAACTTGAAAGCAGAGAAGCACCGATAAAGGCATCTGCTTCGCTACAAAGTGATAGGATAAAGGCCATGAGCATGAGGATTAGAATGCCAAGGAGCGGTGTCGTACTGATGGAAGTCAAAATTCGTGTTGGGAGGTAAATCTGCATGGCAGAAGCCACCAAGGTTCCCAAAATCAAGTAGCGTCCGACATCAAAAAAGTCATCAATAGCATGAGCCAAGGCATAGAAAATCTTTTGCCAGAAAGTTTTATCTGAATAGTCATGAAAATGGTTAGGCTGCGCAGTTGGTTTTAAAATGTCATCATCAACCACAAAGGCTAAGAGAGTGCCCAAAATGAAGGCAATGAGAATGGCTCCTACAAGTCTTAAGGTGACAAAGCGCCAGCTATTTCCAAAAGCAGAATAAGTGGCAAAAAGAACAACAGGATTAATGATAGGAGCTGTTGCCAAAAAGGGAACGGCAGTGTAGCTCGGCACTTTTTTCTCTAAAAAGCGGTTGATAATGGGAACAATGCCGCACTCACAGGAAGGAAAAACAAAACCAATCAAACTTCCGAAAAGAATACGGAGGAACTTGTTTTTTGGCAGAAAACGTTCCACAACCGTGTGAGTAACAAAGACCTCAATAAAACCTGAGAGGATGGCACCAATCAGAACGAAAGGCAGGGCTTCTATGATAATGGAAAGAAAGACTGCCATCCATTGGAGGACATGGTTGGGTAAAAAATCTAGCATTAGTCACCTTTTTCCTTAGAGAGCAGGGCAACAATAAGTCCTAGTAACATACCGATACCAGGGCCATAACTCAATCCCAGTAAAGGTTTTCCAAACATTTCTCCAAAAATTAGTCCGATACTAGTACCTAAACTAAGTCCCAATGAAATACCTATTGCCAGTTGATTATCAGTGTTTTTATTATTGTTTTTTGCCACTTGATTTTCCTTTCCATTTTTCATAGGCATAGCCAGATAATCCTATAATCAAAACGACAACGACAAATCGCTGCCAACCTTGTTGGAAAAAACTAGCCACAAGAGCAGCAATAAGACCTACAAGGACATAAAAAAATGTATCACGTTTATTTTTTGTCATGTGCTTTCTCATTGTCTTGAGGTTTCGGGAAAGTTACCTTTTCAAGGTCAGGGAGTTTTGCGAATGATTCGAGGACTTTTTCTAAGTCGTCTTGTTTTTTATAAGTAATAGCCATAACAGGTCTCCTTTTTGATTTTTTACCATTATATCACGAATGGTGAAAGACTTAAAATTGAAAAGTAAGTTGTGAGGATGGTTTTCCGTTGACAAACAGATTACAATGTTGTATAGTTACTTATATAAGTAACTAACTAATTAACTAAAAAACAATAGAGAGGAGAAAAGGTGAAATTTAATTATGATAGCGATATATCCCTATTTCAGCAAGTAGCTCAGCAGTTAGAGGAGTCTATTTTTCAGGGAATTTATGCCGAAGGTGATCAGGTTCCGTCCACGACAGAAATTTCAGCCGCCTATCAAATTAATCCAGCGACGGTTCTTAAAGGAATGAATCTCTTGGTTGCGGAAGGCGTTCTTGAAAAACGTCGAGGCACAGGGACTTTTGTGACAAGCGGTGCGCTAGCCATTTTACAGAAAAAAAGAAGGACGTACTTCAGTGAGCGACAAGTTCATGAGCTAGTTCACATGGCTAAGGGGCTTGGTTTGGAAAAAGCTGAGCTACTAAAACTGATTGAGGAGGTGTATGACAAATGACATTGAAGATTTCAAATCTTTCAAAACGCTTTATGGGTAAGGGAGTGGTGTCTGGTGTATCTTTTGAACTCAAAGAAGAAACGATTTATGGTTTCCTTGGGAGAAATGGAGCTGGGAAAACCACAACGTTAAAAATGATTGCTAATCAGTTAACAGAAACCGCTGGGCAGATTTTCCTTGATGGTGTTGACCCTAGAAAAGATAGTCAGCAACAAAAGCGCATTTATCTGATGTCGACAGAACATTGGTTGCCTGCTAATAACTCTTTTATTGGGATTGTAAAGCTCTTGAAAGACCTCAATCCAGATTTTGATGATGAGTTTGCCATGGAACTTTGTCAGTTATTTGGTTTAGATGGTTCTAAAAAATTGATTAAATTGTCAACGGGTTATCAGTCGGTAGCAAAATTAATCGTAGCGCTTTCTGTTTCAGCAGATTATGTCTTTCTAGATGAACCTGTGCTAGGACTTGATGCTGCCCAACGCAAAAAAGTCAATCAAGCTTTACTTATGGCCTATGACAACCGTCCTCGAACGCTTGTCATTTCAAGTCACCTAATCGAGGAAGTCGCACCGCTTTTGGAAGAAGTCATTATCATTGACCGTGGACAGATTAAGGTTCAGGATACTGTTGAGCATCTGCTCACAAAGGGCTACACCTTAACAGGACCTAAGCACTTGGTCACTGAATTGTCACTTGGAAAGACCATTCTTGAAACGAGCACTCTTGGAAAAACCAAGCAGGTAGTGATTTTAGGAGATAGACCTTCTCAACTGCCTTCTGAGGTTGAGATGACTTCTCTCAATTTACAGGATTACTTGATTTATCTGACACAGGAGGTTTAAGATGTTTAAGAAATGTTACCTTTATCAATTAAAACCACTCATTTACTTTCTTCCGATAATGTTGGGGAGTCTATCTCTCCATAGAGGTATAATTAATGTCAATCTAGGACAGGTGCAATACCATGTCCATCCACTGATGTATCTTATTAGTTTATTGTCGGGAATGGCTGGGGTAGCTGTAAATTTTCGTCTATTTACTCAGTTAGGTGTTAGTCGTAAAGACTTTTATCTTAGTTTAGTGGCGCGACAAGTGACTTTTGCATTTAGTTATTTTGTATTGCTAGTGACGTTAGTACCAGTCATTGATAAGATGTATCCGAGCAATGTCATTCTGACGCTTTTTGATACAGATGGTAATTTGTCAAATGTAGAATTAGTTAGGGGATACCTTTCCATTTTCTTGGCTCACTTGATTTTTGGTCTCTTGGGTACACATATTGCTCTTTTGTTTAATAAAGTAACTGCTAATGGACGTGGCTTACTTCTCGGAGGTATTCTCGTCATGGTTTGGGGCTTTAGCGTTTTTTGGGACATGGGTGGTGGTGAATCCTTTATCTGGCTTCTTGAGACAGCCCTACAACTCACTCAAGGTGGCCTCATTACGATTCTTTTAGCCCTGCTTTGGTTTAGTATTTATAATCATAACAGTAAAGAATACTATAAATGAGGCTAAGCTCTGCAATAGCGGGGGCAGACTGTAGACAAAATCAATTTTATCAAGCAGAATAAATAATAGAAGCTTTGCAAGTTAAAATGATTTTCCTATTTCTCGCGAGCGATAGCGAGCCAACGAAGGATACTTCCGCCGTGATGAAAGTGTCAGAAATGGCTAAAATTCAATATTTCTGACACTTGGAATATTTGAGACCTCGGGCTCAAATATTAGTCATGGAATTCTGCAGGAAGTCGCTGACGTCCGACATCACTTAAGGAAAGTATTAAAAAGACTTTTTATTCAAACTGAAGCTCCGCAATAGTGGGGCTTTTTATGCTATAATAAGTAATAGACTATTAGGACGAAAGAGGATTAGGTCATGAACGCAGCTGAATTATGGAATAACTATAAGAAAATTAACCCTGCAATTGGAGATGAGATAGATGCTTGGGCCTTTGGTGTTGCCCCAGACGAACTTGCCCAATTAGTGGTTGATGGTATTAAAACAGCGACTGCCTCTGCCTATGACCTCTATCAGATAGACGATGAGCCGATACCTGAGGTTGGCACTTATGATGTGATTTTAGATGGCAATGGCAGAGCGGTTTGTATTATTAAGATTACTAAGGTCAGTATCGTCCCATTTCATCAGGTGTCAGTAGAGCATGCCTTCAAAGAAGGTGAGGGAGATAGAAGTTTATCCTACTGGCGCCAAGCTCATCGTGACTTTTTTGAACCTTATTTTGAAGAATGTGGACTAGCCTTTAACGAGGATAGTCAGATTGTTTTAGAAGAGTTTGAGGTTGTTTATCCCTTAGATTAAGGAGAAGATGGCATGAAGAAATTTCTAACGATAGGAATATGTGCTTTGACAACAGTGTTTTTGGCGGCTTGCCAAGGACAGAACGATCAGTTTTCAGAACTGTCGGAGACTAAAACTGAGATTGTCTATTCCAATTTATTGGATACCAAGACACAAGAATCCGTTGAAAAGGTACTGGCTGAGACATTGCCACAGAATAATATAACGCAGTTTATCAAACAAGTAACCTTTTATAACCAGCAAATTCCAACAGAAAGTTTGGTTCAGTCTGGTTATGGCATTTCGAAAAAGCTAATTCCGACCTATGATATTGGTGCGATTAGTGATCAATGGGTGGAACAATTCCCCTTATTTCCAGGTTACAATTGCCGCTTGACCACTTTTCAATTGTTAAAATCAGATATTGAACTGACACCAATGGTTAAAGCTGATGACAGTCTCTTGTTCATTGAACAGGAAGCCATGGTAGATGCGCCAGCTATTTACCAATTAAGCCCAGAAGAACAGGGACGCTTTAAAATTATTTTTGGGGCGGTCGCTACTGAAAATACAACAGATACAACGGTGCATATAGCAAAGGTACAGGATTATTGGAGACAACAGGGTGTTGTGTTTTCCAATCCAAAAGTCAAAATGATTTCGGTCTGGTTTCATGATCAGCTAGACCAAGCTGCGACCAAACTTTTTATTGGGCATGTGGGCGTGCTTGTGCCGGAGCAACAAGACTATCTTTTTGTCGAAAAGATATCGTTTGAAGAACCTTATCAAGTCTTGAAATTTGCTGATAAAAAGGCCGTTTATAACTATCTTATGATGAAATATGATACAGATACCTCGGGGAGTACACAGCCATTTATAATGGAAAATGATCAGCCTTTCGAGGCATAAAGGAGAGAAATGATGGTAGAAACATTTGCTGAAGCTTTAGGAAAGAGAAAAGGTGTGTTGTATAGCTTCGGCATCGCTTTGCTTGCAACAGGATTTTTCTTGCTGCAATATCAGTCACGCTTCCCAGCGGTGCTGTTTTGGTTGTTTGGCTTGATTTTTTTAGGGAAGACCATTCAATCAGTACGGAACAAATTAAAAGGCGCTAGTCAATTGACGTGGAAGAACATTTTATTAGATGCCTTGCTGAGCCTATTATTGCTTAATCGTGTGATTATCCCTGTTCGATTAGTCGCATTAATTGTGGCTTTAGATCTATTTGCAATTGGTGTTATCGTTCTTATTGATTGTTTCTTGGTCTATCGTACGGAAAATAAATTATTCTTTCGTCCATTGACGGAAGGGCTGTTACATTTTTTGTTAGGTAGTTTTGCCTTATTTGATTTAAAACAGGTGACGGATCTCATTTATTGGGTTTTAGGCATTTATTTTATGTTTTTGGGACTATCACGGATATTAGACGCTTATTTTTTGCCTCAATCTGAGTATTCTCGTCGTTTTCGAATGGGCTTACCTGTCATATTATCAGCCTTTATTCCAGTTTCAGCTTTAAAACAAGTTAATAAATGGTTATCGCTCAAAAAAAGTGATCAATTGGTCTTCACACCAGCTGAAAAGAGTGAAAAACCTGTTGATCTAGAAATTTGGGTTCACACAGCTCGTAAAGGCTTTGAGGCAATGGGGCATGTTGACATTTCTTATAAAGGCAAGACCTATGCCTATGGTCAGTATGATCCAGAACGCTCTTTTTTAGGTGGTATGATTGGTGACGGTGTTCTCTTTAGCTTATCAAGTGATGATTATCTAGAGAGTTTGGCAAATGACGATTGGCGAGCGGTATTTGGCTACGGCATCTCATTGACTGAAGAGCAGAAAGCGAGTATTGACCACAATCTCTCAACACTATTTGAGAATACTAGACCCTTTCATCTGGCAACTGATAAACAAAAGGCTAGTTACTTGGGGCAAATAAGTCAGCGCTATGCCGTTGATTTGTTCAAATTTAGACGTTCTAAATTTAAGACTTATTTTGTGATGACAACAAATTGTGTCTTACTGGCTGATACTATTATGGGAGATGTGGCATCAGACATTATGGCTAGCCATGGGATGTTGACACCAGGAGTTTTTCAAGATTATCTAGAAACTGCCTACCTAAATCCGAAATCAAATGTTGTCAAAAAGTTTATTTTAGGAAAACAAGAAAAAGAGGAATAAGCGATGAAATTAGCCTTATTAGGCACGGGTATGATTGTTAAGGAAGTGCTACCCATTTTAACTGAGATTGATGGGATTACGTTGTCAGGTATTCTCTCAACCCCTCGCAGTATTGAGACGGCGAAGGAATTAGCTGCTCAATACCATTTAGCGCTTGCCACGAGCGATTATGCTGATATTTTAAATAGCCCAGACGTTGACACGATTTATATTGGGACACCAAACCATACCCACTATGCTTACGCCAAGGAAGCACTTTTAGCAGGTAAGCATGTCATTTGTGAGAAACCATTTACGCTCACTCTTGCTGAGTTTGAGGATTTGGTGACAATAGCAGAGCAACGTCAGCTAATGCTCCTAGAGGCTATTACGAACCAATATTTAGGGAATTTTCATTACATCAGAGAAAATCTCAAACAGTTAGGCAATCTCAAAATTGTGGAATGCAACTATTCTCAATACAGTTCACGCTATGATGCCTTTAAACGTGGTGAAATCGCGCCAGCTTTTAACCCAGAGATGGGAGGGGGAGCTCTTCGTGACCTCAACATCTATAACATTCACTTGGTTGTTGGCTTATTTGGAGAGCCTAAAACCGTTACTTACTTGCCGAATATGGAACGTGGAGTGGATACTTCAGGAATACTGATTATGGATTATGGGACCTTCAAGGCAGTTGCTATCGGGGCAAAAGATTGCTCGGCTGAGATAAAATCTACCTTGCAAGGTGATAAAGGATCAATTGCTATTTTAGGGCCAACAAACACCATGCCTGAAATTAGCCTGACACTCAATGGTGAAATAGCAAAACGCCAAAATACCAACACCCCACATCACCGTATGCACGCAGAGTTTGTCGTCTTTGAACGTATTATTAGAGAAAACGACCTTGCGGCGCGTGATAAGGCTTTGGAGCACAGTCGTCTTGTGATGACAGTCCTAGAAAAAGCAGTTGACAGCATGACAAAGAATGAAATAGTTTGACGTGTTATGCTATAATAAAACAGTAAATGATAAGAAAAGAAGGAAATAGAATGTCAAATTATGCTATTATTTTAGCGGCAGGTAAAGGGACACGTATGAAATCTGACCTGCCAAAAGTCTTACACAAGGTGTCTGGTATCACCATGCTTGAACATGTTTTTCGTGCGGTGTCAGCTCTTAATCCAGAGAAAACGGTAACAGTTATTGGTCACAAAGCAGAGCTAGTGAGAGAAGTTCTTGCTGAGAAATCATCTTTTGCGCTTCAAACAGAACAACTAGGCACAGGTCATGCTGTTATGATGGCTGAAGAAGAATTGGCAAATCTAGAAGGTCAAACCTTGGTCATTGCAGGTGATACGCCTCTTATAACAGGTGAAAGCTTGAAAAATCTGATTGATTTCCATGTCAATCATAAAAATGTTGCGACAATTTTAACCGCTACAGCAGATGACCCGTTTGGCTATGGTCGTATTATCCGTAACCAACATGGCGAAGTGACTAAGATTGTTGAACAAAAAGATGCGACTGAGTTTGAGCAACAAGTCAAAGAAATCAATACTGGAACCTACGTCTTTGATAATAAACGCCTTTTTGAAGCGCTAAAAAATATCAATACCAACAATGCTCAAGGGGAATATTACCTAACTGATGTGATTTCTATTTTCCGTGAAAACGGTGAAAAAGTAGGAGCGTATGTCCTTCACGATTTCAATGAAAGTCTTGGTGTTAATGACCGCGTAGCCCTTGCGACAGCAGAAAATGTCATGCGTCGCCGTATTAACAAAGCCCATATGGTGAATGGCGTTTCTTTCCAAAACCCTGAAGCTACTTACATCGAAGTTGATGTTGACATTGCACCGGACGTACAAATTGAGGCTAATGTCACTCTAAAAGGTCAAACGAGGATTGGTGCTGAAAGTGTTTTGACTAATGGGACCTACATTGTAGATTCAATCATTGGTCAAGGGACTGTTATTACGAACTCGATGATTGAAAACTCAACAGTTGCAGATGGCGTAACCGTTGGACCTTACGCCCATATTCGTCCAGGTTCGTCCTTAGCCAAAGATGTTCACATTGGTAATTTCGTTGAAGTCAAAGGTTCATCTATTGGGGAAAATAGCAAAGCGGGACACTTGACTTACATCGGCAATGCGGAAGTCGGTAAAGACGTTAATTTTGGAGCTGGAACCATTACGGTGAATTATGATGGCAAAGGGAAATACAAGACAGTCATCGGAGACAATGTCTTTATAGGTTCAAATTCGACCCTCATCGCACCGCTTGAAGTTGGTGATAGAGCACTGACAGCAGCTGGTTCAACCATCACTAAAAAAGTCCCAGCAGATAGCGTGGCTATTGGTCGTGCACGTCAAGAAAATAAAGACGGTTACGCCAAACGTTTACCGCATCACCCTAACAATAAATAACACACTAAACCAAGTCTAACCAACTTGGTTTTTAGTTAACAATAGCAATCCAAACTAAAATATAGTAAAATTGGAACGTAGAATGTCATTAAGGGGTATTTTTATGGATTTTGAAGAAAAAACACTGAAACGCGATATCGTATTTGAAGGTCACATTTTTACAGTGGCAGTAGATGATGTCGAATTACCAAATAATCTCGGACAAGCCAAACGTGAATTAATTTTTCACAAGGGAGCGGTTGCTGTTCTAGCTGTCACACCAGAGAATAAGATTATCATTGTGAAACAATACCGCAAAGCAATCGAAAAAATTTCGTATGAAATTCCTGCTGGCAAACTTGAAATTGGAGAAAATGGTTCTGAACAAGAAGCAGCCTCTCGTGAATTAGAAGAAGAGACAGGCTACAGTGGCAAGCTTGAGCAAATCTACGAATTCTATACAGCTATTGGTTTCTGCAATGAAAAGATTAAGCTCTACTTGGCAACTGATTTAGTAAAAGTGCCAAATCCTAGACCACAAGATGACGATGAAGTTCTTGAAATCTTTGAATTAACCTTAGATGACTGCCTAAAATTAATAGAAACAGGTGATATTTGTGATGCCAAGACCATCATGGCATTACAATACTATGCCTTAACATTTGGAGGAAAATAGTCATGAGCAAACCGCTTTTGACAGACGATATGATTGACCGCTACAATCGTGGAGAAAGTCTAGAGGACATCCTTTACGAACATGAGCTGAGAACGGGTCAAACGATACAAATGGATGAGATTGAAATTGACCGCATCATCAAAAGCAGACGAATTGAAAATGCCAAAAAAAATCAATTTCGTCGAAAACTCAATTTCATTTTAACCATCATTTTATTATTACTATCATTACTAATTTATGCAGTATTTAACTGGTAACTTATAAAGAAAGGAGTGTTTGATTGGGTGTCAATTCTAATCAAACCTGAGCTAACTCTGAAGAAAATGTCACAACACGGCTACCCAAGGCTGGTCATTTTCTTCTCATTTTTTATGCTCAAAGACGTTTAAATATTATGAAAATTGGAATTATTGCTGCTATGGAGGAGGAGCTACGTACGCTCATTCCCCAACTTCAAGAGGTCAAAGAAACCGAAGTTCTCGGAAATGTTTATTATGCTGGTAAAATTGCCAAACATGAAGTCGTGCTAGTGCAGTCAGGTATTGGCAAAGTCATGTCAGCCATGAGCGTTGCAATTTTGGTAGATCATTTTGACGTGAATGCTATTATTAATACAGGCTCAGCAGGTGCTATAGCCGAAGGTTTAGCCGTTGGAGATGTCGTTGTAGCTAATAAACTGGCTTATCACGATGTCGATGTGACAGCCTTTGGCTATGCTTTGGGGCAAATGGCAGGGCAACCCTTGTATTTTGACAGTGATCAGCACCTAGTCTCTGTTTTTGAGCAAGCTCTGAAAAAGCAGAGCTTATCCAATAAAATTGGACTGATTGCCACAGGGGACAGCTTTATTGCCAGTCAAGAAAAAATTGATACGATTAAAGCCCAATTTCCAGAAGTTCTGGCAGTGGAAATGGAGGGAGCTGCCATTGCTCAAGCTGCTCATAATATCGGAAAACCATTTGTTGTGGTTAGAGCCATGAGTGACACTGCAAACCATGATGCCAATATTAGTTTTGATGAATTTATCATCGAAGCTGGTGCTAAATCAGCTCAAACCCTTCTAACTTTTTTACAATTATTGTAAATTTGTAACCGATATGTAACAGAAGCAAAAAACTTAGGATAATCTCCCGAAAAAAAAGGAAATTACAGACAATTTAGGTTTTTTTATGTTATAATAGCGTAAGGTGGTAAAATAGCAAATATTACCTACAAGAACAGTAAGAATGGGAGTCAAGTGAATGGCTAGAAGTGGCTTTTTTACAGGTCTAGATATTGGAACAAGTACGATTAAGGTACTAGTCGCTGAATTTATCGGTGGCGAAATGAATGTTATCGGCGTTAGCAAGGTCAAAAGTGCAGGGGTAAAAGACGGCATTATTGTTGATATTGACGTTGCAGCTGGTGCCATTAAATCAGCAATTGAGCAAGCGGAAGAAAAAGCAGGGGTAAGTATTGAGAGAGTTAATGTTGCCTTGCCTGCTAATCACTTGCAAATTGAAACAACTCAAGGAATGATTCCTGTTCCAAGTGAGACAAAAGAAATCCGAGATGAAGATGTTGATAGCGTTGTAAAATCAGCATTGACTAAGAGTGTGACACCTGAACGTGAAGTGATTACTCTTATTCCTGAGGAATTTATCATTGATGGATTCCAAGGGATTAAAGATCCTCGTGGCATGATGGGAATCCGCTTAGAAATGCGCGGTATTCTCTATACAGGACCAAGCACGATTCTTCATAACTTACGTAAAGCAGTAGAAAAAGCAGGAATTGCTCTTGAAAATATTGTGATTTCACCGCTTGCGATGGCTCAAACAGTATTAAATGAAGGTGAGCGCGAATTTGGTGCTACAATCATTGATATGGGGGGCGGTCAAACAACTGTGGCTTCTATGCGTAACCAAGAATTGCAGTATACCAACATCTATGCTGAAGGTGGAGACTACGTTACTAAGGATATTTCAAAAGTTTTGAAAACTTCTCGCGACATTGCAGAGGCATTGAAATTTAACTTTGGTAATGCAGACGTCAACGCAGCAAGTGCGACAGAAACGGTGCAAGTTGATGTGGTTGGTGAAAATAGCCCAATTGATGTTAGTGAGCGTTACCTATCTGAGATTATTTCTGCGCGTGTTCGCCACATCTTGGAGCGTGTGAAACAAGACTTAGATCGTGGACGAGTGCTCGATATGCCAGGTGGTGTGGTACTTTCTGGTGGTGGAGCTATTTTGCCAGGTGTTGTTGAATTAGCTGAGAAAGTTTTTGGAACAAATGTTAAACTTTACATTCCAAATCAAGTCGGCATTCGCAACCCAATGTTTGCTAATGTCATCAGTTTAGTAGAATACGTTGGTAATATGACAGATGTTGAATCAATTGCGCAAAATGCAGTGCATAATGAAGAACTTCTTCGCCGTAAGCCAATTGATATTTCACCAACTTATTCACAAGCACCTGTTCGTCCTGTGACACCACCAACTTATCCTACTCCTGAGGCAACACCAGAAGTAGCGGAAGTTGCTCAGACTGAAGAAAAAGTGAGCGATAAGCCTAAACTAGGTGATCGTGTACGCAACATCTTTAGCTCTATGTTTGACTAATTATTTAAAGTGAGGAATAAAATGGTATTTTCATTTGATGCAGCGTCTGTAACAGGCGCAATCATTAAAGTAATCGGTGTTGGTGGTGGTGGCGGTAATGCCATCAACCGTATGATTGATGAAGGCGTAGCAGGAGTTGAATTTATCGCTGCTAATACAGATATTCAAGCTCTAAGTTCTTCTAAGGCTGAAACAGTTATTCAGTTAGGTCCTAAATTAACACGCGGACTAGGTGCAGGAGGTCAACCTGAAGTTGGTCGTAAAGCTGCTGAAGAAAGTGAAGAAGTGTTGACAGAAGCACTTTCAGGTGCTGACATGGTCTTCATTACCGCTGGTATGGGAGGCGGATCTGGTACTGGTGCAGCACCAGTCATTGCACGTATTGCAAAAGGTCTAGGTGCTTTGACAGTTGCCGTTGTTACTCGTCCATTTGGATTTGAAGGAAATAAACGTGGTAACTTTGCGATTGAAGGTATCCAAGAGCTACGCGAACACGTTGACACGCTTTTGATTATCTCTAACAATAATCTTCTTGAAATTGTAGATAAGAAGACACCTCTCATGGAAGCTCTTAGCGAAGCGGATAATGTGCTTCGTCAGGGTGTTCAAGGAATTACAGACTTGATCACAAGTCCAGGTCTTATCAACCTTGACTTTGCCGATGTGAAAACAGTTATGGCAAACAAAGGCAATGCCCTTATGGGTATTGGTATTGGTACTGGAGAAGAGCGTATTGTTGAAGCTGCACGTAAAGCAATCTACTCTCCTCTTCTTGAAACAACAATTGATGGTGCTCAAGATGTTATCGTTAACGTTACAGGTGGTCTTGACATGACCCTAACTGAAGCAGAAGAAGCTTCAGAAATCGTAAGTCAAGCGGCTGGAAGTAATGTGAACATTTGGTTGGGAACTTCAATTGACCCGGATATGCGTGATGAAATTCGTGTAACAGTGGTTGCTACAGGTGTTGGACAAGAAAAAACGCAACGTGTGATTGGTGGCTTTACACAAACTCAAACACAGCAACGTAGCTCTACTCAACCAGTAGCTACACCAACCTATCGCCAAGCCTCTGCACCATTTGACATGTCTGAAACGTCAGAAATTCCGACAATGGATCAGAGAAGTGCGCAAGGTCAACCTGCGACACAAAGTCCATTTGGTGATTGGAACCTTCGTCGTGATCCAATTGCTCGCCCAACAGAAGGTGAGTTAGACAACCAACTATCTGTGACAAGTTTCAAAGATAGCTTTGAGGGTGACGATGAATTGGAGACACCACCATTCTTCAAAAATCGCTAAATATGGAAATGAAAAGTCAAGCAGATAAGGTTTTTGAATCTGTTGCCAATGCTTGCCAAAAGGCGGGACGTTCAGCAGATTCCTTGTCCGTTATTGCAGTAACAAAATATGTTGATCATAATATAGCGAGCCAGCTTGTAGAAGCTGGCGTTCGCCATATTGGTGAAAACCGCGTTGATAAATTTCTTGATAAGTATGAGGCATTGAAGGATAAAAACGTCACATGGCACCTCATTGGAAGTTTACAAAGAAGAAAAGTCAAGGATGTCATCAATTACGTTGATTATTTCCATGCACTTGATTCAGTAAAACTCGCTCAAGAAATTCAAAAGCGGGCTCAGCATAAGATAAAATGTTTCCTACAAGTTAACATCTCTGGCGAAGAGACCAAGCATGGTTTTTCAATAGAAGAATTAGAAAAAGTATTGCCTGAGCTAGAAAAATGTGACCAGATTGAAATTGTCGGATTGATGACGATGGCTCCTATTGAAGCCGATGAGGCTACTCTAGTCGCTATCTTTAAACAGGCAAAACAGTTACAGGAAACAGTAAAAGCTAAAAAGATAAAGAATATGCCAATGACTGAACTTAGTATGGGGATGTCAGGTGATTTTCCACTTGCTATCCAAGAGGGTGCGACATTCATACGCATCGGAACGGCATTCTTTAATTAAAATGGAGGATATATGGGACTTAAAGATAAATTGAACAGTTTCATTTCTTATTTTGATACTGATGAAGTTTCCGATGTGGAAGAAGTCGAGACTCCTGAATATCGTGAAGCAGTCAAACCATCAGCACCTGTTCAACCGGCTCCGAGGCGCCAAGAAGTGCCACGCTCGTCAGTTAAAGAGCAGGTACATTTGAGACCTATTACTGAGACTGAACCAAGTTTGGCTCAGCAGCGTGAACAAATGGCTCAAAATGTTCCAGTTTCAGAAAAATCAAAAATTGCAATTAAATACCCACGTCAGTACGAGGATGCTCCTGAGATTGTTAATCTCTTGATTGAAAACGAGAGTGTTTTAATTGATTTTCAATACATGTTGGATGCTCCTGCAAGACGTTGTTTGGACTTTCTTAGCGGAGCGAGTTCAGTTCTTTTCGGGAATTTGCAAAAAGTCAGCTCGTCAATGTATCTTTTGACACCAGCCAATGTTGTAGTCGATATTGAAGATTTAGGCTTAGCAGATGTCGGTCAACGCGGTGAGAGCACGAGCTTTGATTACGATATGAAGAGACGGTAAAAATGTTAATAATTTATTATATTTTTAGCATCCTGTTTAAAGTAATTGAAGTTTATATGCTCTTATTGGGCGTCTATGCCTTACTATCATGGTTTCCTGGAGCTTATCGAACAGCCCTAGGTTATTGGGTATCTTATTTTGTTGAACCGCTATTAAAACCATTTCGACAACTGAATTTACGTTTTGGAGTATTTGATCTCACTGTTTTAGTAGCATTTGCTGCATTACAGTTTGTTCGCTTTTTGTTGTCGCAACTATATTTGATGATATTTACACTATGGTAAAAAATAGCAGAGCTGTTTATCAGCATTTTCGCCCAGATGAGCAATTGTTTATTGAGAAATGCCTTGACTTGATTCAGCAGGTAGAAGCAACCTACACTTTTCAAGTCACAGAATTTCTTAATCCCAGGCAGGTTACTATTTTAATCACTTTAGTTAATCAAGCTGGGCTTCATTACTATAGTTCTTCTGACCATTATGATACAGAGTATGCTAAAATCATCATTGCTCCAGAATACTATGTCTTAGACGTAGATGATTTTGAGATTAGCCTGTTAGAATTAACGTATAATTCTAAATTCAACCATTTGACTCATCGTCAAATAATGGGGACGATTATCAATCAGCTTGGAATTAAGCGAAGTGTTTTTGGTGATATTTTAGTATCAGATGGCAAAGTTCAACTTTTAGTAGAACAGGCTATGGCATCATACTTTATCCAAACGATTAAAAAAATCGGTAAAGTTTCCGTTGGCTTGAAAGAAGTCTCTCTTGAGTTCTTACTTCCTAGAATTGTTAATAGGCAATCACAGGATGTTTTAGTAGCGAGTTGGCGAGCGGATGCGATTATTTCAGAAATTTTAAGATTGTCTCGAAGCAACGCAGCAAAGCTTTTGGAAAAAGATAAGGTAAAGCTCAATTATACAAGTCTTAACAAGGCTTCGCAGGAACTTGAAACAGGGGATTTGCTCAGTATTAGAGGCTATGGACGATATCAAATTGCTCGCAATAATGGACTTAGCAAATCAGGGAAAATAAAACTTACAATTGAAAAAATAACAGAAATATGAGGAGAAACTAATGGCTTTAACGACACTTGATATTAAAGACAAAACGTTTAAAGTAAAATTTCGCGGTTATAGCGAAGATGAAGTTAATGACTTTTTAGATATTGTCACAGATGATTATGAAGCTTTGACACGTACTAATCGTGAACAGGAATTGCGAATTCGTGACTTGGAAGAAAAATTGGCTTACTTTAATGATATGAAAGAATCATTGATGCAGTCGGTTTTATTGGCTCAAGAAACAGCTGATAAAGTCAAAGCTTCTGCTCAGGCTGAAGCAACTAACCTTATCAATAAAGCAACGTATGATTCTCAGCATTTAATTGAAGAGGCTAAAGTCAAGGCCAATGAAATCTTACGTGATGCGACAGATAACGCTAAGCGTGTTGCGGTTGAAACTGAAGAGTTGAAACGTCAAAGTCGTCACTTCCACCAACGTCTTTTGTCAGCGATGGAAAGTCAAGTGAGTGTTGTCAATTCACCAGAATGGCAAGAGCTATTGCAACCGACAGCAGTATATCTCCAAAATTCTGATGCTGCCTTCAAAGAAGTTGTTGAAAAAGTCCTACAAGAAAACTTCTCAGATAGTGACGAACCAGTGACATTTGATGCGACACGCCAATTCACTCCTGAAGAAATGGAAGAAATCTATCGTCGTGTAGCAGAAGCTAATAAAGAATTAGAAAAAGCTCAGTCTGAGCAAGACTATCTTTTTGAAGAAGAATCATCAGAAACTGTGTCATCAGAAACTGTTGATTTTTCTCAAACAGATACTCAAACCTTTACTGTAAATATTGAAGATTAAGAAGAACACAGGGTTATCATGACACTTTAAGCGAGCAAGAGTTGGTGTGAGTCTTGCAGTCCCTCAGATGATCCTATCCTCTTCATTAATTCTAGTTGAAAGTCCTAGTGCCATTAGACTAGAAGGGGTGGTTTCCTTATCAACCAAAGAGGGAAAAGCAGTGTATCATAGGCTATATGAAATACTCGGGATACATTACTTTTCTAAATGAAGGTGGTACCACGATTAGTCGTCCTTTGCACGACTTTTTGTGGTATTTTTTTAGTCATTATTTTTGAAAAGTTAGTTCGCTTTAGATTATTTATAAGAATGGAGTTATCATGAAATTAAAAGAAACCTTGAACTTGGGAAAAACAGCCTTTCCAATGCGTGCTGGTTTACCAAATAAAGAACCAGAATGGCAAAAAGCTTGGGATGAAGCAGATATTTACAACAAGCGTCAGCAATTAAATGAAGGTAAACCATCCTTCCATTTGCATGATGGACCACCGTATGCTAACGGAAATATTCACGTTGGTCACGCGCTTAACAAGATTTCTAAAGACATCATTGTCCGTTCAAAATCAATGTCTGGTTTCCGTGCGCCTTATGTGCCAGGTTGGGATACACACGGTCTTCCAATTGAGCAAGTGTTAGCTAAACAAGGTGTGAAACGCAAGGAAATGGATCTAGCTGAATACCTTGAAATGTGTCGTGATTATGCTCTTTCTCAAGTGGATAAACAGCGCGATGACTTCAAACGTTTAGGAGTCTCAGCAGACTGGGAAAATCCATACATCACTCTAAAACCAGAATACGAAGCAGATCAAATTCGTGTCTTTGGTGCCATGGCTGATAAAGGTTATATCTACCGTGGAGCTAAGCCAGTTTACTGGTCATGGTCATCAGAGTCAGCACTTGCTGAAGCTGAGATTGAGTACCATGATATTGATTCTACATCGCTTTACTATGCCAATAAAGTTAAAGATGGTAAAGGTGTCCTTGATACAGATACTTACATTGTGGTTTGGACAACGACACCATTTACGGTAACGGCTTCACGTGGTTTGACCATGGGGGCAGATATTAACTATGTGGTTGTGAAACCAGCTGGTAGCGACCGCAAATATGTGGTAGCAGAGGCGCTTGTTGATAGCCTTGCTGCTAAATTTGGCTGGGAAAGCTTTGACATCCTTGAAGTTCGTAAAGGTGCTGAGTTTGAGTACATCGTGACAGAACACCCTTGGGATACAGCAGTTGATGAGTTGGTTATCCTTGGTGACCACGTGACAACGGATTCTGGTACAGGTATTGTCCATACAGCGCCTGGATTTGGTGAGGATGACTACAATGTCGGTGTGAAATACAATCTTGAAGTAGCTGTGACTGTTGATAGCCGTGGCTTGATGATGGAAAATGCTGGTCCTGACTTTGAAGGACAATTCTATGATAAGGTTGTCCCAACAGTAAAAGAAAAATTGGGCGACTTGCTCCTTGCTTCAGAAGTCATCAACCACTCATACCCATTTGACTGGCGTACGAAAAAACCAATCATTTGGCGTGCTGTGCCACAATGGTTTGCCTCAGTGTCTAAATTCCGCCAAGAAATCTTGGATGAAATTGAAAAAACAACCTTCCACCCATCATGGGGTAAAACACGTCTTTACAACATGATTCGTGACCGTGGCGACTGGGTTATCTCTCGTCAACGTGCTTGGGGTGTGCCATTGCCAATTTTCTATGCGGAAGATGGGACACCAATCTTGTCTAAAGAAGTGACAGACCATGTGGCAAATCTCTTTGAAGAGCATGGGTCAATTATCTGGTGGAAATCAGAAGCAAAAGATTTGCTTCCAGAAGGATTTACTCACCCTGGTTCACCAAATGGTCTCTTTGAAAAAGAAACGGACATCATGGACGTGTGGTTCGATTCAGGATCATCTTGGAACGGTGTCATGAACGCTCGTGAGAACCTCTCTTACCCGGCAGACCTATACCTTGAAGGTTCTGACCAATACCGTGGTTGGTTCAACTCATCATTGATTACCTCTGTTGCGGTCAATGGGCATGCGCCATACAAGTCAGTCTTGTCACAAGGCTTCGTTCTTGATGGTAAAGGTGAGAAAATGTCTAAATCAAAAGGCAATATCATCTCACCTAACGACGTTGCTAAGCAATATGGTGCTGAGATTCTTCGCCTTTGGGTAACATCAGTAGATACGGATAACGATGTGCGTGTGTCTATGGATATCCTTGGCCAAGTGTCAGAAACTTACCGTAAAATCCGTAACACTCTTCGTTTCTTGATTGCTAATACATCTGACTTTAACCCGGCAACTGATGCTGTTGCCTATGATGAGCTTCGTGCGGTTGATCAATACATGACTGTGAAATTCAACCAATTGGTGGCTACAATCAAATCAGCTTATGAGTCTTATGATTTTATGGCCATCTACAAAGCCGTTGTCAACTTTATTACCATTGATTTGTCTGCCTTCTATCTTGATTTTGCTAAAGATGTCGTGTATATCGAAGCAACAGACAGCTTGGTTCGCCGTCAAATGCAAACCGTCTTCTATGACATTTTGGTGAAAATCACCAAATTATTGACACCAATCTTGCCTCACACTGCTGAGGAAATTTGGTCATACCTTGAACATGAAGCAGAAGAGTTCGTTCAATTAGCTGAAATGCCAGAGGTTGAAACCTTTGCAAATCAAGAAGCCTTGCTTGAAAACTGGGAAGCCTTTATGACGCTTCGTACCCAAGCTCAAAAAGCACTTGAAGAAGCTCGTAATGAAAAAGTGATTGGTAAATCATTGGAAGCTCACTTGACAATCTATGCATCAGCTGAAGTGAAAGCCCTTCTTGAAAACTTGTCTAGTGATGTTGCGCAGCTATTGATTGTATCGCAATTGACAGTAACAGAAGAAGAAGCTCCAGCAGAAGCGATTTGCTTTGAAGGTGTTGCCTTCACCGTTGCTCATGCAGAAGGTGCAGTATGTGACCGTTGCCGTCGTGTCGATACGACAACCGCAGAACGTTCATACCAAGCAACTATCTGTGACCACTGTGCGGAAATCGTTGAAGCAAACTTTGCAGAAGCAGTAGCAGAAGGATTTGAAGTAGTAGCTAAATAAAGCTAGGATGTTCTAGTAGAACAGAAATGACTGTACGTATTTATCAAATATTGTAGATAATAGGTATAGAGCTTTTAGATTTTATTGGTATGCCAATGTGAAGTACTAGAAATCATTTTTGTTGATGATATTATTTGAAGGGAGTGACTGAGATTAGACCAGTCACTCTTTTTCTGATATAATAGAGTGTAAAACATTTTTGGGAATTATCCCTTTCAGAAAGGATAGCGGTTTTTGACTGCTAAAGAAATTATGGATTTAACACAATACATTGCATCAATTAAAGATTATCCTAAAGAAGGTATCACTTTCCGTGATATTTCACCTCTTATGGCCGATGGAAAGGCTTATAGCTATGCTGTTCGTGAAATTGCACAATATGCTTGTGATCACGATATTGATATGATTGTTGGCCCAGAGGCTCGTGGTTTTATCATTGGATGTCCTGTTGCGGTAGAGCTTGGAATTGGCTTTGCCCCTGTTCGTAAACCAGGTAAATTACCACGTGAAGTTGTATCTGCTGATTATGAAAAAGAATATGGTGTGGATACTTTGACAATGCATTCAGATGCGATTAAGCCAGGACAACGTGTTCTTATCGTTGATGACCTTTTGGCTACAGGTGGAACGGTCAAAGCGACTATCGAATTGATTGAACAACTTGGTGGTGTAGTGGCTGGTTGTGCTTTTATCATTGAACTTGATGGCTTAAATGGTCGTGAAGCGATTGGTGATTATGATGTCAAAGTTTTGATGAACTTCCCAGGATAAGCTAGTATTTAAACAATTTATTTATCTCAAAAACTTCATCATCTTTTGTAGTATAGATGGTGAAGTTATTTCTTAAAATGGCAGTCTAGGTTATTGACTATTTCTATCATTGTTATAGTTTTAAACTATGGAGTTGTCAAATAAATTCATATTTGAAACCTATAGCACCTTTTTTTATAATGATAGTATGAATGATTTAGAAAGGGAGAGCTTTATTATTTTGTAAGATATTGTCTATCGAATTAATGATTTGATAGGTGAATACATGCTCTCGGTGTCTTTACTATGCCAATCACGTTAGATAAGAAATTACCTGCGGTAGATATTTTACGTTCTGAAAATATTTTTATCATGGATGACAAACGTGCCAGTCATCAAGATATCCGTCCAATGGAAGTCTTGATTTTAAATCTGATGCCTACTAAGGAGGCGACAGAAACTCAGCTGCTCCGCCATTTGTCAAATACGCCTTTACAGTTGAATGTTGATTTTATTCATATGAAAAGCCATGAGTCTAAAAATACTCAGGCTGAACATTTAGAAACCTTTTATAAGACTTTTGATGATATCAAGGAACGCTATTATGATGGTATGATTATAACAGGAGCTCCTGTAGAGACTCTTCCTTTTGAAGAAGTGGATTATTGGGATGAGTTGAGCCAAATCTTCGTTTGGAAGGAGACTCATGTTTATTCAACGTTACATCTTTGTTGGGGAGCGCAAGCGGGGCTTTATTTTCAATATGGCATTGAAAAATGGTTACGTAAGGCTGGAAAATTATCTGGTATTTTTAACCAAAACGTTATTGCCAAAACGAATCCATTAATGAGAGGTTTTGATGAGGCTTTTGTAGCACCCCATTCTCGCTATACAGAAGTTTTGGAAGAAGATATCAATAATATTCAAGAGTTGGATATTTTATCAAAAAGTGATAGTGTCGGTCTCTCTCTTCTTGCGAGTAAAGATTTGCGTAATGTTTATAGTTTTGGTCATTTGGAATACGATCGCGATACCCTTGCTAAAGAATATAGCCGTGATTTGCTATCAGGAAAAGAGATTAGCATTCCTGAGAATTATTTTCCAGATAATGATCCTAACCAAACCCCAACTATGCGTTGGAATTTAGCAGCTTCTACCTTCTTTAGTAATTGGCTTAATTATGCTGTCTATCAGGAAACCCCTTACCGTTTGGAGGATCTGTCTAAGGTAGTTAAAGAATAGTACGTGTAGTTGCTCTTTTGTGAACTTATGTGGCGAGCATGACGAAAATGATGGCATGATGTGATGGGGTTTTAAACTAAAAATAGAAAGGATTGTTCAATTTTTACGTAATTGAACATGGGATACGATTATTCTAGTGACAGTAATCATTGGTTAATCTTCCTTAGATTTCTTGAACATGAGTTATTTAGAGAATTTTCATTTGGGCAATCTTGTCCTTCCCTCAGCTCTGCTTTTTCATTTTAAAGAATTATTTTCAAGTGCGGATGCATTTTTGGTTTGGCAATTTTTTTACTTGCAAAATACGACTAAATTAGAAGAAGTCGCTCCAAGTCAAATTGCGCAAGCTTTGGGGAAAACAGTGACTGAGGTCAATCGCCTGATTTCTAATTTGGAAAAAGAGGGTGTTTTGGATGTTAAAACGATTGAGTTGGCAGGTGAAATAGAGGTCATTTTTGACGCAACTCCTGCGCTTTCAAAACTTGATCAGTTGCTTGGAAAAAATCAGTCAAGTCAGCCAAATGTGCAATATGTGGCGCAGGGTGAAGCGATTAAACAATTGACGGATGATTTGGAGCAGGCTATGGGCATGCTTAATCCGATGATTTTGGAAGATGTCCAGAAATTAGTTTATGAAGATCAGACTGACCCAGAGCTTATCCGTGAGGCGTTACGAGAAGCAGTCTTTAACAATAAGGTCAATTGGAAATACATTCAGGCGATTTTGCGCAACTGGCGTAAAGAAGGTATTAAGACCTTACGTCAAGTTGAAGAGCGCCGCTTGGAACGTGAACGGATTAATCCTGATAATATCTCCGTTTCCGATGATTTTCTCTCTGCGATGAGCATATGGAGTGATTAGACAATATAAAAGGCAAGTGAAGCTGGACAAAAACTCAAATTCCCGCCTTGTTGTTGAAAATTAAACAAAATAAAATGGCTTAGAATCAACGTTTTTGACGACGTTACTCTAAGCCATTTGCTATTTTTTAGACTTTTTGCCTAGCCTAACTTGTTCATTTTTAGTTTGCGAGATGATTTTGGAGAATTAATCTTCAAAACCATTTTGATCTGAGAGATTTTTGAAAAAGTAACCGGATTGTTTGATAAGGCGCTGGGCATTTTGACTTAGGTCGACTTCGATGAGACCGTAGCGATTTTTGTAGCTATTAAGCCAGGACCAGCAATCAAGCCCTGCCCAGACATGGTAGCCGAGGCAGTTTGCTCCTTCTGTGATGGCCTGATGGACGTAGCGCAGGTGGTCTTTGTAAAAATCAATGCGATATTGGTCATTGATATAGCCCGATTCGTTACGGTAACGGTCTTCATTTTCAACTCCCATACCGTTTTCGGCAATAAAACAAGGGATATTGTCATAGTGGTCACGGAGATTGATGAGAATATCATAAATGCCCTTTTCATAGATTTCCCAACCCCGATAGGGGTTTATTTTTTTGTTTGGCATATCATAATAGTCAAAATAGTCCTCTGGCATTGGAGTATTTGGATGAGTTGGCACTGGAGATTCCTTAGCTTTGATGCGTCGTGGCTGGTAGTAATTGACACCTAAGAGATCGACGGTATGCTGCTGGAGAATCGCTAAATCTTCTGGCTGGTGATCAGGAATCATGTCCAAGTCTCTGATAATCTCAACAAGGTCTTCTGGAAAGTGTCCTTTTACAGAAACATCAAGGAAGGAGCGATTGAAAAAGGCATCCGCTATTTGAGCGGCTTTGACATCCCCAGCATTATTTTGATCCCTAGGGTAGCTCGGTGTGAGATTGAGAATGATGCCAATTTGCCCATTATGATGTCCCTCGTGGTAGGCCTTTATGGCTAAACTGCTAGCAAGGGCAGAGTGAAATCCGACTTGAATGGCGTGTTTCAAATTAACTTCGCAAGGGTAATGCCCTTGGTAAAGATAGCCGTATTCGACAGGAACAATAGGTTCATTTTGAGTGAACCAGTAGCGCACGCGGTCACCGAACAGCTCAAAACAGGTTTTGGCATAGTATTCATAGGCCAAGACGGTATCGCGATTTAACCAGCCTCCTTTTTCTTGCAGTGCCATGGGTAAATCAAAGTGGTAAAGGTTGATGAAAGGCTCGATACCATTGGTAAGGAGTTCATCAATGTAGCTATTGTAAAAGGCAACGGCCTCAGGATTGACCTCACCAGTACCTTTTGGGAACAGTCTGCTCCATTGGATTGATGTTCTAAAGGAGTTATGCCCAGTGGCTTTCAAAAGTTGGATGTCTTCTCGGAAGTGCTTGTACAGTTGAGAGGATTTGTCTGGTCCAATCCCATTATGGAAACGATGGGGTTCTTGTTGGAACCAGTAGTCCCATGTGTTATCGCCTTTTCCGTCGTTTGGGAAACGGCCTTCGCTCTGAGGACCGCTAGTTGCGCTTCCCCAGAAAAATGATGGTGGAAAATGATAGCTTGTCATTGTGTCTCCTTTGAATGGTTTATGTGAAAATGAAGTCTTGTAGCTGTTATCAAGTCATGGTGATTGAGTGTTGAGACTGATTGGTCATCTAGATGCACATGGAGGTTTGTGGCTTCTGTGTCACCAGTTTTAGAGGTAATCTGTAAGTTATGAGTAGGTAAATGAAGTTGGATAGTATCAAATGCTGGAATGCCAAGATGATACACAGGATTTCCAGGACAAATAGGGTAAAAACCCAGACAAGAAAAAATGTACCAAGCAGATAGACTACCGTTATCTTCATCGCCAGGATAGGCTTGATAAGTTGGTGAAAAATAATGTTCTCGTATGTCGTGAATGAGTGAGGCTGTTTGTTCGGGACGAAGGCTCAGCTGAAAGAGATAAGGGATGTGAAAACTTGGTTGATTTGAAATAGCCAGTTGTCCAATGTTTGCCTGAGCCATTTCACTCATTTCGTGGATTTCGTAGCCATAATTCTGGCACTCAAAAAGAGGTTCGGTGGTCAATAGTTTGTCTAGGTATTCTGTGAACGCTTTTTTGCCACCCATCAGTTCAATGAGACCATCAAAGTCATGGAGTGCCCCTAAAGTAGCTTGAATAGCGGAGCATTCAGCATAGTCCAGTCCCCAAGCATAAGGAGAAAATGTTGCCTTGAAATGCCCTTCTTTGTCCTTAGAACGCATATAACCAGTGTCTGGATCAAAGAGTTGACGATAAGATTTACTAGATTGAATGAGTGAGCTAGCTAATTTTTCGTTACCTAGTATCTTGGCAACTTGCCCAATGCACCAATCACTATAGGCATAATCTAGGCTATGGCTAACACTTTCATGATAGCAATTGGGGAGATACCCCAATTGTTGGTAATCTTTGGCACCGTGTCTGCCGTAGCGCTGACTTGGATCTTCGGTGTTACGGGTGTCTAACATGGCTTGTAGCAGTTGAGGAAGAAGTGTTTTTCCTAGTCCTTTACTAGCAGCGTCAGCGATGACGCCATCTACCAAAGTACCAGGCATAATTCCTCTTTCATCTGGAGACAACCATTTTGGGAGAAAACCAGTATCTTGATAATGGCTCAAAATACCTTCTAAAAAATGTTGGTATTGGTCTGGATAAAGGAGACTGTAAAGAGGATAGGTCGTGCGGAAGGTATCCCAGTAGCCGTTATTTGTGTAATACCTACCAGGTTTTGGAGCACCAGAATGAGTATCAAAGTGTACAATATCTCCAGTTTTTGTCACTTCATGAAAGGTTTGTGGAAATAACAGAGTACGATAGAGGCAATGGTAAAAAAAGTTTTTCTGGTCTGAATGCTCATTATCTTCAATGGTAATACGGTTTAATTTGTCTTCCCAAAACTGACTGGCTTGAGAGAGGGTGGTTTGAAAATCCCCTATCTGACTGAGGTGGTATTGGGCTTGTTCTTGACTAATATAAGATGTTCCCAACTTAATCTCAACCTCTGTCTCGGCAAAATCAAGACGAATATGCCCATTTAAGCAGTCAAATGTTTTACCAGCAATAAATTGGTCCCCATTCAGCTGACCTGCTTGTGTTAGAGGAGCTGAGAAAGCTAAATTCATGTAAAAGGTGAAATGGTCAGCCTGTGTTTCACTAGCGTTATGTAGACATATCGTAAGATGGTAATCGTCTGTGATAGTATAGCAAGCGTGGTCTGGTGCGAATAAAACAAGGCTTATCGGATTTTTTGTCTCAGAAGAGAAATGATAGTTGGCACCATAGAGTGAAGGTGTTACCTGACTAGTTATTTGAAAGCGATTCGATTTCACCGACAAAAGGTCAGGACGGAAAATCGCAGAGCTTGTTTTGTAGCTTGATTGCCTATGAAAGAGAGTCTCTTGACTTAGTGAACCTGTCACAGGAGTCATAAGAAAAGTTGCAAAGTCTCCCAACCAAGGGCTGGGCTGGTGTGTCAGTCGAATGCCTTGATAAATAGGCTCATAGGGGTTGAAAAAACAGTTGCCCTGCTGATCAGTTGTTTGAAGGCAAAAGGCATTCATTCCCCAAGGTAGAGCAGTTAGGGGAAGGCAGTTGCCGTTAGAATAGGCGTGTGAATTATAAGTCCCCCAGCGGGTATCAATGTGAGAGGTAATGGTCATAAAATCTCCTTGTGTGATGATGGGAATGGGAGTAGATAGGTGGCAAATTGTCCTACTCATGTATTCTAATCGTGAAGATTAAGTTTTAGTCGTCAGATTTTACATCAAACTGTTAGAACTACAAAATAGTAAGTTAGAATACATTTCCCACCTCAATAATGCTTACTGCCATTATAGTAGAAGAAACAAGGGAAAAAAATAGCAAGTTGGGAAGACCATATATTTGTGTAGAAAAGGGTTTAATTTGTGTATGGGAATTACTGGTTATCTCTTCTAAACTAAAGAGTGAAGGATTAGCATTAATCGCTTAGTGAAGATATTGTCGCGGTTAATAGCTTTTACAACAAATGATGAATGAAGGAGAGAACATGATTTACACTAAACCAACGATGCGTGCTTGGCTTGATACAATTGCTGAAAAAACGGCTGATCATCCTAGCTGGGGAAAGGTATTTGAAACCTGTTTTACCGATACCTTAGATAAAACCATTGCGATTTTAGAAGATGGAACGAGTTTTGTCTTAACAGGGGATATTCCTGCGATGTGGCTCAGAGATTCTACGGCGCAGATAAAACCGTACCTATTTTTAGCAAAAGAAGATTTGGCACTGCGACAAACCATTTTAGGATTGATTGAGCGGCAATGCGAATTTATCCGCCACGATCCCTATGCTAATGCCTTTAACCAAGAAGATAATGGACGTGGGCACCAATCGGATCATACGACCATGACAGGTCGTATTTGGGAGAGAAAATACGAGGTTGATTCGCTCTGCTATCCCTTGCAACTGGCGTATTTGCTATGGAAAGTCACTGGGGAAACCGCTCATTTTAAGCCATCTTTTTATCAGACTGTTGAACTGATTGTTGATACATGGAAGGTTGAGCAGAACCATGCGGAATCTCCCTACCGTTTTGAGCGTGATACCGACCGATTGGAAGATACCTTGTCCAATAATGGTAAAGGTAATCCCTGTGCCTATACTGGCATGACCTGGTCTGGTTTTAGACCGAGTGATGATGCTTGTGTTTATCCTTACCTCATTCCATCAAATATGTTTGCAGTTGTTGTGCTGGGCTATGTGATAACCATTTTAGAAACGCAAAAACCAGAAGGCTATGAGGCTCTGCTGAACAAGACAAGGGACTTACGTGACGCTATTGACCAAGGTATCAAAACTTATGGTTTGACGAAGAATGCTAACGGAGAAACTATCTTTGCTTATGAAGTTGATGGCTTAGGCAATCAGTCTATCATGGATGATCCTAATGTGCCAAGTTTGTTAGCAGCACCTTACTTAGGCTATTGTGATAAGCAAGACCCTATTTATCAGGCGACGAGACGAACCATTTTGAGCAAGGAAAATCCTTATTATTACGAAGGTACTTATGCTTCTGGTTGCGGAAGTACCCACACTTTTTATCGCTATATCTGGCCAATTGCTCTAGCTATTGAAGGATTGACGACAGATGATAAGGACGAAAAAGCTCGCTTACTGGATCTAATGGTGACTTGTGATGGCGGTACAGGTGTCATGCACGAAAGTTTCCATGTGGATGATCCAAGCCTGTATTCGAGAGAATGGTTCTCCTGGGCTAATATGATGTTTTGTGAATTAGTGCTGGATTATTACGGCTTAGGAATGGAGTGAGACATGACACGAGAAACGGTACATATTATTTCCCATAGTCACTGGGATAGGGAGTGGTATCTTCCTTTTGAAGAACATCGCATGCGCTTAGTGACCTTGATTGATGATTTGTGTGAGCTTTTTGAAACAGATGAGGCATTCAAAAGTTTTCACCTTGATGGACAGCTGATTGCATTGGATGATTATTTGGCGATTAGACCACATAAGCGTGAGCAATTAGCACGATATATCCGTGAGGGAAAATTAATTGTCGGTCCTTTCTATATTTTGCAAGATGACTACCTCATCAGTAGCGAAGCTAATGTGCGTAATACGTTAATTGGGCATCTTGAGTGTCTTCAATGGGGAAGACCTCCTAAAATCGGCTATTTTCCTGATACCTTTGGCAATATGGGGCAAACGCCTCAGTTGTTGAAACAAGCTGGTATTGAGGTTGCTTTTTTTGGACGTGGTGTAAAGCCAATTGGTTTTGATAATCAAGTCTTGTCAGATGAGCAGTTTCAGTCTCAATTTTCAGAGATGATTTGGACTGGGGCAGATGGCAGTCAGATTTTAGGTATTCTTTTTGCTAATTGGTACAGTAATGGTAATGAAATTCCAGCGGATCGAGAAGAAGCTAAGCGATTTTGGGATAAAAAGTTAGAGGATGCTAGAAAGTATGCAGCAACCCCTCATCTTCTGATGATGAATGGGTGTGACCATCAACCGGTACAAAAAAATCTCTCAGAAGCCATTCGAGTGGCAAGGGAATTATATCCTGACATTGACTTTGTTCATAGTAATTTTGAGGATTATATAGCTGCTGTGAGAAATTCCTTGCCAGAGCAATTAAGTCAGGTTAGAGGTGAATTAACCAGTCAGGAAACCGATGGATGGTACACCTTGGCAAATACGGCTTCATCACGTATTTATCTGAAGCAGGCCAATGATAAAGCTAGCCAGTTACTAGAACAAGTGGTGGAACCACTCGTGGTTCTCACAGGAGAACCTTATCCGAAAGATGAGATGCGCTATGCTTGGAAACTACTTTTGGAGAATGCACCGCATGACAGTATTTGTGGCTGTAGCGTCGATGCTGTTCACCGTGAGATGATGACACGGTTTGAAAAGGTGGAGCAAGTTGGCAATTACTTAGCAGAGAAAACGTTTACCAATTGGTCTAGGACCCTTGATACCAAAGATTTAGATGGTTATCTTTTTACAGTGGTGAATACCAGTGCTTCTCCTCAAACGAAGTTAGTGACGGTAGAAGTGATTGTTGATGAGACGGATTTTAGAGATGGACGGCTTGCTGAGCACCACCAAAAGATGGCAGATATTACCTTACCACCTCTTGGTCTTTTTACAGTAGATGGTGAGCGTATTTGGGCAGAAATTGAGGATTTGGGTGTGCAATTTGATTACCATTTGCCAACAGATGCCTTCCGCTCTGCCGTTTTTGCCAGAAAATTACGGGTAAGCTTTGTGGCTGAAGACATGCCAGCCTTTTCATGGCAGACGTATCAGATTAAGCCAGCGTCAGCTTTACCAAAAGTTGAAGGTTCTGACCATTTGGAAAATGATTTTGTAAGGCTTGAGCGTGATGGCGATCATCTTGTTTTAACTCATAAAGAACTTGGCCATCGCATCACTAATCTCATCACCTTTGAAGATGTGGGTGATATTGGTAATGAATATGCCCATTTTGCTCCTAAATCAAGTCAACCGATTTACAGTCGATTGATTGATTTTACAATAAGTGAGGAAACACCAACTTATCAAAGGGCAATGGCTAAGCATCAGATAATCATTCCAATTGGTGCGGACGAAACCTTATATCAAGAACAAAAACAATTAATTGAATACTACAAGCGCCAAGCTGGACGAAGTCAGCAAATGGCGTCTCTGGAAGTGACAACAGAAATTACTCTATACCGTAAGAGCCCTCAACTTAGTTTCACAACGCGGTTTGATAATCACATGCTCGATCATCGTTTGCGGGTGATTATTGAGACAGGTTTACAGGCTGAGACTCATTTGGCGGATAGTATTTTTGAAGTGGTAGAACGTCCAAATACGCCATCGGTAAACTGGGAAAATCCTCATCATCCACAACGTCACCGCACATTTATTTCGTTGGATAATAACACTATCGGTATGACGGTATCAAGTATTGGTCTTCACGAATATGAGATTCTGGATAAGAGTAAGATTGCTTTGACGCTCTTGCGAAGTGTTGGAGAACTCGGAGATTGGGGAGACTTTCCAACACCAGAGGCTCAATGCCTAGGGGTCTCAGAAGTTCATTATGGGATTGAAGTGCATTCTAAGACTATGCACTACGAAGCGATTCATAGGGCTCAAACCTTACAGCTTCCTCTATATGTTGGACAAGTAACACGCCAAGAAGGTGGGTGCCCTTCAACTGGACAATTCAAGCATCCTGTTCTTGAAAAGCCTGAATTATATGTGACGGCTTTAAAACCATCCGAAGAGACGGGACTTCCTTTGTTACGCTATTATAATCTCTCTGATGAAGCCTTAGAAATCACCCATCAAGCAAAAGGTGTGGACTTATTGGAACAACCTGTAGGAGAATTACCACAAAAGATTGGTCCACAAGAAATTAGAACAGAAATCCTTAGCCAGGTATTCCCTCGCTAGAGTAAGTAAAAAGAGGATGGCTTGGAACGTCAAAAAACTTTATAAAGCAATGATTCGCCCAAGTGGTTAAAGGTCGTTAACAATAGCAATATGGGATGTATTTCCCAAAATGCACTTCATGTAATAAAGATAAGGAGACCGTTATGGTAGTAGCATGTTTTGATATTGGAGGTACAGGACTTAAGTCAGCTCTGATTGCTAGTGATTTACAGCTCATCAATTATCAGCAAATTGATACGCCTCAAACTTTAGAAGGTTTACTCTCCTATATGGATACCATTATTCGTCAAAAAGGTGTGACTGCTATTTCTCTAAGTGTTCCAGGTGCGATTAATTACAGCGATGGAACCATTGGAGGCCTGTCGGCAATCCCTTACATTCACGGCGTGTCTTGGTATGAGTTATTGGCGGAGTATCAGCTATCGATTTATTTGGAAAACGATGCTAACTGCGTAGGTCTTAGTGAATTGGCCAGTGATACGACGGTTAAAAGCTGCGCCTGCATCGTTGTAGGGACTGGGATAGGAGGAGCTCTGATTGTCAATAGACAGTTGCTCCGAGGAGCTCGGTCTTACGGAGGAGAATTTGGCTACATGATGCTTAAAGGTATGGATTTTCCGTTGAAAAATTGGTCTCAACTAGCTTCAACAGGGAGTCTCGTTCGCCGTGTTCGTGCTCATCCTCTCGAAAAATACCATCAGCTAAATGGCAAAGCTATTGTGGATATGGCAGAAAAAGGAGACTTGGTATGCCAAGAAGCATTAACATCTATGATTGATGTCCTGTGTCAAGGGCTATTGAATCTCCATTACATTTTGGACCCAGAACTTCTTTGCATCGGCGGCAGCATTAGTCAGAATGAGTATTTTATTCAGAAGGTTAATGACCGTTTGCAGCAATTACAGCAATTATTTCCAGAAGATTTGCCGCAAATTCCTACCATTAAAGCATGTACTTATACGAATACAGCCAATTTGATTGGCGCTTATATGAACACACTTCAAGAAAGGGAACACTAATGAAACAACTACAAGATGATTTTCCAAATCATTTACTCGAACGTTTAGGATTGGGAGATGTCACTCTCAATTGCCAACTAAGTGGCCAAGGGCTAACGGTATCAGGTGAAGCAGGTGTCTACACCATCTGTGCTGAAGAAAAACATCAGCTTTATCGAGGTTTGACGCTTTTAGCCACTGCATTGCGCCAAGGAGAAACAGTCGTTGCGATCCAAGAAAAGTCAGCTTATCCTGATTTTGGCTATATGGTTGATTGCGGACGTAATTGTGTGATTTCAGTTGAGGCTTCCAAACAGTTAATAGAAGATTTAGCGCTTATGGGATATTCTAATTATCAATTATACTTAGAGGATACCTATGAATTAGAAAATCAGCCTTATTTTGGCTATTTCCGTGGAAAATATACGGTTGAGGAACTCCAAGAGATTGAAGCGACTGCTAATCGTTACGGCATGGACTTTATTCCATGTATCCAAACCTTGGCACATTTGAGCGCCTTTGTCAGATGGCAGGTCAAGGAAGTTCAAGACCTGCGTGATGTCGATGATATTTTACTTGTGGGTAGTGAGGCTGTCTATGACCTGATTGACCAAATGTTCAAAACCTTGTCGTACCTCAAAACACGTCGTATCAATATCGGTATGGATGAAGCCTTTATGTTAGGGCTTGGGCGCTATTTAACAGAACATGGTTACCAAAAACGCAGCCTTATCATGTGTCAGCATTTAGAGCGCGTGTTGGATATTGCAGAAAGTTACGGCTTTTCGTGCTCGATGTGGAGCGATATGTTCTTCCATTTACTGGATGCGAAAGACGATACTTTGCAAATTGATCAAGAAGTCCATAGTTACTTAACACGCTTGAAAGAGCGCGTGCAGTTAATCTATTGGGATTATTACCAGTTGACTGAGGAACGTTATACAAAAAGTTTTGAGCGCCATAAGCAATTAACTGATAATATTGCTTTTGCAGGTGGTGCGTGGAAATGGATTGGCTACGCTCCTGATAATCGTTTTAGTCTTCAAATTGCCCCAGAAGCCCATCATGCCGCTAAGAAAGCAGGTGTACAGCAAGTAACGATTACTGGTTGGGGAGACAATGGCGGTGAATGTTCGCAATTCTCTGTCTTAGCTACCCTACAAGCATGGGCGCAGCTTGTTTACCAAGATAGTGTCAGTGGTTGGGAAAAGCATTTTGAAACCTTGTTTGGTCTACCAGCTACAGATTTCCTTGCAATTGACAGCGCCAATCACCCACCAAGCAACCCAGGTCAATTGAATGGCATGAATCCTGGACGGTATATTTTGTATCAGGATATCCTTTGCCCCTTGCTGGATTTGCATATTGCCCATGAAGAGGACAGTCAGTATTATGCACAGGTAGCAGAAGAGCTGGCGGAGATTGCCAGAGGTAATCACCGTCTAGCTTATCTCTTTGAAACTCAAGAAAAACTTTGTCGCATTTTAGCGATCAAAGCAAGGTTATCTCATGATATTCGTGTCGCCTATCAGACTAAGGATATTAAAGCGCTACAAGCCAGTTTGGATACCTTAGATACGCTAGCAGGACTTGTCAAAGAGTTTCATCGTACCTATAGCCGTCAATGGTTGACCGAGAATAAAGTCTTTGGCTTAGATACGATTGATATCCGTCTTGGAGGACTCTTGGCTCGTATTGAGCGAGCTAGTGATCGCCTTACAGCTTATGTTTTAGGACACCTTGAGCGTCTTGATGAATTAGAAGTTGAATTATTGCCACACAATGATTTTTACCGTGATAGCAAGGCAACAACAGCTAATCAGTGGCATCTCATGGCGACAGCCTCAACCATTTACACGACTTAATTAGCAAATTGAGACTGATTAATACCATTTATAAGAGGAATGATTTATCCTCATCTTTGAAGGCTGGGCAAAAACATGTCCAGCCTTCCTATTTTGTAATAATTTTGCGCAGTTATTGACTAGCTTTCCTTTTACTATAAGAAGCGTTATTTGGAAAGATAGCAGATAAAGTAAGTTTTGATAGGTATAATACACTTTTTTAGTATATTCTCTCCTGTCTATAATTTGTATAGGTTTAGCTTTAATCAGAACATGTTATTTTGTGAAAAAGTAAGTTATACTAATATCACAAAATGAAAGCGATTAAAAATAAGGAAAGGAGACCTTATGAAAAGAAAAAAAAGGTGGCAGGACTTAAAAAACAATCTTATCTTCCTGCTGATGGTATTACCCGGTGTGATATGGTTGATTCTCTTCTTCTATATTCCGGTTTTAGGAAATGTGGTGGCTTTTAAGGACTACAGGCATACGGGTAATGGCTTTGTGGATAGTCTGATGAAGAGCAAGTGGATAGGCTTTGACAATTTTAAATTCCTCTTCAATTCATCGGATGCTTACATCATCACCCGAAATACCTTACTTTACAACTTAGGATTTATTATTTTGGGACTAATTTTAGCAGTCGGTATTGCTATTGTCTTTAGTGAGTTACGCTCTCGACAATTGGTAAAAGTGTACCAGACGACAATGCTCTTCCCATACTTCTTATCATGGGTTATCATTTCATTTTTCGTCTATGCATTCTTGAGCCCAGATAAAGGTTTGGTCAACCAATTACTGCAATCCATTGGCTTAAATCCGATTAACTGGTATAGCGACAAGACGTACTGGCCATTTATCTTGATTTTCTTAGGTATTTGGAAAGGGCTTGGTTATAACAGTATCATTTACTACGCAAGCATCATGGGAATTAACCCTTCATATTACGAAGCGGCGATTGTTGATGGGGCAAGCAAGTGGCAACGTATCAAACATGTTACCATTCCACAATTGGTGCCATTGATTACCATTTTGACCATTTTAGCAGTCGGCAATATCTTCCGAGCAGACTTCGGATTATTCTATCAAACAACGAAAAACTCAGGTGCCCTATATGATGTAACTTTAGTGCTTGATACCTACGTTTATAATGGTATTTCAGGAGCAGGAGACATCGGGATGGCATCAGCAGCAGGACTTTACCAATCAATTGTTGGCTGTCTCTTGGTTGTATCAACTAATATGATTGTGAGACGCTTTGACAAAGATTCAGCACTTTTTTAGAAAGGAGAACAAATGGCAAAAAAGAAACAAATTGATCATGTCGGCATTCATTCCTTTAGTAAAAAAACTGACTGGATTTTCAGTACATTGGTTGGTATTCTTTCCTTCTCATGTATTCTTCCTTTCATCTTCGTCATTGTTATTTCACTAACAGATGAAAAATCCTTGAATTTACATGGCTATTCTTTTTGGCCAGAAAGTTTGAGTTGGTCAGGATATGAATACCTTTTAACCTTAAAGGATGAGATTTTACAAGCCTTATTCATCACTGTCTTTATCACAGTGGTTGGAACAACGGTTAATGTTTTCTTCACATCGCTTTATGCTTATGCGATTTCACGAAATGATTTTAAATACCGTCGTTTCTTTACCATGATGGCTTTGATTACGATGTTGTTCGGTGCTGGAACGATTCCAACTTATATCATTATGACTTCGTTCTTAAACCTTAAAGATACAGTAGCAGCTTTGATTTTACCAATGATGTTAAGTCCATTTAATATCATGGTGATGAGAACCTTCTTTAAGAAAACTATTCCTGATTCTTTGATTGAATCAGCCCGCATTGACGGCGCTGGCGAGTTGAAAATTTTCTTTAAAATTTGCTTACCACTCGCCCTTCCTGGGATTGCAACCATTTCCTTATTCACGGCATTAGCCTTCTGGAATGACTGGTACAATGCCCTTCTTTACATCCAAAGTGATAATCTAGTTCCTCTCCAATATTTACTGATGAAAATTCAGTCAAATATCGACTATTTGGCGCAAAATGCTGGCGCAGGTGCGAATATTGCAAGTGTAGCAGCTAGCGTGCCGCGTGAGGCAACTCGAATGGCGATTGTGGTGGTTTCAACACTGCCAATTGCTTGCCTCTACCCATTTTTCCAACGCTACTTTGTCAAAGGGTTGACAATCGGTGGTGTTAAGGAATAAGAGTGACTAGAAAAAACAGTAAAGGATGTGATAGTAATCATTCAAATGGACAATAACCTTCAAAATTCACATACATACAAAAATCATATCGTCAAACACATTAAATAAAAGGAGAAAAACAATGAAACTTTTGAAATCATGCTCATTATTTTTAGCAGGTGTGACAGCAGTTGCAGGACTTACTGCTTGCGGAAACTTAACAGGAAATAAAGCCAATAACACTGGTAAGACAGAAGATGGTAAAACATCAATCTTGATGTACCAAATTGGGCAACCACCTAAAAATATTGATAAATTGATGGAAAATGCCAATAAAATTATTGGTGAAAAATTAGACGCTAAACTTAATATCCAGTACATTGACTGGGGTGACTACGAAGAAAAAATGTCAATCATCACTTCTTCAGGTGAAAATTATGACATTGCCTTTGCCAATAACTATGTATTGAATGCAGGTAAAGGTGCTTATGCAGATTTGACTGATTTGTATAAAAAAGAAGGTAAGGCTCTCTATGAAGCGCTTGACCCAGCTTACATTAAAGGTAATACCATCAACGGTAAAATCTACGCTGTTCCAGTTCAAGGAAATGTGGCAAGTCAACAAATGCTATCTTTCAACATGAACTTGGTGAAAAAACACAACCTTGATATTTCAAACGTTAAGACTTATAAAGATCTAGAACCACTTCTTAAAGTCATCAAAGAAAAAGAACCAGAAGTAACACCGATTGCTTGGACAAAATTTAGCCTACCACACATGAACTTTGCCCTTCCAGGTAAGAGTGACCTACCATTAGTTGTTAACCTTGATGGCGACCCAACAAAAATTGTCAATCCGTATGAAGTTGAAGGCTATGTTGAACACCTTAAAACTTTCCACGATTTCTACAAAAAAGGCTACATTGCAGCAGATGTCGCAACATCAGATGTATCTTATGACCTAGCAACTCAAAACTGGTTTGTTCGTGAAGAAACACAAGGTCCAGCTGACTTCGGTGATAGCCTTCTTTCAACAGTAGCTGGTTACGAAATCAAATCAGTGCCAATCACAACAGCTTATAAGACAAATGACACCACTCAAGTAGCTAACTTTGTCATCTCACAAACCTCTAAAAACAAAGAAAAAGCTATGGAAGTGTTAACACTCTTGAACACTAATAAAGAATTGCTCAACGGACTTGTCTTTGGTCCAGAAGGCGAAAACTGGGAAAAAGATCCTAAAGATGACAATCGTATCAAATTGCTAGACGGTTACGCAGCTGATACACGTATGTCAGCTTGGAACACTGGTAACAGCCAAATCCTTTACGTTACTGATAAAGTAACAGATGCAGATGTTGCTCAAGCTGAAAAAATTTTGGCAGAAGCAGTTGAAGCAGCAACACTTGGCTTTAACTTTAACATTGACCCAGTGAAAACAGAAGTGACTAGCGTTCAAAACATCATCAAACAATATGCTCCTGGCATCAACTCAGGTACAGTAGATCCAGAACAAGGCATCAAAGAATTGATGGACAAATTGAACTCAGAAGGTTCATACGCTAAAGTTAAAGAAGAAATGCAAAAACAATACGATGCCTTCTTAGCAAATAAAAAATAATTCTGTTGAAAGCTAACGATTCCAATTCCATTCTTTTAACATAGATTCCAGTATCAAGAGGTATTGGAATCTTTTTATACCTAACGAATAATCATGATTTGTATAAGGAATATGGCCGCCGTATTAGGCAAAATCATATTAGAATGAAGGTGGAAATCGTTTCCAATTTTAACAGGGTTCAGTATTAAAATTAACAAATTGATAAAATTTGTAATCGTTTTTATGGTATAATGATAGGTCGAGAAAGGAAAGAAAAATGGACAGATTAGATCATATATTTAGCCGTTTGTTTTTTGTGATGAAGCTAGGAATGCTTTTCGTCATTTTACTGCTTAGTGGTGGTGTTATTTTAGGATTTTCACCAGCAGCGACAGTCCTCTTGACCCTATACCATGAGCATAGATTAGAGATTGATCAGTATCAGTTCACAGAAGCTTATCGCCTCTTTCGTCGCCAGTTTTGGCAGGCGAATGCTTTCTTCGTTGTCATTGTTGGCTTGATTGGCCTCTTAGGCTACGGGCTATTTCTTTTGGTACAGCTACCGCAACAGTTGATTGTTTTGTTATTGATGGTGAGCAATTGTTGTCTGATTTTGTACCTATGGGCTGTTTATGCTTGCTATCTCAAATTACAGGTTTATTATACGTTTACTTTTGTGGAAGGGCTTAAGCTGTCATCCATTGCGGTGTTTTTAGGGCTTGTCCCTTTTGTCAAATTAGGCATCGGCACAGCGATTTGTCTGTTCATTGGTTGGAAGGTGTCGCTGATTATAGGTGTCTTTATCCCTATCTTGTGGTTATTGTTTTTATTTGATACCTTAGAGCCTATCTATCATCAAGTAGAACAGAAAATGATGGAATGAGGGGAAACATGAAAAAGATTTTAATCCATTCCCTGTTAAAAACCTATTCTTACCTAACGATTGGCATTATTATCTTCTTTGCTAGTATTGTGGCTTATTCAAATTACATTAGCTACCTACGCACGGTTGAGCAAGCGGAACAAGAAGTTCTGAGCCGACTGACGGAAGATATGAATTATTACTATCGCCGTTTGAAAAATGATTTTTACAATTATTCGAGAGACAGTTACAAGCTAGATGGGATTGAAAATTACTTCCACAAATCGCCGAGTGACTATCAAGTTTGGTTGCTTCGCCATCCTCTAGCGGATGTGATTGAGCTCTCTTTTCATGACAATATCAACAGCATTTACAGGGAAAATGACTTTGTTGAGGGAATTGATTTGGCCATGGTTGGTGAAAAGGAAGTGTTCACTTCAAACCGAGCCTTAAAAAGTGGTCGTAAAATAGCTGCTCAGTCTTATAAAAGTCCAGAAAATGCCCTGTCTATGGCGATGTATGAGCCTTACACTGCCCAATTATTTGCGACGGTATTTATCAGTATTGATACAGATTATCTGACGACTCTGATTGCCAATGAAACGGAGTTTCCAGTTTCAGCCATGATTAAGGATGGTTTAGGGCATACTTTTTATAGTCTTAATCCGACAAAAGACCCGTTAAACACCAGTAATTTTGCGGATGGTGATCTTCTTATTTCTGTAGGTGTTTCTAAGGATTATATTTTCAAAGAGGTGTCTCGCTTAACCTTCTTTATCTTCTTATCTAGCCTAGGTTTAATAGGGATTTTGCTGTTTTTGCTGAAGCGTATTTTTTACCATTACCAATTCCAAGTGGAGGATTTGGTGAACACCATGCAGGTGATTGCTAATGAAGATAATAGCGTCCGCATTGACACCAATACCAAGCGTCAAGAACACTTGTTGCTGGCTAATCATATTAATCAGATGTTGGATTCGCTTGATAAAAATATTACTGAGATTTACCAACTCCAATTAGCACAAAAAGACGCTGATATGAGGGCCTTGCAAGCACAGATTAACCCGCATTTTCTGTATAACACCTTGGAGTTCTTTAGAATGTATGCTGTGACAAGGGATCAGGATGAATTAGCGGATATGATTTATGAGTTTTCAAGTCTGCTCCGCGGCAGTATTTCACAAAAACCTGAGACAACTATCGCAGAAGAACTTGCGTTTTGTGAGAAACATAGTTATATTTGCCAAATGCGGTATCCAAAGTCCATTGCCTATGCTTACCATATTGATTCAGGATGTGAGGGAATTATTCTGCCACGCTTTTGTATTCAACCGCTGGTGGAAAATTATTTTGTGCACGGCATTGACCTGACAAAACGTGATAATGCTCTAAGTGTGAAGGTCTTGAAAACAACAGATGGGGTAGAGATTCTGATTCGTGATAATGGAAAAGGAATGCCTGAGAAGGTTATGACAGACTACCAAGAACTCTTGTCTCAGCGAGAATTGAGACCTGTGACAGGTGAGCGCTCGATTGGTATTTTAAATGTCCATGAACGCCTCTTGTTGCATTTTGGAGAGGCATATACAATTCGATTATCAGAGACACCAGGTGGCGGTGTCACTTACAGTATTTTAGTGAAGATGACTCTCGAAGAAAGGGAAACTAATTAATGTATAAATTAATGATTGTTGATGATGAATACATGATTTTAGAAGGAATGAAGCGGTTAGTGGATTACACTGCTTTAGGCATTGAGCTTGTCCATACAGCAGATAGCAGTTTAGAAGCTTTGAACTATGCCTCAGAGCATCAGGTAGACATTGTTTTGACCGATATTTCGATGCCAGAATTAACAGGCCTAGAGTTGATTGCGAGCTTGAAAGAACAGTCTTCTGAAATGGATTTTATCATCATGTCAGGTTTCCAAGAATTTGATTATGCAAGACAAGCCGTTTCGCTAGGGGTGAAAGATTATTTGGTTAAGCCGATAAACAAGAATGACCTCCGCAATCTGCTGGAACAAATCGTTGCCCAGAGGACGAAGAAAAGTCAACAAGCGCAAGCTTTTCTCAGAGGAGACGATGTCTCTATACAAGAATTAAAAGAGAACTTGCAAGTATCCTCGCTTTATATTGTGGCAAGTCGTGACCCCTTGCCAGATGCTTTGGTCAGTGTTGTACGTCATATTGAGCAAAATGCCTTATTTGTGTCACTCTGTTCAACGGTGCCACAAACTTATGTTTATCAAGAAGAAGTTTTAGCCACTACGACCATGTATCGGGTTAAGGAAACTATCAAGGCGAGTTTATTTTACGAGCATTCTGTGGCGACCAGTGACGGCGAAATGCCGGTTTATAAGGACTTCTATCCTCTCGTTCAGACAGGGGATATTCAAGGGGTGCTAGACAGGTTGCCTCTGCTAGAAGACGCTTTTGCTAAGGCCTGCCCACCTGTCCATTTGACTCGTCAATTTTTCATTCAGTTAATGGTCGATGTTTATCAGCAACTTAATCGTATGAGCAACGATGATATTGAACCTCTTTACACTGGTGCCAAACAATCTCAGACCTTGTCAGAATTGGTGGCAGAAGTCGATAAACGTCTCCGAGAATTGATTACACAGCACAAATACAATAGCCATGTCGGGCAGATTTTAGAGATTATCCGTCAAGAGTATCACAAAGAGCTTACCCTAAAATCAGTTAGTGAGCGCTTGTTCCTCAACGCTGTTTATCTGGGACAAATTATCAAAAAAGAAACGGGTGCCAGTTTCTCAGAACTCCTAAATCAAGAACGTATCAGAATAGCACAAGGACTTTTATTATCAACCAATGCTAATATTGAAGACATTTGTTTTCAAGTAGGCTACACCAACATTGGTTATTTTTATAAAATCTTTAAACGGATATGCGGAGAATCCCCTAAATCCTACCGTGAACAAATCAGAAATCGAAAAGACTGACCATTAGCAACAACATAGCGGAGAGGAAACACAAAGAGGATTTCTCTCTGCTATTTTTTGAACTCAAAAGATTATTGGGTGGAAATAATACTCATCCAAAATCAAAATTAGACTATCAGAAACATCAATAGAAAGGAGACATTGTACCATGTTAGATGACGAACAAGAAAAGTCAAACACGACTAGAAAAGAAAAAGGAAACTCACTTAGGAAAGACGATGAAGTGACTACTGGTGACCATTCAGGGAGTTATTTTAGTCCAGAAATGTGGCATCATCTGTTAGTTGTAGATGGGACAGATGAGCGGTTGTGCCTTGATAAGGTATGGAAATTTCATTTTGGAGAGCTGTCAAATGCAGAGGCACGTTATTATGATGATTCCAGTTGGGATGAGATTGATTTACCGCATGATTTTAGTATCACTCAAGATTATAGTCAAAATGGCGAAGCAGAAAGTGGTTATAAGCTAGGTGGGACTGGCTGGTATCGGAAAGCCTTTTGGGTAAGCGATGCTACCCTTGAAGGTTGTGTCAGTTTGCAGTTTGATGGGGCTTATGCTGAGACAGAGGTGTTTGTCAATGGCATTTATCTCGGGCATCACCCCTACGGCTATACCCCTTTTAGTTTTGATTTGACCAACTATCTCATCGCTAACGAGGAAAATAGCATAGCGGTTAAGGTGGTTAATCCCATTCCAAGTTCCCGTTGGTATTCAGGAAGTGGGATTTATCGCTCGGTCCATTTAAAGGTGGCGCCAAAGGTACACCTGCAAGAGTACGGTGTCAGAATAAGAACACCTGACCTAGAAAAACAGTTACGCGCTGGCGAACCAGTAAAAATTCAGGTGGAGATTGCCTTGCATAATGCCTGTGACACAGAGGAGACGGTACAGATTAGAAGTCAACTCTTTGAAAAAAGTTTTGATGGGCAATTAAATAGCGCTGCTAATCCATGTGTGTCAGAAGAAATCAAGCTGGCGTCTGGACAATCGCTGTTATTTACTGAGCAATTACAGGTATCTCATCCTAAATTATGGCAATTGACTAGTCCACAACTGTATGTGGTCAGAGTGGAGATTTTGAAAAATGGCATCTGTCTTCAAAGGCATGATGAGGTCACAGGATTTCGTTACCTTGGATTTGATAAGGACAAGGGATTTTTGTTGAATGGTCAAGCCATGAAATGGCAAGGTGTTTGTCTGCACCATGATCAGGGTGCTCTGGGAGCAGTCGCCTATCGCGATGCTATTGAACGCCAAGTGAAACTCCTTAAAAACATGGGAGTTAATGCTATCCGTGTCACGCATAATCCATCCGCCCGTGTCCTGAAAGATGTGGCTAATCAGCTTGGCATGCTACTGATTGAGGAAGCCTTTGATACGTGGGAATATGCCAAAAATGGAAATAGTCACGATTACGCGAAATGGTTTCACCAAACAATAGGCAGTTGCACCGCAGACCATTTGATTGGTGTGACATCAGCAGAGCAAGAATGGCATGACTTTCATCTTAAGCAGATGGTCAAAAGTGGCTTAAACGACCCAGCCATGATTATGTGGTCTGTTGGAAACGAATTAATGGAAGGTCATGCTGGGAGTGGTGAGAATTACGCGCAGCTATTGTCAGAAATGATTTATTGGATTGATGCTATAGACGGCAGCCGTCCCATAACCTTTGGTGATAATAAATTAAAACTGCAATTTCCTGTATCAATTGATATGGCTCAAGCACTACATAACAGTAGCCGTTTCCAGGGAGTCATTGGCTATAACTATGCCAGTGGTCAACAATATGATGACAGCCATGCCATGCATCCTGACTGGATCATTTATGGGTCAGAAGTGGCTTCTGCGATTAATAGTCGTGGGATTTATGACGTGAAAAAGGGTGAGCAGCGGCAGGATAAACAGCTCAGTTCGTATGACCAAAATACGGTGAGTTGGGGCCATCTTGCTAGTGAGGCATGGTATGATGTTATCACACGTGATTTTGTCATGGGGGAATTTGTGTGGTGTGGGTTTGATTATCTAGGAGAGCCAACACCTTGGAACGGTATTGGACCTGGGCCAGTCACCTCATGGCCGTCTCCGAAAAGTTCTTACTTTGGTATTTTAGACACAGCTGGATTTCCAAAAGACACCTATTATTTTTACCGCAGTCAGTGGCATCAGACCGATACAACCTTGCATCTGTTACCTAGTTGGGAGGAGTCTCTTGTCGCCCGTGATGAGCAAAATAGGGTAGAAGTTGTTGTTTATTCAAATGCGAATAAGGTGCAATTAGTCCACACAGGCCCTGATGGCAAAGAAACAGATTATGGGACCAAGGCATTTACAGAAAAATGGACCACTGGTGGGCATCGTTATCAGATTTATACAGGGGATGATAGGCAATCTCAAGACCACCAAAACCTTTACTTAACTTGGCATATTCCTTATTCATATGGTTCATTGAAGGCTATCGCTTATGATAAGGAAGGTCATGAGATAGCAGAGACGGTTGGGCGAAGTGTTGTGTCAACGGTTGGAAAAGCTGAGCGATTAAGATTGACACCGTTTCAACCATTAGATAAGGTAACAGATAAATCTTTGTATTATTTAGCTATCGCTGTTGAAGATGCAAAAGGAAATCTCGTTTCGTCTGCGACAAATCGGGTAACTGTTCAAGTCGAGGGACCGGCAAGATTATTAGCTATGGATAATGGAAATGCTGTTGATCACCATCCTTATCATTGTGCCGATAGGCAGATGTTTTCAGGTCAAGCCTTAGCTATTATAAAGATGACTGGACAAAGCGGAGAGGTCAAGATTACAGCAAGTTCAGACGGCTTGAAAAATGAACAACTGAGCTTTGAAGTTACCTCACAGCAGGCTAGCTCATTGTCTCAACTAGACAGTTACAATCTCTCTAAGATGATTTATATTGAGAAAAATAGCCCATTAAGATTGCCAAAAACGATTCATTTGCGTTATTCAGATTTCACCATTGTTGAAAAAACGCTCACCTTCGATAAATCGTTGATTAAGGAACTGCTAGAGAGCAAAGGTGAGTGCATTGCCTTTGGTCGGGCAGAGGGGGTAGAGCAAGTCTTTCCAGTGCATATCTCAATGATTTCCAAAGGTGTGGCCGCTCGAAATATTAGCCTTGCGGTGGAGCTGGGAGAAGAAGTGGTCTTGCCAGAGATTGTAGCTGTTTATAATGCTTGCGGCGAGCTATTGCCCCTTCATTTTCCAGTTTGTTGGCAACTTCCTGAAACTCCTAGATGGCATCAAGAAGGTACCGTTGTGGTGTCGGGCATTGCTGATGTGATGGGGAACCAGTTGCCAGTCACTGCATCAGCTCGTATCGCAAGAAAAACACTATATCTTAATCAAAATGTGGCTCCGACAGTCGTGAGATTAACAGAAGAGACTAGTGACAATTGTAACAGAGAAAACCTACGAGGAATTATTCAAGAGAACTTTAATCCTTCTTCACAGTGGCAAAAACAGGCGTGGTCAAATCGTGAAGCCACTCAAGCAGGAAATCTGCAAACAAGTTTTCGATTTAGTTACGACACTGCTCAGTACCTATCACGAATTGTGATTTACTATTATCAAGATCAAGCTTTTAGCTGTTTACCACAACATGTCACCTTTTCATGGCGCAAAAATGAGTTGGAAGAAGCACTCCCAATCATGGGTGACGTCTTCTCTGTTGAAGAGGTTAATGACTTGACCAAAATCACCTATGATTTAGAGCAACCTGTATCTGCTGTTGAGTTGATCATCCATTTGGAAAATACGCCACAGACAGCTCTAGGGCAACCTTTTGTGACTATTGCTAACATTGAATTGTACACAGTGATTGGACATTTTGAGCGCCATTCTTCAGCTAATCTGACAGAATTAAGGCTTGGCAAACGATTATTGAGTGAGGAGAATATCGCCTCTCATTTGGTAGCGTCAGGTGCAGAAGTTGATACACTTGTTGTTAAATCGGAACCACATCACGCAGCTATTACAGTCCTTCCAATTCATCAGGATAGAATTATAATTTTAACGGACTCAGAAGATGGAAGTCAGCATAATCGCTATGTGATTGAGGTACAATCTTAACATTTGAAAAATCAATAAGAAAACAAATGATGGAATATCTTCCTAGTTGATAAGAGCAGCATCATTTGTTTCTTTCTTAAAAGTGCGGACGCTCAAAAGGTTCGGGGAACCTTTTGAGGTGGGAAACTGAAACTGTCCACTGGACAGTTTCACTGCTAAGAATACCACTATAGCGAAAGAAACATTTTAGCCTCACTTCGTTCGATGATTTATCAATGACATTCGAGATTATAAAATGCTAATTTTGATTTTGGATGAGTATAAGGAAAAAAGCAAGTCCAAAATGGCTTGCTTTTTGATGTTCTAAAGCGTATGATTGAGATATAGTGTTTTGAGCAAGGAATAAGATAGGGTAAAAATCTGTAATACTAGAGTTCATCAAAGCTACTTAACGATGTCCTTGTTTTTATTCCATTCATTATAATAACGAATACACTAGCTTAGAAAGTGACTATCACCAGTTGCGGTGATGGTAGACTCATTTGTTGGGAGGGAGGTTTTGAGATGCGTTTTGTTTTTGACCTTGATGGGACGCTTTGCTTTGATGGAAAAACGATTGCGCCTGAGATTAAAGAAGTACTGACTGAAGCAAGTCACTATGGGCACCAGATTGTCTTTGCTTCAGCGCGCTCTTACAGGGATTGTATTCCAGTTTTAGGAGAAGAACTGTCTCAGGAGCTGGTGATTGGTTTAAATGGTGGGCTTGCTTATGATGAAGGAAATCTCATTTTCCATAGTCATTTAGAGGAGAAGGGCTACAAGGCGGTCCTATCATGGTGTCACCGATATAATCTCCCTTATTTTGTGGATGATGATTTTCATTACAGTGGTCAGCAAATTGAAAAGATGCCATTTGCTTCACATGTTGATCCTCTCCATTTAGCAAAGCAACTTCCTCTCGTAGAACTTAAAAATCCTATTAAAATTGTCATCGAAATGAGTCGGCACGAGGATTTGGTTGAAGATATGGCCAGTGAATTAACGTTATTGAATGTCATGGATGTCAGTTATTTTGCGCATGAAAAATGTCTTTATATCAATCCTTATGAGACAAATAAAGCAACGACTATTGTTGATTTATTAGGAAATGATTTTGTAGCATTTGGCAATGATAAGAATGACAAAGCTATGTTTAAAGCCTCACTTTATAGTGTGCAAGTGGGCGATTATGCCTTTCTAGAAAAATATACAGATGAGAAACTTCCTGCTGATAGCTCTGCCATTGCTCAAAAATTAAAGGAACTTTATCAGCAATTTTAGGAAAAGGAGAAGGTGAAATGCGCGATGTGTTTGAAGAAGTTAAGTTTGGTCATGTGTCCAAACGCTGGTGGGTAGGTCCTTTGGTGGCTTTTGGCATGATGTTCTTAACTGAATTGATCGCTGCCTGGTTAAAGTCTTTTATCATACTCATTTCCGCTTTTATTTGGGGAACGATTGACTATGTTCCATCTGTTGATGTTACTGTAATTGCTCAACTTTTATCCTATATTGGTGTTTTTCCAGCAGTATCTTTAGTTACTCAACTTGTTGAATATAGGTCTGTGGAAACCTTGGGTTATTTCAAAGAAAAGGCATTAAGAGAGCTACTTTTAGGCTGGTTACTGGGCCTTGGTCTTATTAGTTTGGTGTGTTTTTTACCGTCAATTTGGTCTAAGGTTTCAGTGATTGGACCTATGAGTAACCATCCAGTTATATTGTTTGTTATTTATTTTATAGCTTATCATGTAGTTGCAATGGGAGATATTCTCATTTACCAAGGTTACCTTTTACCTGTTTTAGCAAGATTCAACCGCCCCTTTGCCTTGGCAGGGAGTTGTTTAGTAGCAATTCTAGGTAGTTGGATGCGCACCCCCACTTTACCTTTCCCTTTGTTAGTCAATGACTTTTTATTTAGTCTTTTGTCAGGAATCCTAGTCCTTTGGCGAAAAAATCTATGGCTAGCAACAGGATTACAAGCGATTTGGTCTGTGACCATCTATCACCTCTATGCCCCATTAGGAGTGCAATGGGCAAGTCTTTTTCAAGTAAATAAACCATCCGGTCTCTGGTTAGGAGGTGAACTGGGCGTGGGAGGTTCAGTTTGGTTAACAATGGTTCTTATTGTTCTTTGCAGCTATTTAGCTTTAAAAAAGGTTTCTTGGAAGAATTGAGAATGGTCAGTCTCAATTCTTTTTGATAAAATGGAACCATCACAACAAGAAAAGGGGGATGATATGTCTGTAGCACATCGAACGATAAAGCTCGTTTTGGCGACCGTTATTGCCATTTGGATTGCTGATAGCTTAGGGTTGGCTTATACCACCTCAGCTGGGATCATTGCCATTCTAAGTGTTTTAGATACAAGACGGAGCTCTTTCAAAATTGCTGGTCAGCGCTTTATCTCAGCGCTTCTAGCCTTAGGGATTGCGACTGTCCCCTTCACGTTATTTGGCTATAATCTCATGGTTGTCGCCCTATACATGGCTCTTTATGTGCCCTTAGCCTATGTGTTAGATGTTTCCGTTGGTATTCCACCGATTACCGTTTTGGTCCTGCATTTGTATTTGGAACAAAGCGTAGCGATCAGTTGGTTGTGGAATGAAATGGCTATTTTCCTTATTGGAGCAGGAGTTGCCTTGCTTCTCAATCTCTATATGCCATCTAAGCAGTCCGATATTGAGAACTATCATCTGAGAGTTGAAGAGAAACTCAAAGCCATTCTTATGCGCTTTAATGGTTTTTTACTGAAAGGAGATGGGACAAATGAGGCGGTTCTCATTGGTGAGTTAGACCAGCTGTTATCGGAAGCGCAGCGATTGGTTTACCTAGAACACAACAATCAGCTCTTCCAGCAAACCAATTATCAGGTGCATTATTTTGATATGCGGATGGACCAATCTAAACTCCTTCGTCAGATGGCAGTTAATGTCAACTCTTGTCAATTAGAGAGTCGAGAAAGTGTGATTTTGGCGCATCTTTTCTATGAAACAGCAGCGCAACTTAGTCAAGAAAACCCAGCTAAGCTCCTTCTGGATGATATTGCTGAGTTTAGAGAGTTATTCCGAAAGCGGCCTCTCCCAAAAACGCGCGATGAATTTGAAACCAGAGCAGTGCTTTTTCAGCTATTAAATGACCTTGAGCGTTTTATCCAACTCAAAGTTGATTTTTACAACCAGTATGGGAAACAAGTTGCCTGACTGCATTGAACCCATTAAGAGGTTTTAGACTTGAAATGGGTTGTCATTGTAAAACGGTCTAATGGAACGCCTCAACAGCCATTGCCTACTTTCTTAACGCCTAAAGAGGCGTTTTTTGGTATAATCAAATAAAGAATGATGCTTTAGAAAAGAAGAGGTACCCAATGAACGAAATCAAATGCCCACATTGTCAGACCGTTTTTACCATCAATGAAAGTGAGTATGCCCAGCTGCTGGCACAAGTACGCAGTGGTGCCTTTGAGAAAGAAGTGCATGAGCGACTGGAAAAGGAGACAGCTTTATTAGCAGAGCAGTCAAAAAATCAGCTTCAATCAGCCCTCGCTCAAAAAGATTTAGAGTTAGAGCAACTGAAAGGTCAACTCGAAACCAAAGCAGTGGAACAGGAGCAGGAAGTTAGTGCTGCTATTGCTTCAAAAGATAAAGCTTTAGCGGAGTTGCAAGCTCGTTTTGATAGTTTAGCGAGTGAGAAGCAGCATGAATTGAAAACAGCGCTAGCTGAAAAAGACTTGGAATTAGAAAAACTGCAAGGTCAACTAGCAGCGAAATCAACAGAACAAGAACTTGAAGTCCGCTCTGCCATTGCCCCAAAAGATCAGGAAATTGCTGAGCTTAAAGCCCGTCTAGAGCGCCTAGAACTCGAAAAAGCTTACGAGATGCAACAGGCGTTACAGGCTGTTGAAAAAGAGCGTGACACGGTTCAAAATCAGTTAATCTTGCAAGAGCAGCAAGGTGAGTTATCCCGCCAAGCCTTGATTAGTCAGCATCAGCTCGAGTTGGCGCAGAAGGATGATTTGATTGCTTACTATAAGGATTTCAAGGCTAAACAGTCTACTAAAATGATTGGGGAGAGCCTAGAGCAACACTGTGAGTACGAGTTTAATCGCTTGCGCATGACAGCCTTTCCACAAGCTGAATTTGGTAAGGATAACGATGCGACGTCAGGATCTAAAGGGGATTATATCTATCGCGAGTACGATGAAAACGGTGTTGAAATCATCTCCATTATGTTTGAAATGAAAAACGAAGGTGATGAAACAGCGACAAAGAAAAAGAATGACCATTTTTTCAAGGAATTAGACAAGGATCGTCGTGAGAAGAAGTGTGAGTACGCGATTTTAGTGTCTCTCTTAGAAGCCGATAATGAGCTTTACAACAATGGGATTGTCGATGTTTCCTATACTTATGAGAAAATGTATGTGGTTCGCCCTCAATTCTTTATCCCTATTATCACGCTTTTGAGAAATGCTGCGCTGAATAGCCTTAAATATAAGCAGGAGCTAGAACTTGTTAAGGAGCAAAATCTGGACATTACCCATTTTGAGGAAGACTTGGAAACGTTCAAGACAGCCTTTGCTAAGAATTATAACTCCGCAAGCAATAATTTCAAAAAAGCTATTGAAGAAATTGATAAGAGCATCAAGCGAATGGAGGCTATCAAAGCAGCTCTAACCACTTCGGAAAACCAATTACGCCTAGCAAACAATAAATTAGATGATGTCTCTGTCCAAAAATTAACCCGTAAAAATCCTACCATGCGTGCAAAATTTGAAGCGCTGAAGGAATAAAGTCCTATGGAAATTAGAAATTATCAAACAACAGATATTGACGATTTATTACCCCTGTATGCCGATTTAGGGTATCCAACCAATAAGATGGATTTAGAACAGCGGTTAACTCACCTGTTGGCACAACCCAATTATCAGTTGAAAGTTGCAGTCCTAGATGAGAAGGTCGTCGGTTTTATTGGGTGTTCAAAACTATATTTCTTTGAACGAGATGGTTTTTATTATCGTATACTTGCTTTGGTGGTTGGAAAAGATTATCGTCGTCAGGGAATTGCAAGATGTATGATTGATAAGATTAGAGAAGAGGCTTGTCAAACAGGTGCCTTAGCATTGGCTTTAAATAGTGGCATAACAGATGAGAGAGAAAAGGCACATCAGTTTTATGAACGTTATGGTTTTAGAAAGACGAGTTATGGATTTGCATTAGAGTTGCCTGAAATTGGCTGATTGACTTTTCTCATATATTCTGTGATAATAAGATTAATATTAAGCCGTGTTAACGGCTTTTTTAACGAAGAAAAAGGAAACCTAAATGTCAATATTAGAAGTAAAAAATCTTAGTCACGGTTTTGGTGATCGTGCTATCTTTGAAAATGTCTCTTTTCGCCTCTTAAAAGGGGAACACATCGGACTTGTTGGTGCTAATGGTGAAGGAAAATCTACCTTTATGTCTATCGTAACGGGGGCTTTACAACCTGATGAAGGCAAGGTAGAGTGGTCAAAATATGTGACTGTCGGCTACCTTGATCAACATGCTGTTCTTGAAAAAGGTATGACTGTCCGTGATGTCTTGCGTACAGCTTTTGATGAACTTTTTAAGACAGAGGCTCGCATTAATGACATTTACATGTCTATGGCAGAAGAAGGTGCTGATATTGATGCCCTTATGGAAGAAGTTGGTGAACTTCAAGACCGCCTAGAATCTCGTGATTTTTATGTCTTAGATGCTAAGATTGATGAGGTGGCTCGTGCCCTTGGTGTCATGGAATTTGGTATGGATTCTGACGTTACGGAACTCTCTGGTGGTCAACGTACCAAGGTGTTATTGGCAAAACTCTTGCTTGAAAAACCAGATATTCTCCTTCTCGATGAACCGACCAACCACCTTGATGCAGAGCACATTGCTTGGCTTAAACGTTACTTGCAGGAATATGAAAATGCCTTTGTGCTCATCTCTCACGATATTCCATTCCTTAATGACGTTATCAATATTGTCTATCATGTGGAAAGCCTTGATTTAGTCCGTTATGCTGGAGATTACGATAACTTCCAGTCTGTTTATGCCATGAAAAAAGCACAGCTAGAAGCTGCTTATGAGCGCCAGCAGAAAGAGATTGCAGATTTACAAGATTTTGTTAACCGCAACAAAGCGCGTGTTGCGACACGTAATATGGCCATGTCTCGTCAAAAGAAATTGGACAAGATGGAGATTATCGAGCTTCAAGCTGAGAAGCCAAAACCATCATTTGAATTTAAAGAAGCACGTACACCAGGACGCTTTATTTTCCAAACCACTGATTTAGTCATTGGTTACGATCGCCCGTTGACCAAGGCACCGCTTAATTTGACACTTGAACGTAACCAAAAGGTTGCTATCGTTGGTGCTAATGGTATTGGTAAGACAACGCTTTTGAAGAGCTTACTAGGAGAAATCAAAGCGCTTGATGGTGACGTTGAACGTGGTGACTTCCTTGAAATTGGTTATTTTGAGCAGGAGACAGCTGGTTCTCGTCAGACACCGCTAGAAGCTGTGTGGGATGCCTTCCCAGCTCTTAACCAAGCAGAAGTACGCGCGGCCTTGGCACGTTGTGGCTTGACTTCAAAACATATTGAAAGCCAAATTCAAGTGTTGTCAGGTGGTGAGCAAGCTAAGGTACGTTTTTGCTTGCTGATGAATCGTGAAAACAATGTCCTCGTTCTGGATGAGCCGACTAACCACTTGGATGTTGATGCGAAAGATGAACTTAAACGCGCTCTCCAAGCCTATAAAGGGACAATCTTGATGGTATGTCACGAACCAGAATTCTATGATGGCTGGACAGAAGTTTGGGACTTCAATCAGATGATTTAAAATGCGATCTATGGGTAGTCCTAGTAACTATGGGAGAACATGATGACAATTTTTGAATTTTTAACCTCTCAAGGATATAAAATTAAAGATTACAGTTTTGACGTTACAGAAGCGGAGAAGAAGTTGGAAGTGCCATTCGCAGATGAGTATCGCCAGTTAATCTCAGCTTTTGGGAATTTTGAAATATCATTACATGAGTTTACTGGCGTTGAATTTGAACATTTCTTGAATATAGTTATCGTGACACTTAATAACAGACAGTATACCCATCCAGATACGCAGTCTATGTATGTGATTGAAGAACTAGGCTTTGACGGTATTGTCATCTGGCAGAATACCAAGGGAGAAATTTTTCAAACGATTCCAAATGATACGGTTAAACCAGAAAAACTTTACTCGTCATTTGAGGAATACCTTTTGACAGAAGTGATTGAATAACATCTTCTGATGTTCAAGAAATTACAAAGATTCATTTTGACTCACTAAGAAAGGTTCAGAAAGTCTAGAATTGATTTTTTATCGAAAGTGTGTAGCCTATTATTTACAGAGAGGCATAATATTTAAGGTTGGACTTTTTCTAGTCTATTTTCATCGCTCTTCCACTACGGGATAAGAAAGTCATCAATTGTTTTCTATGTTTCTCTTTTATGTTATAATAAACCTACTTATTTTTGACAAATATTGTCACTTTTATGAAAAGAAAGGATAATTCGATTAGGATTTCTAATTGAGTTTGGGATATTTTGATAGAATTTCCCTACTATGATAACTATGGATAAAATTATTATTGAAGGCGGGAAGACATGTCTTCAGGGTGAAGTCATCATTGAAGGTGCTAAAAATGCAGTGTTACCCCTTTTAGCAGCGACGATATTAGCCAAAGAAGGTAAGACTGTTCTTAATAATGTGCCGATCTTATCAGATGTTTTCACAATGAATAATGTTGTGCGCGGACTAGACATTGACGTTAATTTTGAAGAAGAACAAAATCGTGTTACGGTTGATGCTACTGGCTGGATTTTAGATGCGGCGCCATATGAATACGTTAGCCAAATGCGTGCCTCTATCGTTGTTTTGGGCCCAATCTTGGCACGTTGTGGACATGCTAAGGTTTCTATGCCTGGTGGTTGCACAATCGGAAGCAGACCAATTGACCTTCATCTCAAGGGGTTAGAAGCAATGGGTGCCCAAATCACTCAAGCTGGTGGTGACATTACTGCGATTGCTGAAAAATTAAAAGGTGCCCATATCTATTTAGATTTCCCAAGTGTTGGCGCTACTCAAAATCTGATGATGGCCGCAACCTTAGCAGAAGGTCGTACGGTTATTGAAAATGCTGCGCGTGAACCAGAAATTGTTGACTTAGCTCTTTTATTGAATAAAATGGGGGCAAAGGTAAAAGGTGCAGGTACTGAGACATTAACCATTGATGGTGTTGATAAAATGCACGGTGCAGAACACGATGTCGTTCAAGATCGTATTGAAGCAGGGACCTTTATGGTTGCTGCAGCCATGACATCAGGTGATGTGCTGATTAAAGATGCTGTTTGGGAGCATAACCGTCCCCTTATTTCAAAACTCAAAGAAATGGGAGTAGAGGTTACCGAGGAAGAGAATGGCATCCGTGTCCGTTCAGATGTGACAAAACTTAAGCCTGTTGCTGTCAAAACCTTACCACATCCAGGTTTTCCAACAGATATGCAGGCGCAAATGACCGCACTTATGGCAGTCATTAAAGGTGAGTCTACGATGATTGAGACGGTCTTTGAAAATCGTTTCCAACATTTAGAAGAAATGCGTCGCATGGGACTCCACTCTGAAATTTTACGTGATACAGCATTGATTCACGGTGGAGAAAAGCTTCAAGGAGCTCCTGTGATGTCAACAGACCTTCGTGCCAGCGCAGCCCTTATCTTGACAGGAATGGTAGCAGAGGGAACAACAACCGTTGGAAAGTTAACTCACTTAGACCGTGGCTACTACAAATTCCATGAAAAATTAGCTGCCTTGGGTGCAACTATCAGTCGTGTAAATGGTTAAGGAAAGGAGAAGGGGGTTAGACAACTTGATGTCACGTCACACTTAAGAGTTATGTTCTTAAGCTTTGTTTCAACATCTCCCTTTAGAACAAAACTATGGATATTGGTTGGAAATACATCGGCAAGCAGTTCCTGCTTATCTTTGTCATCCTAGTGCTCTGTATTATTTGCTTTGGACTTGGTTTGGTGTTAGGTTATGGATTTTTTGGTGATGGCGCCAAACCATTTTCTATTCTTTCTCCTGAAAAATGGCAGGGCATTATCAGTAAATTTACGGGTCAGTAGTGAAGAGGTTGGGACATAAATATCTCAACCTTCTATTTTTAATGGTAATAACAGATTGACGCAGTGGTTGATTGGAGGTCCTAAACCCTTGCTACGCAATCGTTAGCGGCCATCCTAATCAACTGTGCGGAGGTGGGACGACGAAGTCAATTTCTTCGAAATCATGACTTCTGTCCCACTCTCTCTCTTTATAAAAGGAATATGAATAAAAAACAAAACAAAACGGGTTTATCACTTTTAGCTTTGCTTGTAACGGTTGCTGTTGGACTTTTTGGTGGAAGTTCTACGGGACTGTTTGATCGATTAGGCATTTCGTTAACAGGTCATCAGACGCAACAAGCAGCTAGTCACATTGAAGCAGCAGAAGGGACACCTTCTCAAGCTTTAGCTGAGTCAGTTTTATCTAGCGAAGTTAGAAAACAGCTAGGCACTATCGAATGGAACGGTGCGGGAGCTTTCATCATAAATGACAATAAAACGTCACTCAATGCTGATGTAGCAAGTCTTCCCTATGCTACCAATCAGACAAAACGTGTACAAGGGAAAGTAGTACCAGTAAATGGTAATGCTCTCTTAGCAAAAAGTACGCGTCAATATAAAAATCGAGAGCAGACAGGGCAGGGAAGAACGGACTTTCGTCCTGCTGGCTGGCATCAAATTCATGATTTGAAAGGTGAATTTGATCATGCTATTGATAGAGGTCACTTGATTGGATATGCACTTGTTGGTGGTTTGTCAGGCTTTGATGCGTCAACAAGTAATCCTGAAAACATCGCTGTCCAAACAGCGTGGTCAAATCAAGCGAATTTAGAAAATTCAACAGGTCAAAATTATTACGAATCACTCGTTCGTAAAGCCTTAGATAATAATAAACGCGTTCGTTATCGTGTGACCTTAATCTATGAAGGAGATAACCTCATTGCTTCAGGTAGTCATCTAGAGGCAAAGTCCTCAGATGGTGAGTTAGAGTTTAATGTCTTTGTTCCAAATGTTCAAGATGGTTTAACGGTTGATTACTATAGTGGGAAAATTACCACAGTTGAGTAAAGAAAAAGCATCTGGTCGAGTTTTAACTCGATCGGATGCTTTTTAAGATATCACAGTTTAACATTAATGGATATAGTTTAGTTTTCCTCTGAAGTCTTCGATCGTTTGATAGCCTTTTTCAGCCATAATCTCTTTTAGCTCTTCGGTGACACGGTCAAAGATGCTAGGCCCTTCCTGTTGTAAGGCTGTCCCGATTTGGACCATGCTAGCGCCGCAGAGGATATGCTCAAAAGCGTCTCGCCCATTTTTAACACCCCCAGTACCGATAATCTGAATTTCAGGTTTTAAACGCTGATAGAAGGCATGAACATTAGCAAGAGCTGTTGGTTTAATATAGTCACCGCCAATACCACCAAATCCATTTTTAGGTTTTATGAGGACAGTTTCGTCGTCAATGAGCAAACCATTACCAATCGAATTCACACAATTGACAAAAGTGAGCGGAAATTGATTGAAAATAGCGGCAGCTTGGTCAAAATGGACAATATCAAAGTAAGGAGGCAATTTGATACCTAGTGGTTTTGTGAAGTAAGTAAAGACCTCTGTTAAAATGGTTTCAGTTGTCTCGAAATCGTAAGCAATTTGAGGTTTCCCTGGTACATTTGGACAAGATAAATTAAGCTCAACAAGACCTTTGTAGTCACTCTCTTGGACTTTTTTCAAAATAAGGTGGGTTTCCTCTGGTGATAGACCGACTAATGATAGGAAATGAGGCTTACTTTCTGGATTTTCTTGTAATTCTGTTACATAATCAAGGTAATACTGGAAACCATTGTTAGGAAGTCCCATTGAGTTAATTGAGCCAAGAGGAACGTCCACATAGCGTGGTTCTGGATTGCCAGGACGTGCTTCGAGGGTACCCGTTTTAGTCACGAATGAACCAGCAGTAGAAGCTTCAATCTCCGCTAATTCCTCACGTGTCATGCAATAAACCCCAGCAGCATTCATCAAGCAATTGGTGAATGAAAAGTTACCTATTTTAGTCGCAGTAGAAACCATTTTTGGAAAACTCCTTTTAGATAAATTTTTTCTATTGTATCATTGAGATAGGTTATTTGCAAGATTTTAGAGAAATTTAACCGAAATGTTCGGAAATAACCTTGTTATGTTGTAGAAAACACTCGAAATATGTGTTATTTAAGATTGATTTCAGAAATTTCCTTGAGGTTATCATAAGGACCTGATACTGATTTTTTACCGTTTTGAAGAGAATTATTGGTAAATCGTTCACAAATTAGTATTCTCAGACTAGCTTTTTTTATGTTTTTTGGGTAAAATAGTAAAGGTAAATGGTTTTAAACCATAATTATAAAGGAGACTACTAATGGTAAAATTGGTTTTCGCTCGCCACGGTGAGTCAGAATGGAACAAAGCTAACCTTTTCACTGGTTGGGCTGACGTTGATTTGTCAGATAAAGGAACACAACAAGCGATTGACGCTGGTAAATTGATTAAAGAAGCTGGTATCGAGTTTGACCTTGCTTTCACATCAGTTTTGAAACGTGCTATCAAAACAACAAACCTTGCGCTTGAAGCAGCTGACCAACTTTGGGTTCCAGTTGAAAAATCATGGCGCTTGAACGAACGTCACTACGGTGGTTTGACTGGCTTGAACAAAGCAGAAGCAGCTGCTGAATTTGGTGATGAGCAAGTTCACATTTGGCGTCGTTCATACGACACATTGCCACCAGAAATGGCTAAAGATCACGAGCACTCAGCTCACACAGATCGCCGTTACGCACACCTTGATAGCTCAGTTATTCCAGATGCTGAAAACTTGAAAGTAACGCTTGAGCGTGCGCTTCCATTCTGGGAAGATAAAATTGCGCCAGCTCTTAAAGATGGTAAAAATGTTTTCGTTGGTGCACACGGTAACTCAATCCGTGCCCTTGTAAAACACATCAAACAATTGTCTGATGATGAAATCATGGACGTTGAAATTCCAAACTTCCCACCACTTGTATTCGAATTTGACGAAAAATTAAACGTTGTATCTGAGTACTACTTGGAAGACAAATAATAACACACGAAAGCAGGCTTTTAGTCTGCTTTTTTGCCATCACATTAATTGGGTCACACGCTTTTCGATGATATTATACTCATTCACAAATAAAATTAGCATGAAAATACCTTTTATTTTGTGAAAAGTCTTGCAATCTTTAGAGAACTTGTTATAATAGTAGCGTTAGAAAACGATTGCAGAAAGGAAAAAAGATGTATTCGCCAGAAGAAATTTTAGAAAAAACGATCCATACCGGAGAACATAAGATTGAGAAAACGTTCTTGCAGAAGGCTATTTTAGGCTTTATTGGTGGGGCAATGATTAGCTTAGGCTATTTGCTTTATGTTCGTATTGTAGCTAGTGGTATGGAGACTTTGGGGCACTTTGCTTCGGTTGTTGGAGCGGCAGCATTTCCGATTGGCTTGATTGTTATTCTATTAGCTGGGGGAGAATTAATTACGGGCAATATGATGGCAGTCGCAGCTAGTTTTTTTGCTAAAAAGATTTCTCTTGTAGATTTGCTTAAAAATTGGGCTATTGTAACCTTGTTCAATGTTATTGGAGCTATCTTTGTGGCTTATTTCTTTGGGCATTTTGTTGGTTTGACAAGTTCAGGTCATTATTTAGAGGAAACGTTAGAAGTGGCACATGCTAAGTTAGCAGCGTCTCCGGCACAGGCTTTTGTTTCAGGAATTGGTTGTAACTGGTTTGTTGGTCTGTCGTTGTGGCTCTGCTATGGTGCTAAGGATGCAGCTGGCAAAATTCTTGGCACATGGTTCCCTGTGATGACCTTTGTTGCGATTGGCTTCCAGCATAGCGTGGCGAATGCCTTTATTATCCCAGCAGCTATCTTTGAAGGTGGCGCTACTTGGTTTGATTTCTTGAAGAATTTTGTCTTTGTTTATGCTGGAAATATTGTAGGTGGTGCTGTTTTTGTTTCCCTATTTTACTTCTTGGTCTATGGAAAAAAAGATTAGAAAAAAAGATGAAACTTGCTATCATTTTAGCAAGTTTTTTTAGTGTAATTGTGATAAAATAGATTGCAAAGTTTTTCAATGAGAGGGTCAAATGGCAAGTAGGAAGAGAAAGAAATTACAGCAGCAAAAACGGCTAGGAAGTCAAATGTCTAGCCGTATCAATTTGATTTTTGCCATTATTGTTGCACTCTTTGTTGTACTGTTATTACGGTTGGCACAAATGCAGTTACTTGATAAAGAGTTTTACACTAAAAAATTAACAGCAACGACAAGTTACACGGTGAAAAATTCAAGTCCTAGGGGAAAAATTTACGATGCGCAAGGAACCTTACTGGTTGATAATGACATTAAAGAAGTCGTTTCCTTTACTCGGAGCAATTTTGCGACAGCTGAGGAAATGAAGAAAATCGCATGGGATTTATCAGCTCTTGTGTCTTACACTGAAACGAATGTCACAACTCGTGAGAAAAAGGATTATTATTTGGCAGATTCTTCAAATTATCAGGCAGTTGTTGCCTCTCTTGATGATAGTAAGAAATATGATAAGTTTGGCAATCAGTTGGCAGAGAGTGATATTTATGCGAATGCTATTGAAGCAGTAACAGAGGAGCAGATTAATTTTTCAGACGAGGAATTAAAGGTGGCCTATATTTTTAGCCAAATGAATGCGACGCCAACCTTTGGAACAACGTCGTTGAAAACCGTAGATTTGACTGCAGAACAGATAGCGCTTATTTCGGCAAATAAAGACTTGCCAGGGATTTCAGTTCGGTCAGATTGGGAACGACAAAATATTGCCAAGTCCTTATCACCGATTATAGGAAAGGTCTCGAGTGAAAAAGCAGGGCTTCCAGCCGAGGAAGCTAACGAATACCTTGCAAAAGGTTATTCACTTAATGATCGTGTGGGGACCAGTTACCTAGAGAAGTCGTACGAAGATGTTTTGAAAGGGACGTCTCAGGTTCGTCAGATTACAGTTGATAAAAAGGGCAAGGTTATTGCTAATCAGATTACGCAAGAAGGCAGTAAAGGCAAAAATATTAAATTAACTATTGATTTAAACTTCCAAGAAGGGGTTGAAAACATTCTCAATCAATATTTTATGGCTGAGAAGGCAGAGGGTAATGTAGAACTTTCTGAAGGTGCCTATGCTGTCGCACTTAACCCTAATACTGGAGCTGTACTGGCGATGGCAGGTCTTTCCCATGACACGACTACAGGTGAGGTTGTTAAAAACGCTCTTGGAACAATGACCTTAGTCTTTACACCTGGATCTGTTGTGAAGGGGGCAACAATTGCATCGGGATATGAAAATGGTGTGATTGGTGGCAATCAAGTCTTGTATGATCAAGCTATTCAGTTTGCGGGATCTAGCCCTATTAAATCTTGGTTTACTCTAGGGAGCCTACCTATTACAGCTACTCAAGCCTTGGAATATTCATCCAATACCTACATGGTACAAATCGCCATGAAATTAATGGGACAGGAGTATAGCCCAGGAATGTTTTTAGCAACAAATGGATTAGATACGGCCATGGCTAAATTACGTTCGACCTATGCTGATTTTGGTTTGGGAGTCGCTACAGGTTTGGATGTTTCAGGAGAATCAACGGGATATATTCCAGAAAAGTTTGACTCGGCATCGCTATTGACAGAATCTTTTGGGCAGTTTGATAACTACACCACGATGCAATTAGCACAATACGCTGCGACAGTTGCTAACGGTGGCAATCGTATTGCTCCGCACTTGGTCCAAGGCGTGTATGATACTGATAAATCTGGTAATCTTGGTAATATGTTGGAAGAAAAAGGTGCAAATACTTTGAATACTGTCAAGGTCTCTGCTGAGGAGATGGGAATTATCCAACAAGGGTTTTATGATGTGGTGAATAGCCCATCAGGATATGCCACAGGTAAAGCCATTGGTGTGGGTGCGGCAGTTCCGATTTCTGCTAAGACAGGTACGGCAGAATCTTATGTGACTAACAACTCAGGTGAGTCTATCTACACAACAAATATGAATGTTATAGCCTATGCACCAAGTGAAAAACCACAAATTGCAGTAGCAGTTGTCTTACCACACGAAACGAACTTTAGCAGTAAGGCAAGTCACTTAATGACACGTGACATCATTAATCTATATAACAGTTTACATCCAATGAATTAAGGGAGGATTTCAGTGCTTTATCCAACTCCAATCGCAAAGTTAATTGATAGTTTTTCAAAGTTACCTGGCGTCGGCATTAAAACTGCAACAAGGCTCGCCTTTTATACAATCGGTATGAGCGACGAGGATGTCAATGAATTTGCCAAAAATTTATTGTCCGCCAAGCGTGATTTAACTTATTGTAGTGTCTGTGGTAATTTAACAGACGATGATCCTTGCGGCATTTGCCAAGATGAGACACGAGATCCGTCACTTCTTCTTGTGGTAGAGGAATCCAAAGATGTCTCTGCTATGGAAAAAATTCAAGAGTATCGTGGGAAATACCATGTGCTGCACGGCTTGATTTCTCCAATGAATGGCGTTAGTCCTGATGATATTAATCTGAAAAGCCTTATCACACGATTGATGAATGGCGATGTGACAGAGGTTATTATTGCAACTAGTGCTACCGCAGATGGTGAAGCGACGTCAATGTATATTTCACGAGTTTTAAAACCAGCAGGTATCAAGGTTACCCGTTTAGCAAGAGGTCTGGCAGTTGGTTCAGATATTGAATATGCGGACGAAGTAACCCTTCTTCGAGCTATTGAAAATCGTACAGAATTATAGAGAGCGAGTTAGAAATCGGTAGTTTAAAAAACGATTTCTACCGCTCTTTTTTTGAGAATCATTTTTCCAAAATAGCATAATGTCAATTATAGTAGATTGATTGGTGACGAAAATTATTGGACGTACCTCTTTGTTTTTAGGGAATGATAAGTATTATCAACATAAAACTTAAATTTGTTGTATGAAACCTATAGTTTGTAGGTTTCTTTTTTATCCTCTAAGGAGCATACTATAGATGAATCAAAAAAGAATGCGCTTACAAAAATGGTTTTTAATTTTTTTAATTATCCAAAGGAGGAAAAAATGGATAAACGTCAATTTACAAAATGTGCAGTAGGTTTAGTCTGTGCAGCAGTCTTAGCAAGTGCAACATTACAGGCAAATGAAAGTTTTAGACTTCATGGTTTCCAACCAATGGTGGTTCAGGCACAAGAAAACACCAATCGTGCAACTGATAGTGTTGGAATCGTCAACGAAATTCGTTCAGGTATCAGAGGACCGCTTTATGGTGGATACTTCCGTACATGGCATGATAGCGCTGCGACAAAGAATAAGGATGCAGCCACCGATTCACAAGGGTACCATGAAGAACAGTTAAACACGTCATTTAATCGTCCTAATTCAATTGCAGAAGTCCCAGAAGAGGTTGATATCTTATTTGTTTTTGATAACTATGTTTATGAAAAGAGTCCGTTTTGGGAAACATTAAAAACAGAATATATTCCAAAAATGCATAAACAAGGTACTGCTGTTGTTCAGACAATTGGTGTGAAGGAGTTAAGTGGTAAATACGGTCTTTCAAAAGATAAATATCCAAATGATGACGAGATTAGCAATAAAGCTCTTGCAGCTGAAATTGTTCAAAAATATGTTTATGATCGTGGTGTAGATGGACTTGATATTGACGTTGAGCTTCATGATTATAATGTAAGGACTGATGCTACAGATGTGCAAAAGGCTGAAATTGTTCGTGCCAACAAGGTATTTAAGGAGATTGCGAGATTAATTGGTAAGACTGGTAAAGATACCAATAAAATGTTAATTCTTGATACTACACTTGGAGTGGAACACCATACTATTTTAAAAGAAAATGCTGAATCTTTAGATTTTGTACTTCGTCAGTATTATGGTGCACAGGGACCAACGTCAGATATGCACCGTAAAATCAATGAAGATTGGAAAGGATACAGTAACTATCTGACTCCTCGCCAATTTATGATTGGATTTACGTTTTATGAGGAAAATGCAGATACTAAAAGTAACTTCTGGAATGACATCAAGGACTATGACGCCTCTAATCTAGAAATTGGTAAAGATATTTCTGGAACTCGAGCAGAATCATATACAAAATGGCAACCAACGGGTGGTCTCAAAGGAGGTATGTTTGCTTATGCGATTGATCGGGATGGGGTAGCCCATGCTCCAAAAACGGAAGGGGTAAAAGACCCTTCTGATGAAATCGTCAAAACAGACTATACTGTTTCTAAAAAGCTGAAAAAAGAAATGTTGAAAAATGAGAATTATAAACTCATTGATGCCACTGACTTCCCAGATCCAGCACTTTTACAAGCGGTTAAAGAGCAAGTAAGTCCTTATCGTGGTGATTTAGCACTTTATGAAAAAGGCTTGAAATTGGAAAATCTTCCAATTAAAGATTTGACAGGTTTGAATAAGCTTACTAAATTGTCTTCATTAGAGATGGCTAATTTGACAGAACTAAAAGAGCTTAAAGAAACTGATTTGCCAGAAAGTTTACGTAAAACAGGTGACATCAAATTAACAGGTATGTCTGCTTTGGAAAACTTGCACCTTCCTAATTCTCAATTACAATCTCTAGCTGATTTTGATGTGGTATCTATGACAAGTCTGAAGAACTTTGACTTGTCTAACAACAAGTTTGATTTTGAAGGTGATAAAGAACGTTTAGAACACTTGATAGCTGTAGTTAAAAAGAACAACCCATCAGCAAGCAACAGCGATATCGTTTTTGAAGGGCAAAAACCAAGTGGTTATCTTCCAGAGATTTATGAAACAGCAGAAGTAACAGTTCCAGCTGACGGTACGCCTTATAATATTTTTGAGGACGCAATATTCGGTAGTGTGACAAGAGCTAATTTCTTTATTGGAAACTCTGATGAGTTTGAAGTTTACAAAACTAAAACAGTTGATGATCGCACATTTGTTGATCCTAATTGGACGTATGATAAATTTAAGGCGGATTATAGCAAGCACACTATAACAAGCTTTACTTCTACTTTGAAAGAAGCTAACAATCACGTACTTGAGACAACTGAAAATGAGTCTTATATTGTCCATGTTTATGATAAACATGGTAAAGAAGTTCATGCGATGACCGTTACTGTTGGAGAAGGAAAACAGATTTTAGAAAATCTCTCTTTAAATGCGCAACCAGTCAATACCTATTGGGATATGAAGGAAGTTATTAAGAGAGCCATAGACAACAATAAGTCAACACATTATATTTCTTATCGTCAAGATAGTGAATTTACGTTGGATTTGGGTAGTTTATCGCACATTAATTATCTCAGACTGATAAATGCAGAAGAAGTTGGTGGCTTAAAACGTCCAAACAGTGTGATTACCTCAGCAACTATCTGGATTCCAAAAAATCCTCTAGTGACAAATGTATCTCAATTGAAACCAGAAGACTGGGTACAGATTGCTGAAATAACAGATGGAAAACTGATTGAAGAACAACAGATTCGTGGAGGGGGAGTCGCTCGATTCTGTAAACTTATCATTAAATCTACAAAAGGCGAAGATACTCCATACCTCTCTGAATTCCAAATTCTTGGTTGGAAAGTTAATGGCGAACAATATCTTTCAGCATTGAAAGAAGTGAATGAATCTAAAAAGGCAGCAACTACAGAACTTTCAGAAGCTACCATTAAAGCATTTGATAAAGATGTCGAAGAAGCTAAAAAAGGCTTGGAAGCAGAAGAGTTAGGTCAAGCGGGTATTGATGCTGTCGCAACTAAGTTGTCAGAGCTTGCCAAAGGGTTAAAAGCACAAGTTGAAAATAAAAAAGCTGCTTACGATATTCAAGCAAATTATCGTACATTGATGAATACGGTTAAAACCTTGGAGCGTGACAATGAGCTTTTCAAAACAGTTGAACCTCTTCATCAAGAAATGATGACATTGGATTCACAAATTGATGAAAAATTAGGTGAGTTAGTTTGTGACGACACACTTGCTAGCTTAGTTGCTGAAATGAAAGTTAAAATGACAGCAGTTGCAGAGCTTCTAGGTTTGACGTTAAACGACAAATTTGAAGTGGCAACAATTGCAGAACCTATGACTGACAAGGTTGAAGTGACTGAAACTTTGGAAACAATCCCAGTAGAGACAGTTACTGAAACTGAGTAATTTTTATAACAGTTATCTTATTACCTCTCCTAAAGACACAAAAGGTCCGAGAATTACCTCTCAGACCTTTTGTTTGTTCTGTTTAGAAAGTAATGCTTTAAATGGTCCAGCCGTCAGGCAGGGTGCGTTGAAATTCTTGCAAGGGTTTTAATTTTGTTAGCAGATAATTGCCTGTTAGCCCCACTAAAAATCCAGATAAGATGCCACTGAATGACAGTATAGGGAGGTAATTTAAAACGAGCCATGATTGTCCGATGAGGGCAAAAACAACGAGTTGTCCAACATTATGCATAACTCCGCCCATGACAGAGATTCCGATAACACTGACACGCTTTGGTCCTAATTGTTTTAAAACTAACATAATACCGTAGCTCAGCCATGTTCCCGCAAAACCATAAAGAAAGGTAGAAAAAGAACCTGCTAAAAAGGTAGAAATGCCTAATCTAAGTAGGACGACTTTTAAGCTATCTTTAGGTGGGAGGGTGAAAATAGCAATGATGCTAACAAGATTTCCAAGTCCTAATTTTGCTCCTGGAGCAAATGTAAAAGGAGTTGGTAAAAAACGTTCAAAAAATGAAATAATGACAGCTTGTGCAGCTAACATAGTAATGAAAACGAGTTTACGATGTGAAAACATACCATTATTTTATCACAAATTAGTGAAAAATTTCCAAATGAGATTGAAAAAAAGAGCTTATTTTGTTAGAATATTAACGATTATGAATAATTTAAATCTATTTGTAACTATCTTAAAGGAGAGGTCAAAATGACGAAAAATATCGTTATCGTCGGAGCTGGTTATGCTGGTGTTACAGCGGCTCGTTCATTGGCGAAAACATTTAAGAAAAACGATGAGGTGACCATCACTCTTATCGATAAAAATTCATTCCATACTTACATGACTGAACTGCATGAAGTGGCAGCTGGTCGTGTAGAGCCTGAGGCTATTAAATACGACCTTCAACGTATTTTCAAAAAATATCCTAAGGTTGACTTGGTAACAGACAAGGTTGTTAGCATTGATTATGACAAGAAAGTTGTTGTAGCAGAGCACCAAAACTTGCCATTTGATTACCTCTTGCTCGCTATGGGTGGTGAGGCAAATGACTTTGGTATTCAAGGTGTTAAAGAACATGGCTTTACTCTTTGGTCTATTGAAGCAGCTGAACAACTTCATGATCATATTGTTGATGCTTGCTACCGAGCGATGCGTGAACATGATGAAGCCAAACGCCGTGCTCTTTTGACCTTTACAGTCATTGGTGCTGGATTTACTGGTATTGAAATGGTCGGAGAACTTATTGATTGGGTTCCAATCTTGGCTAAACAATTCAAACTTGATCCAAAAGAATTCTCACTTAAAGTTGTTGAAGCAATGCCTAAAATCCTTAACATGGTGACGGATAAAGAGCAAGTTAAAGCAACTAAATATCTTGAGAAAAATGGTGTTGAACTTGTCCTTAATGATGGCGTGACAAGTGTTACAGAGGATGCTTTGCATTTGTCATCAGGTCGGACCATTCCAACCTATACTTCAATTTGGACAGCTGGTGTACAAGCTACTACGGATGCTGCAAACTTTGATATTGAAAAAGCGCGTGCAGGTCGCTTGGTTGCTAACGAATTCATGGAAGCTAAAGGCAAAGAAAATGTCTACGTAGCTGGTGACTTGGTTTACTTTGAAGAATCAGAAGGTCGTCCAACACCACAAATTGTTCAAGCAGCTGAACAAACCGGTCATACAGCAGCCAAAAACATTGCGGCAGCTATTACCAGTAGTGAAAAACATGCCTACAAAGGTAAGTATGACGGTTTCATGGTTTCAATTGGTGCTAAATACACAGTTGCTTACGTTTATGACAAATACCACGTTTCTGGATTTATCGCAAGTGCTATGAAGCACTTTACAAACTTGCTTTACTTCTTCACAATTAGTTCATTCTATAACATTTTTGCTTATCTTCGTCACGAATTCTTTGACATCAAAGATGGTCGTAACATGTTTGGTAGCCATACCTCAAGCAAGGGAAATCGTATGTGGTTGGTTCCACTTCGTGTTTTCTATGGATCAGTTTGGTTGTTTGAAGGTGTGAAGAAAGCATTTGGTCTTTTTGGAACAAATTCATGGTTTGGTGACAAGGTTGTCTTCCCATTCCCATGGTTGCAAGAAGTCGCAGAGGCAACGTCAGGTGCTTCTGAAGCAGCAACCGAAACAGTTTCTGCAGCATCAGGCGCTGCAGAAGCAACTACAGAAGCTGCTCATCAAATCTTCAGCTTGAGCTACGCTTATGGTGAAGAGCCAATGCAAGTTTTGAAAGAGATGCCAGATTGGTTTGCGGCCATCATGAAATTTATGATTCCTAACCAAGACGTTGCGCTCTTTATGCAAAAATTCATGACAGTTGTTGAAATTGCAATCGGTCTTGCCCTCATTGCAGGTGCCTTTGTTTGGCTTGTTAGCGCGGTCACAGCATCGTTTGTTGTTATGTTTAGTTTGTCTGGAATGTTCTACTGGGTAAACATCTGGTTCATCCCAGTTGCTATCGCTCTTATGGGTGGTGCAGGACGTAGCTTTGGTTTGGACTATTGGATTATGCCATGGTTAGGTCAGTTCTTGGATAAATGGATTTACGGCACTCCAAGACATATCTATCGTAAAAAATCCTAGGAAACTACACAATTAAAAATATTCGTGTTATAATGTATAGAGTTACTTCTCACTATGTAGAGGTAACTCTATTTTCTTGAGATAAGGAGTTCTAGTGGTACATCACATTTGGGATGCTTATCCCCATATTCAAAAAAATCTTTACCGTGTCAAAGAAATTATGATTTCTGAAATGACTGTTATTCATCCCAGTGTGAAAGTCAAAATTCTGGATTATATTAATGCGCCAGGTAAGTATGTCAGAGCCGGACTTTGCTTGCTTTTCTCTGCTGATGAACAAGGGAACATCCCAGAAGGAAAATTGTATCTTGCGGCTTATATTGAATTGCTGCATTTAGCGACACTTATTCATGATGATGTGATTGATGAGGCTGACAATCGCCGTGGAATCACCGCAATTCATAAAACCTATTCTAATCGTATTGCCATTTATGCAGGTGATTATCTTCTTGCGTATGCCAATCGCTTAGCGCTTAAAGGCATTGAGTTGTTAGACATCACAAAGGAAGATGCCACAATAACCAATCTCAATCTTCTTGAACGTCTATTAGCAGGTGAGTTAGCTCAGCTGATGAATCAATTTCGCCCAGAAATGACCATGAAAGATTACCTTAAGCAAATCAAGGGTAAGACAGCCTTTCTGTTTGCCATAGCTTGTCAAATAGGAGCTTGGCGTCCGAAGGCAAGTAAAAAAATGGGGCGCATTGCATTTAATCTTGGTCAGCAGGTTGGGATGGCTTTTCAAATCTCTGATGATTTAATTGATTATCGTCTGTCTCAAGAAAAATCAGGAAAACCACATATGCAAGATATCCAAAATGGCATTTACACCGCGCCTTACCTTTTTGCGAAATCCCTCTCTAATGACTTTAAAGATTATCTGGAAACGATTGATATTAAAGATTTGAATGATGATCAGCTAATGGCTATTTATCATCTGATTGAGGAGTCTGGAGCTTTTAAAAAGACAGAGGAGTTAATTGATAAATTCCTCAATAAAGCATTTATTAACTTAGAAAAATTAAAAATATCTGATACTAATCAGATGAAACTTTTCCTGGCACAATTAATGAATCGACAATTTTAAAGGAATTGTTTGAACAATTAAAATAGTTTGTGGAAGGTCAGGTTTTATATAGACAGTGTTTACGTTTTGTGCTAAAATTAACCTATAAATTAAGGAAGGAATTTTTTCAAGAAATGAAAAAGAAAATCGTTCTAGCATCATTGCTATTTGCATCAGTACTAACATTAACTGCTTGTGGCAGTTCTTCAACTAAAGAAACAGCTAAAGAGACAACTACAGAAGCCGCTAAAGTTGAGAAAAAAGCAGAGCTTAAAGACGGTACTTACAAAGCTGAGACTGGATTTGACGATCGTGGTTGGAAAGCTGTACACACAATCACTGTTTCAGGTGGTAAAGTAACTGAGTCTACTTTTGATTATGAAAACAAAGAAGGTGCTTTGAAATCAGAAGATGCTGAGTACAACAAAAACATGGAAGCTAAATCTGGTGTTTCTTCAAAAGATGCAACAGACAAATTAGATGAAGAATTCCTTAAAGCTCAATCAGCAGACGTTGAAGTTGTAACAGGTGCAACACACACAACTGAAAACTTCAAAGCTACCGCAGCAGCTCTTTTAGAAGCAGCAGCAGAAGGTAACACTGAAACAATCGTATTGAAATAAGTCGATACGGATACATTTTATCAAGTACCTCTTGCCAATGAGGTACTTTTTGCATTAAAGGAAAATACATGAAAAATAAGGTTTTAAAACTCATTGTTGTGGTTTTTCTCAGTCTCTTTTATTTATCGGCTTGTTCTTCTAAGGAAAAAGCGGGGCTAAAAATTACTGATAAGCCTGAAACACGAACGGAGTCTTTGCTTCACACGGTGGTTCAGCTCAGCATTTACCATGAACATCAAGAAAAAGCAATGGAAGATGCTTTGGACTATATCAAAGACATGGAAGCACTTTTGTCTACCAATCTTGAAGGTTCTGATGTTTATAAAATTAACCACGCAGCAGGTAAAGAGGCAGTTAAAGTTCAAAAAGAAACGTTTGATATCATAGAGGCTGCGCTTACCATGTCAGAACGTAGTCAGGGCAAATTTGATGTTTCTATTGGTGCTGTCAGCAACCTCTGGAAGATTGGCGATACCGACGCTAGAATTCCAGAACCTCAGGAGATTACAAGCGCTCTTAACAATATCGATTATCGTCGTATTAAATTAGATGACAAAAATCAGACTGTTTTTATTGAAGATGGGATGACTTTGGAGCTTGGTGCCATTTCAAAAGGTTATATTGCTGATGGGGTAAAAAAAGTATTTGAAAAGCACGGCATTACAACGGCTATCATTAATTTAGGTGGTAATGTTCTAGTGATGGGAACGTCTCCAAAATCTAAGGATGGTTGGACTGTTGGCGTTCAGAATCCTGATGCTGTTCGTGGAGAAACGGTTGGTTCCGTTAAGGTGATTGATAGCTCTGTTGTGACCTCTGGTATTTATGAGCGTTATCTAAAAGGACCTGATGGTGAGATTTATCACCATATCTTGGATCCAAAGACAGGTTATCCAGTTGAAAATAACATTTCTGGCGTTACTGTTTACACCAAAACATCTATTCAAGGTGATGAATTTTCAACGAGTCTCTTTTTACTAGGAATTGATGAAGGGCTTAAATTGGTCAATGAGACTGAAGGAGTAGAAGCTGTTTTCATTGATAAAGATGGTGGCATTCATCTCAGTGAAGGCCTCAAAGATAGATTTGAATTAAGAAACGAGGATTACCACATTGTCGACTAAACACAATGCTTTAACACTACCAATCTTTTTAGAATTTGTTGAATTACGAACAAAGGTTGCCAGTGTTTTTCCGATGTTCATAGGAATTTTTTGGGCAGTCTATCATTATAAGACCTTTAATCTGGTGAATACCCTTCTCTTTATCTTAGCTGCTATCACTTTTGATATGTGTACAACGGCCATTAATAATACGATGGATTATAAAAAAGCTCTTGATACCGATTATAAAGAGCAGGAAAATGTGATTGGCGCCAATAAGCTTAATTTTCAGCAAATGGTACACATTATTTTTGCTCTCTTAGGATTTTCAGTGCTGATATCGCTGATATTAGTATGGCGAACAGACATCATCTTATTGCCAATCGGTATCCTGTGCTTTTTAATCGGTATTTTCTATACCTTTGGTCCTATGCCTTTATCACGTTTACCACTTGGCGAGTTATTTTCAGGTGTTACCATGGGATTTGGCATTTTTTTCCTTGCCATCTTTATTCAAAAGCCGGATTTATTGGTATCAAGCCTACTAACTGCAAGTGCCTATCAGATTAACCTGGCTTGGCTTGAAATCATCCAAATAGCAGTTCTAAGCCTGCCACTGATTTGCTTGATTGCTAATATCATGTTGGCAAATAACCTCTGTGACTATGAACAAGATATCAAAAATGGTCGTTATACTTTGGTTCATTACATTGGAAAAGCCAGAGGCGTCACCTTATATACGGTGTTAAATCTCATGCCATGGATGTTATGGGTAATTTATCCCCTAGCAGGGCTTTTGCCTAAATGGACGTGGTTAGGGCTAGTATTAGTCATCATCAATGTGACGTTTTTGAAAGCTTTTCGAAAAGAACAAGTGAAACGATTGACCTTTATCAATGCCATCAAGAGTTTTGTTCTCTTTTCTGGACTATATCTGATAAGTTTAGTTATCGCAACAATAATATAAAAAAGCTGAGACGTTCTCAGCTTTTTTAAGTGGCTCTATAAGGGTAAAATTAATTCTTCTTCGTCAGACTCAGAATCTTCAGGAGCAACAATTTCAATAATCAACTGGTGGGGAAGGCAGATAGAGAATTGCCCGGCTCTCTGTATCCAACCCGTGTTAACAGCGATCTGGTCAGGACTATTATCTTCTCTGACACGGATACGTGAGCCATCAACCTCTACAATATTATATTGCCCCTCAGCAGGATAGTAGGTCTTTTCAAAATGCTCACCACCCTCAGATAAAGGAAATTCATCAACAATCTCACCCTGAATCTTAACAATCGCTATTAAATGGGGTTGAGACTCCTGATGAGCAGTGCGATACCAAGTCACACCAAGAGGAAGAAAGGATAAGATAATCGCTAAGCTAATAAAAAGGTAGTCAAAAGGTTTAAAGTACTCTAATAAAGTTATTCTTGATTTTTTCACAGTAACTATTGTATAGAAAAATAGGGGTATTGTAAAGGAAGAAAATGTTTACGTAAATAAAATTATGTAAAACATATATTTATGAACACTAAACAAAATTTTAATTACTTACTGCAAAGTTTCTATAGATAGAGTGGGACGGACGATTTAATTATAGGGCAATGCAATGGATAAAAAATCATTTAATGTAGCAACATAGAAATCTACGAATTAAATGTAAGTTTCGGTTTAGTTTTGTTTACAGATATACGATATTATGATACAGTGAATGTATAATTTATATAATAATTATAAGAGGAATTTAATGTGAAGAAAGTACTGTTGGGAGCTGGATTGTTAGCGTCGATAATGGGGGCACAATCGGTTCATGCACAAATGAATACAAAGTCGATTACTTATAAGTATGTGACTGAATCAGAATTGACCTTGGAAGAGCGTTCACGAATTAAGACGCATTTATCAAGCGATGAGGTTAACCACAATGATGAATACATTATGGTGTTTAAGCCTAATGAATTGCCTAAGACAGGGGATGCAACCTCGCTCTTAGCACCAGCTTTAGGGATTGGCCTAGGATTAATTCTTATTCGTTTACGTAAAAAACGTATCGCATCAATTGTGATTCTAACTGCTATGGGACCTATGTTTGTTAGCTCCGTTAGTGCAACTAATTCTTTAGGATCTGAACGTCATATTGTTCAAATTGGAGACAAACTTCCAGACATGAGGACTTCTATTCCTAATTATACCTTTGTTGGTTATATCGAAAATGATATTGAGGATGATTTATTTGAAACGAATGCTTCTGATGATTCCTTTGTAGATGGTAGTGTTGCACCTGATGCATCCCTACCGACAGTAGAAACTCCTAAAGCTGAAGTTTCTGAGATTACCGAAATTCCAAGTGATTACCCAACGGTAGAATTGCCAGAGGCAGAGCTTCCAGAAATCACTGAAGTTCCAACGGAATATCCGACAGTAGAATTACCAGAAGCAGAAATTACGGAAGTTCCAAGTGATTATCCGACTGTAGAGCTACCACAAGCCGAAGTTCCAGAAATTACTGAGGTCCCAATTGACTATCCAACAGTAGAACTACCAGAAGCAGAGCTTCAAGAAATTACCGAAGACACTGAAATTAGTGAAATCCCATCTGATTACCCAACGGTCGATCTTCCAGAAGCTAAAATTACAGAGACGACTCACCCTATTGAAAGCAAACGCGTTGAAGACAGTACCGTTTTTGTTGGCGATGATGCCACGCTACCTGGGACGCCATCGGTAACTTTCCACATTGAAATTGATGGCGAAGCGACAGACGTCACAAGGCCTGGTACCCCTGAGACGACTATTGTCGGAACTAGACCTGTAACTGTTATTAGAAAAGAAACTAAGGTTTTACCTTTTGAGACCGAGGAAACCATAAATCCAGAGGCTTACACTGATGAAGTTGTAGAAACGCCAGGTGTTAACGGCGAGCGAGTAGAAGTGATTACGACTAATGAAAAAACAGGTGAAGTGACAACGACTGTTGAATCAGAAACACCTGCTAAACCTCACACGATTGTTAGAGGTAGCAAAGAAATTAAAAGTCGTATTGCAGAAATCAATGTAACTTCTATTCCATTTACGGAAACCATTGTTGAGGATTCAGCTCTACCTGTGGGTCAAAGTGTTATTGATACACCAGGTGTGGATGGTGAACTTGAAACCACTGTTGTCTATGAAACGATTAAAGGTGTTAAAACTGATACTGTTATTTCTACAGAGAGCAAGCGATTAAAAGAGCCTGTTACACAAGTCAAACGTGTTGGTAAGAAAGTGGCAAAAGATGAGCCGACTGTAACATTTAAAACACTGTCAGAAGACGATCTCAATAAAGACATTTCAGTAACGCACACGATTAACGATCCTGATAAGGCGTTAACTGCAACAACTTTTACCATTTATAATAAGCAAACCGGTCAAGCTGTTAAGACTGTGACGATTACTGATCAAGCTGTCAATGTGACGGATGGTTTAGACTATGACACGCCGTATGAAATTGAAACGTCATACACATACGATATCGGTGCAGGTTCGGTGACTAAAACACTCCCTGATCGCGTTCCGTTTGAACTTGAAATCAAGAAAATTGAAATGCGTAATATCGTTTCAACCAAGTTGTTTGAAATGGTTGACAACACACCAGCTGAACGTAGTTCGCTTACCAGTCAACCAACAGATATGTCTAAGTTCTACATTCAGATTGATACGACAGACAAGCGAGATGCTTACATTCCAGTTCATGCGATTGAAGAAGCAGTCGTAGATGGTGAAGCGGCTTACAAAGTAACCGTCAAAATGGATGAATTGGTTCAAGACCGACAAGGCTATAAAGAAGACTACACTTTCTATGTGCGTAAGTCTAAGGTGAGCGCTAATAATACTTACTACAATTTTGGTGATTTGGTGACAGCTATTAAGGCTAATCCGCTCGGCCATTTTACATTAGGAAGTGACTTGTTCGCTCCTGAGGCTAAAGACGCTTACGTCAAAGAATTCTCTGGTATATTAACGGGTGGCAACTTCGCTATCTATAACCTGACAGCGCCACTGATTGCGAAGGCGAGTGGAAAAATTTCTGACCTTGACCTTAAAAACGTTAAGATTAATTCAGACCAGTCCTTTGTCGGTGCCCTTGCAGGGGAACTTACCACAGGTGCTCGGCTTGAAAATGTTGCCGTTACAGGCAATATCACTGGTAAAACCATGGTAGGTGGTATTGTAGGTAAAGCGACAGAGTCACATATGGAAAATGTTCTCTTTAAGGGAACAGTAATCTCAACAAATACTGATCAAAATAATGCTAACTTTGTTGGTGGTTTAGTTGGTCGTATTGAACATGGCGGTATCAATCGTGGCTATGTCGATGCAACAATCGAATCATCGTCTTGGAATAATAATCAACGCGTTGGTGCTGTTGCTGGATCGCTTTATACCACTAAGGGAACCGGAATTGAAAATGTTTTTGCGACTGGTTCAGTTATCAACCACAACGCAGGCGTTCCCAAAGGTGCTTCAGGTATTGTCGCTTCGATTTGGCAAAATGGTTTCTTGCGCAACGCTGTAACAGATGTTAAGGTGACAAATGGTGTCCATGTTAATAGTGATGTAAATCATGGCTGGGCCAATGTTAATCGCCAGACTGTTCTTGTGACACCAAATGCTTCTGCAACCGATAAGGATTTGTGGAGCAAGGTTGATGAGAAGGCGATGGAAAAAGTAGCAGGATTTGGCATTAATGTGGCTATTAATCCTGATGGTAATTTGAAACTTTATGACACAAGTTACACGGTGGATTATACAGACCTTCCAAACTATTCTGCGACAAAAGCCATTGCTTATAAGAATGTTGAGAAGTTGTTACCTTTCTTCAATAAAGAAACCATCGTTAAATACGGTAACCGATTGACTGGTGATTTAGCGACTAAAACAATACGTTCAGTAACGCCAATGAAAACTGGCAAGGTGGTAACCCATGTCGATGATAATACTGACATTGACAGTATTCTAATCCACTTTGAAGATGATACGGTTCTTACGCAAAATGTAACTTTCAAAGAAACCTTTAAAAATTCTGGCGTCCTAGAATATGATCTAGCAGGTTCGCTTTACACACCAGAAATGCTAGTTGGTAACTATGATAGTATCATTGCTCGTGTGTCGCCAGCAATTCAGCAAATTGACTATCATTCACAAGCAACAGCTGAAATGCTTGGAAAAACAGCCACTGAAAAACAAATTCAAGACCATGCCAAGAGTGAGAAGCTTAACATCGAAGACGGTCGTACCCATTGGTACCGTACGCGCATGGATGAGTTGTATCTAAAACCAACGATTGATCATATCAAGGCAAACTTGACCGATTATTTGCGTAACCTTCTAACAGCAGATGCGTCAGTTAATACGCTAGGGAAGGCTGTTGAAGATGCGATGGTTCACAAAATCACAAGCAATAAGGAAAAACTGATTTTCGGTTTAGCTTATATGCAGCGTTGGTATGATATCGACTTTGCTAAGATGAATGTCCGTGACTTGATGACCTATCATCAAGATTTTAATGGGTCACCAATTAGTGCTATTGATTTCTTGATTGCGCTAGGTAGCAACTATGAGAACGTTAAGTTATCTAACAACTTGGCAACGTATCGAAATAATATTAAAACTGGTGATGAGAATACTATTTTAGACTTTTACACGGATTTCCGCGAGAAGTTTACGGATTATGCTGATGATCAAGAATGGTTCAAAAACACTTCTGAAATTATTGTCAGTGAAAATCCGTCTCTCTTAAGACCTGATTTTGATGTGAGCATCTGGCAACGACTTACTGCTAGTGATTATGAGCGTAAGCATATTTTACCGCTTTTAACAGCTGATCGTGGTGTTTATGCCATTACAAGTACCCACGGTATTATGTTTGGTGGTATTGATACCTACAAAAAACGTGCCGAGTTAACTGAGGAAGAATTTGTTAAATTTGAAGAGACTGTTAAGAAAATTGGTGAATGGCACCGTGCCTACTTTGATTTCTGGTATCGTGTAGCTAATGCTGATGTTAAGGACCGCCTTCTCCGTATTGAGCCATTGCATACTTGGGATGCTAAAGGAAATTCTCCATGGACTGGAGACACCATTACAGAGTATGTCAATGACTTTGTAGGACCAATCGGCGTTCGCTGGGCAATGAATGGCTCTGCAGCTTACGCAACTGGTTATGCAACCTACTTTGTTGCTTATCAAGCGCTAAACCAAGCAGGCCATACGACCTATACCCATGAAGCAACTCACAATTTAGATGGTCAGGTTTATCTTGGTAAATATGGCCGTCGTACGCCATCGGGTGCTGAGATGTATGCCCGCGGTCTCTTAGAAACCGCAGGTTCATCAAGTCATGGTATTATTGGACTTAATATGACCTATGATTGGACAGCCGACCGAAACAACGCTGTCAAATCACAAACTATGGTACATAATGCCTCTCCAGACCGTTTCCAAAATGAACAAGATACTAATGATTACTTACGCCGTGCCTTTGATGTTATCTACTCACTGGATATTTTAGAAGCGGAATACGCACTTAAAAACAACAAGGTAGGAGTGCTCTTCAATAAAATGGATAGTTCTCACCCAGGTTGGTTAGCTCAGATGACTCGTGCAGAAATCACTGATCCATCAAGGATTAAGACACTCGGTGACTTTGTCGATAATGAGCTTATTTCATACCGTTATGGTCGTGGTAGTGCAGATGGTTACGGATTGCGTGAAAATGGTTATTGGTTTGTCTCTTTAAGTGCTCCGATTTTCGGTACAGGTACTGGCCCTAAAGGTATCGCAAGCGATCTTCCGTATAGACGTATGGCTTGGGAAACTTGGGGGAATGCTGGCTATACCGATGGCTTCCTAAACTATGCTTCCAATAAACTTAAGGTCAAAGATGGCCCGAATGTTACAGATAGCATGATTGCTAAGGAAATTTCAAATGGTCAAACCGATGATCTCAAACAGCTCAAGAAGCAGTGGTTAACGGAACGTCAAAACAAGCTAAATAAACTCAAATCCATTACCTTCACAATGAATAACAAGGTTTATACGCTTAATGGCGTAGAGGATATCCGCAAACTTATTGATGACACATTAGCAAGCGATTTGGCAAACAACAAACGTGATATCGAAAAAGTTAAAAACCACATCTTTGCAGCTTATCTACGTGATACAAATGAATTCCGTACAGACATCTATAATTAAACCTTGAAACGTCGTTTTATCGACTAAAAATAGTATCAGAAAATAAATCTGGTAAGATAACTAAAAACCCTTCTTGGAAACATGGCTATTTCTAAGAAGGGTTTTATTTTTGCAGGTATCCGTAAAAGAGATAGTGTTTAGAGGAGCGCCATAACCTCAAGACGTTCGTTAGTCTAGTAATGAAGATATTAGTCCCAATTTTGTTGTTGAATGAGTCTTTATCAAAACTAAAAATTTATGAACAATTGAGACAATGAGGTCTGAACCCTTGTTAATACTGAATTAGAATCATAAAGTACATTCTCTAAAAAATGTACTTTATTTTTGTTTTGTACATTATTTTAGACACTAATAAAGTACAGTATTGGGTATAGATTTTGTAGTTATGGTGGAAATTCAATTGTACAAAATGAAGTAGAAAATAGCGGTGAGATAATAGGCCCAATTGTACATTTTTTGAAGATAATATAGTGCATATTAAGTGCAATAGTATTGGCTACATACCGTATTATTTATATTGTTAGTGGTATAATAAATGGTAAATAGTGTTATGTAGTGAGGTGAGTGTTTGGCAAACAATAGACAGATTGAAACATTGGGTGTTGAATACCTAACAACATTTATCAATAAGCATAAGTTGCTTCAGACATATTTTGATAATAATGATAAAACTCCATCGTGGGACGGAGAAGTCCATGTGCTTAGAACTTCTAGCGAGAAGAAGAGCGAAATATTTGGTAAAGTACCTGTTCAAATTAAAGCTACAAAACAAAAGAAAAATATGCTTAAATATTTTTCATTAGCCATGAATGATTTAGAACTATATTCAAAAAATGGTGGAGTAGTCTTATTCGTTGTTTGGTTGAATGAGAACGGTGATTTAAGAGATATATATTATAAGTCACTGCCTCCTCTTTCTATAAAGAAGCTGATTAAAAAAAGTAAATTAAAAACTAAGTCTGCAACCCCAAAAACGGTTTCGATACAGATTCATAAATTAAATGAAGAAAAACTGTATCCGATGTTAGTTGATTTTATTTCCAATAGTCGCAAGCAATATAGTTTTATAGACGCTGATGGAATCTCAATCGAAAATATTGCAGATGATAAAGATATAACGTTCTATTTTTATGGTCAAGATAAAGGAGATATTTTTAATTATCAAGAGGAACATGATCTCTTTGTATATGTTAAAGATCCAAAAACTGGTGTTGAAATTCCTCTTGATAATACAATAAGAGTTGTTGAAACTTACGAAGAAACAGATTTAATTATTGGAGTTGGTAGTCATATATTTAAAGATGTAAAGAGGCATCATTTCCCTGATGGGAGTGTACAACTTCATTTTGGCGGAGCCTTTAAAATGTTTGTTGATGTTAATAAAAAGCTATTCAAATTAAATTTTGTAAGATCTAATATGCTATCAAAAGCAATAGAGTGTACTCAAGCTCTTCAAGAATTAGGAAAAACAGGATATTTCACTCTCAATGATAATGAAATAGAGCTAGATGAACAGTCCTTATTAGATATTACTTCTCGTGATTTAGACGATCAGATAAAAGAATTATTACAGATTTCAAACTTCATGATCAATATGGGTATAAAAAAAGAGGTTGATCTATCTTTATTTGATAATCAATCTCAAAGAAACCTAAATGTTCTTAATTCAGGTCTATTTTTAAAAGAGAAAGTTACCCCAGAGTATGATGAGTCGAAATTACTTCATCTTAAGATTGCAAATATCCACATTATCACATTATATGAATTTGAAGATGATAAGAACGGAACCATGATAGACATCTTTAATGAAACTCCTTGGTGTCGAAGAGGAGAAGATGAAGATTATTCAGATATTTCTATTTTTGAAGTTTTTGAACCGAATGAATGGTTAAAGATAGATAATTGTAACTTTGATTCAGTAATAGCCTCCTATCAACGACTAGTTGATAATAACTTGAAATATGACGGAGCTGACAACACAATAATCAAAATAGTTGCTGCTGCCGACATGGCAGAAGACATTTCAAGAAGAGAATTGTTACTAGATTGGGCTCAGAGACTTTCTGACTGGAACTTAAATTATTTTAAAAATAGTGAGATATCTATCATAAATGACTTTCAGATTAAGTCAAGAAATCGTGAATTGAGTAATATTGAGCTGGAAATTCTTAGTGAGATATTAATCAATAATTATGGTAAAAATGAAATTTGTTTTGGTGCGTCCGTGTTATTAAAATCAAAACCTCAAGCTTCCTTATTTTGGAATAAGCTAGATAAAGAGACACAAGAGCATTATTTGGATTACCCTATTTTTAACTTATACAAGAGATTGTAACTATAGGCAGTAGTAAGTGATTAATTTATATTAGTTTAAGGGTGTTTGTAATACCATTAAATGAGTCTTTAAAAGAAGTCTATCTTCTCATAAATACATTCAGGAGAAAATGAATAGCCCAATTCATCGGCATTGAGAATTTGGGCTATATTTATGTGATTATTTACTTATTGACAATCTGATGTAGAGCCTATAGTGAATTTACGAAAGTTTTACATTTCCGTCATTGATAAGACCCTCTTATTCAAATCAAGATAATCATCTAAAGTACTTTTAGTTTTTATGAAATGCCAATTGTACAAAAACCATTGCCTAAACTCTTGACCTGTCATTGAAGATATTTTCTTCAGAAGTTCTTCGAGGAATATGGCTTTCTTGTTTTTTTGATTGCTCTCACCTAACATAAGCTTTTTCCAGAAAGACTTTTTGCCTGAAGAAATCCTGCTTAAAATATCAGTAATATTATCTAGAGACGGGCTTACTTTACCTTCATTACAATCTCGTAGTAAGAGATAAAGTTTTTCTTGAGAAATTTCGTACTGAGAACCGTTCATATTGATGCCTAAGTTACGAATTTCGCAATCTTTGACAGAGTTGTTTACAACAAAATCTTTATACAGCTCTTTGTAATTGTCCATAGAAAACAATAATTTGATTATATAGTCAAATAGGAATTTTTGTTTATTATCGGATTCTCTATAATCTTTGATAGCTTGTGAAGCCTCAAAAATCTTATTATTATCAGTAGTGGTCATAACGAAGAATTGGAATTCTTCATCCGTTAGATATTCATTTTCGATTATTGTTACCACTGTAGCTATAAAAGGATTGATTGAGGTAGTGCTAGTAAATGAATATGATTTTTTTAAAAGTTGTAAAAAATATAAGTTCCCATAGTCTGAAAGAAGGAACTCGTTTTTTTGAATTTCTTTCTTTGAAGATAACTCAATAACTTTTTCACCCACATTTGTTAGGTATCTTTCAGAATTGCAAAGACCAAGCTGCTCTAAAAAAGAGGTGATTGCTCGTGCATCTTTATCTGGCAAAGAACCTGCATAATTGATAATGTCAAAAGAATTCAATTCCTTTAAGAACTCTGAATATAAAGTATTCCATTTCTCTGTTGGATATTTCTGCCTTACGTTTTGTAGTGCGCGACAACCAATCTCTAACTTTAGTGGTAAAGTGCTTTGTCTAAAAGTTGTAGTACCAAGTGACCAAATAAAACTGCGGTAATTATAATTGCTCATTTTGTAACTCCGTTTCTATAGTTATATTATACCAAAAAGTAATGTTGACGGATACATGACATTTGAATTACCGATTTATATTTTGATAATATTATAAAAGGCTAAGATATTTTTTATCTTAGCCTTTTATTAATTAGTAATTTGTTATCAATATCTCGATCGTTTCCTTCGCTTTTGCATTTGACTGATAATTTGAGTTGTTATAGTTGTAATTCAAAGTGTGTACATTGTATTTTCTAGACCAATCTATCAGAATGTCGTTTCGTTTTCCTTTATGAATAGTAACGTTGGAAAGTGCAAATTTGATATTTTGGTTATCTAGTTCATCAAGTAAGGCTAGTAAATCCAGTTCATCTTTCTCTGTCCATCCACCATTCTCATTATAAGCAGCAGTTGAAATAAGGTAGGGTGGATCCAAATAAATAAAATCATCTCTCTCAAAGTTATTGTTTTGAAGCACTGAGCGAAAATCAGTGGAACTATAGATAATATCTCTATTCTGTATCTGAGTTAAGAAGTTTTTTAATTTCAAAACCATCTTTTGGTTAAAATCTCGTTTACCAGGAGGCATATTAAATTGATTCTTACGATTGAAACGGATTTGATTATTAAAACCATAAACAATTAGTAGATAGAAAACAAGAGGTTCGATTGTGCTATCAAAAATACCGTGGTTAAAGTCATTTCTTAACCTTATATAGCTTTCTTTGTTAACATCTTTTAGCCCCTGTGAAGAATTGACGTTGTAGTATTCATACCCCAATTTTTTGGTATTTGATAGACCATACTCTTTAATTAGATTTTCTATCACATTAATAATCTCGGCATAGTCATTTTTGGAAAAATAATCATAGAGCTTAACGACCTCTTTGTTAATATCGTTTAAAAAATACTGCTCAGCCTCAACATTGATAGTGACATTTGCCCCTCCTGCAAATACATCGAAAAATCTATTGATGTTTTTAGGGAAGAGTGGAAGTAGTTGGGGCAGGAGTTTAAATTTTCCACCTGTGTAATTTATTGCTGATTGACTAATTTCAGTCGCTTTGTTTTTTTTACTTTGAAGTTTTGAATTAAACACTTCACATAAATAGAGTAATTCTTTATGGTCTTCTATATTTGTTTTACCGGTTGTAAACACCTTGAATGGGGTTTCGAAAACCTTAACACTTCCTTTCTTACTTAAAATTTCAATGATTTCTTCATTGGAAATCTTAGCATTGGAACGACCATTGCCTTTTTTAGCCATATTATTGTAGGAGACAAGAATGTATTTTGCATTGATGTTTTCAATTAAATCTTGAAAGGCTTCAGGTGCTTTTGAAGTTGAATAGTTGGACTTAATATGTGCACGATCCACCATCTTACAGGCTACACCAGTTACCTCTGGTTTTTTCCAATCAATAACATTCTCCAATAGATGATAAGCGTCCCCATATTGCCGAGAATTATAAGGGGTGTCAATATAGACCAAATCAGCTTTTATTTTTTTAACCAGTTCATTCGCGTCTTCACAGTAGATCTGGTTATTATTATTTTCGTTGTATTGTGGTACTTTTAAATGAATCGGTGTGAATGAATCAAGCTTTTTACGATAGGCGTCATAGTGCCCTACCGTATTTGCTACTTTATCCATAGCATAAATAAGAGAGGTCAAAAGAAAAGATTTTTCCCTTTTGTTTATGTCGTAAGATTCAATTTTTTCACGAATAGCTCCGATTTTTCTGGCATTTTCAAGTGAAAAATATTTGTCACCAAAGTTTTTAGAGAAATAGTTATCAGTAAAAGAGTTAATATTGTTGAGTTCAGCAATCAAATCACAAACCTTAGAGTAATCTATTTTATCATTTCCAAACCAGGTATTATAGCTAATTGTGTTGGAGTGCAGGATGTCATTTATAATAACCTTCGCTCCTTTACGTCTGAACATATCTGAAACAATCCCAGTTCCACCGAAGATGTCCGCAACTGATTTTACTCCTTCAGTGTTCTCAGTAACAACTCTATCGAGAAAATCAAGCATTTTTTGTTTTGACCCTAAGTATCTTCGATTGCCAATATTTAAAGGAGTTTCGTCAATTTTTTTAAGATTGTTATACTTCGTCTTCATGTCAATGATTTCTTTTATGCCTTGCTCATCAGTTTCTGTCCAAATATACCAGTTTCTAAAGTCTTTTTTAGGAGCTGGTAGAAGACCTTCAGAAATCCAGTTATGTAAAGTCTGACGTGTCACATTGTATTCTTTTTCAATTTGTTTAGTTGATTTCAATAATCTCACCTTTTATAGCAACTATGCATCTATATATTTTTACAAATAAGTATAACATAATTCTGCTGAAATTGAAAATAGTAATTCTCAGAATTTCAAATCAAGTTAATGTTAGTAACGTTCTAAGATGACAATTCAATCAAAATATGATATAATGCAAAAAAAGTAAAAATAACAAAAGTAACTTACAAAAGTAAAAGAAAAAGCGTAAATAGATAGCCACGGTAGGTATTCTCTACATCGTTAGAGGGAACCTACTGTGGTTGTCAATGTTGCTGAGCTAGTGAAAAGCTCTCATTACTAAGATGAAGTTACTTTTGTTATTGAATCAATTTAAATAATAAAACGATCAATGAAAGTACTCATCGATTTTCCCTTTTAAGGGAGATGATACTGATTTGGTCGTTTTTTTCGTTTCTTAGAGGTAAAAATCCACGTCAGTACATTCAATCAAAGTAAAAAGGAGGTGCTATGAAGTTCGTGGTTTACAAGCATTCGTTAATAATTGGCGATAATAATATTGTGACCAAGCAATTCATAGTTCTAAAGCAAGATGACGGTACGTTACAATTTACCAATTTTCATCGATACGTCAAATCTGCTAACAAAGTAAAGTCAGTATCTGATGATGGCAACAAGAGGTTTTCCTATGTTGTTAAGTTTCTGAACTATGTCTTTGAGGAAATGAGAATTACTTCTCTTGACCGTCTTACGATTGATATGGTTAAGGATTTTCTCATGAATTATGGTTTAGGGACACTACCCGGGGACACTAGAAAGCGCAAGAAGACAACTATTTGGACCTGTCTTAATACTGTCCTTGATTTTCTGACCGAATACCTAAAAGATAGAAAAAAGAAGGCTATTCTACACCCTAGTGATCTATATGAAACAACGACCTACACTAACAAGAAAGGTAGGCTGATCAAGAAGAAGGAGACTACTTTTGAAGTCTTTGTAGATGATAGCCTGACTGACCAGATGATATTCAGGGACATGCCTAATGTCGCATTTGAAATGCTGTTTGCTCATATTGCGCATCATCACCGAGATTTGCTTATGGTAGTAGCACTAGGAGCATTTGTTGGCCTACGCCCATCGGAGGCTTGTAATGTCAGGCGAGAAGATAGTCCGCTTGGTCCTGGCATCCTCTTTCATCAATCCTATGATGAAGTCTTTAAAATTGAGATTGATCTTAGAAAAGAAATACCACTTAGAAGTGATCTCAAACCCACAGGAAAAATCAAAAAGGAGAGGTTGCAATCTGTTCCTTATATCTTTCTGGAAATATTTCTAGATACCTACAACGACTACATGACATACTTGGAAGGGAAGAAGTATGAAAAGGACTACGGGCCGCTTAGTCTCAACAAGCAAGGAAAAGCATTGACCTATGATGTCTACTATCAACGGTTCCGTAAGATAATCAGGGAGGAGATGATACCTCTTTACCTAAAGTCTGATGACGCAGAAGTAGTATTCTTTGGCCATCTGTTGCAGGAGCATAATATATCCCCTCATATCTTTAGACACTGGTATACAACGCAGCTTGTACTATCTGGCGTGAATGAGATTAGCGAGCTTATGTCAGCTAGGGGAGATAAGTCTCCAGAGAGCGCTTGGGTTTATCTACAAAACAAGGGAGAAATTGCTAAGCAATATGGTCAGGTCAATGATGGCGTATTTGATTACATGAAATGGCGGGCCAATAATTTATACAGTCAGGAGGAAGAATAATGGCGGTATTATTAAAAGGCTTTTTGGAGAATATTCTCTTAGAGTTAGATCAAAATAATCCAAACATTAGATACAAAGTGAGTCAGTTTTTACTGGACAACAACTGGTTTAATATTAAAATTAACCATGATAATTTTAGCATAAGTGAGATTGACGCTCTCACCTTAAAAGAGCGTATTGTTGATTTCCTTACGGAAGAAAGTGGATTAGAGCGACTAAAGGAAATTTTCTACTACAGATTCCCCGAAACATTCAATACGTTTCAGAAATTCATAATTGAAAGTAAGATTGACGAAGCAAGTCAGTTTTACCTTCAGGATTTCTTAGCCTATCATCTAACAAAAGATCTCTTTCTCTATAGTGATTTTGAAGTTGAAAATTTGATGGAGAATGCTACTGAGGTGTTAACCAAAACGCATGGTATGAAGTTAACACAATTCATCAAGTGGCTATTAGAGAAAGGTATAACGAAATATCGTAAATCCTATGAGATGACACAACGCTACACTCTTGAAGATAAGAATGGAGCTTACAAATTAGATGAGTACTTGGAGCTGATGTACTATCTGTTCAATGACGACTACATCGAGAAAAACGATATGTATTATCAGGCAGCAGTCTCTAAAGATTACGCGGATACCTGGTTGTACTTGGCATTGCATTTTATTTGTGCCCTTAGAACAACGGATTTAGAACAACTCGGACACCCTAAGCTACCCGACACCCCAGAAGTTGTTTTAGAGACTATTAAAAATGGTAAATGGAGATCAGTAGATGCTAGAAAAACCCTTTTAAGTATTACAACCAGGTTAACCTATCTCAATATCACACCCAACAAAACAAAGAGGTCAGCAAATGTAGGACAGTTAAAATTTCACGTTCCTGAGAGTTGTCAAGTTCTCATTGGAACACTCTTAGCTATCGCTGAGTCACATTATCAGCTAGATAAATCTACTACAGAAGCACCTTTAATCCGAAAAATAGCTGATTATGAGCGCATTTCTAAGTATATGGGTGAAGAAATTGGTGAGCTGTTCTTAGAACGGGATTTTAGCAGTAGGTCTGCAAACAAATCCTATCTGCAAACCATTGCTATGTTGGCCAATGATGTGCTGGAGGAAAAGTCGGAGTTAAATATCAAGGGATACTTCTTGGCGTCGTTGGCTAGGAGCCACAAAGGATCCTACGATGAGTTTGCCCAAACAACTACAGTCTATCTGAAAGACGCTCAACTAGGGCAGTTGCGGCCAGAAATGGTGGCTAAAGAACTCTTCGAGCGAGGTGTATTGTCAATGGTACCATCAATGCTGCTGACAATTGTGACGAGAGGACAATACAAAGAACTGAGTCCCAGTCAACAAACTCAAATGATAAAAGAGCTAGATTTAACACCTGCAGAGATTGAGAAAACTTTAGAATTGAGTGTAAGAGCAGATAGTCGCTCAAAAAAAGCATTACAGACAGTAGTAGAAGAAGGACTTCAGCCTAATCAGATTCTGACCGTCTGTCATCGTATTGGTAACGGAGAGGCATTCTCAAAACAAGCTGAGAGTATGTGTTTGCTCTCTGCACTCGGACAGCTATGTCCCTATGATGACCGACAACACTGCGTAGGCTGTAACTATGAGTTGCAAACAAAATCAACCTTGTTATTGCTCATAGGAGAGTTTAACAGGCTTAATCGAAAATATACGAAGGTGAAAAGTGACTTAGAGAAAGGAAAAATCAGAGCTATTTTGGAACATCAAATCAAGCCCTGTCTTGAAGATATGCTACAAGCGCTTTCTGACCAATATGGAGAAGAAGTGCTAAATGACTACGAAGAAATCATAAGGGAGTTAGTAAGTTGAGTAATCAAGCTAAATTATTTCGTTCCATAACGGATGTTACGATATTCGATGACGGTTTCATCAAGCAAGCTAGGGAACAGTTCGAAGATTATGTATCAAAAGGCATAATTTTAACTACCAATTTCGATGAATACAAGTGGCAAACCACAAACGAATATCAAAATATTGGGTTTCTATTCAATGTGAATAGCTTTCAGTACAAACGCTATTTCGAACCCTTATTAGGGTTAACTCACGCTGAGTTTATTGACTATTTAAAGAGTTTCATCGTTCTCTCAATGGATAAGCATGTCTTACAATCCTTACAACACTTCTTACGTGACATCAAACGGGTTATTAAGGAAGTAAAGCAAGATGTGGTTGAAGATGTTGAGAGTATTAGGATAACTTCACCAACACTTTGCATAAACTTCTTATCAAGTTTACCTTCACCGGATGATAGTGAATTAGGACTAGTACTGGAACAACTGGACAACGTGCTTAATGTCAGCTATCAAACCAAGCCTAAGCAACAGAGGCAACTTGCCCAGTTTCAATCCTACTTCGTTTTTAACGATATTTTGACGGACTATTGGTCGAGGCAACTAACCATTGAAGAACGCTTATTCTACTATCCTCTTTATCTCTGGTGGCAGATTACAGCAGTAGTGCCACTTAGACCAAGGGAATTTCTCCTTACTCAAAGAAATTGCTTAACAGAGAAAGATGGGAAGTACTTTTTAACATTGAGGAGGAATAATTTGAAAGGCTCTGATAAGGGTGTATCCCATAAAATCTCTGAGGATTATTACCTGACTACCTATGAAATCCCTTCAACGTTGGCAAATGAGATTTCTTATTACCTAGATAAGACAAAAACACATACTTCCACTCAACTAGACACTTTATTCCTAACGGATAGCCATTACAAACGGTGGGCAAGAAAGGCAGGCATCAAAAATAGGTTCCTAACTTACACCAACCTCAACACGATACTGAGGTATTTCTTCAACGAGGTGATCAGAAAAGATTATGGCTACCAGGTTTATCACATCAATCCACCTGCACGCCTAGAAGATAATGAAATCAATTTTATCCATATCGGTGATACCAGACACATCGCTATGATAAACCTTATTGCGGAAGGGGCTAACCCAGTTACAGCCATGCTTTTAGCCGGTCATGACAACGTGACGACCTCATCGCATTACTTTTCAAATCTCAGCAACTTCATTGAGTGCCGAAGCTATCACAAGTGTATCGTAAGTTAACGAGTTCTCAAGTCACTTATGAAATAAGCAAAAGCAAAGCAAAATATACTATCGGAAAAGCTTACACTATGTTGGAAAATAATGCCCGGTGTTACTCACCACGGTTTGCAGCAGGTGATTATTCCGACTGTCTCAAAGTCATTAGTAAACACGCTGAGTTAGGAGCTTGTACAAGCTGCCCATTTTACAGAAAAGCAGGAAGAGATTATTTTTCGATGGACCAGTCTTATAAAAAAAGCGTGGATGAAGAAGCAATGATTGTAGATTAGGCAGTAAAACGTGTGAGGGAAGGAAAAGGTAACATTGAAGATATAGGTGAAGCTTTACTAAAACTGAAAACCGTAAGTCACTCCTATCAAGAGTACCTGGCTTCAAAGCAACTTTCTCAACCTAAGATGGAGGGCTAAATGGCAAGGAAAAAACTCATCGAAGATGAAGTCTTAATTACTATACTAGAGGATTACCTTATTGAAGAGTGTCAAGCAAACTATAAACTTTTTAAGTTACCAAGATTTGGTGATTATCTAAGAAATAATGGTTATCCAGCGGTTGCTGACACAACTCTACGTAGGAACACAGTATTTAGAGAATATATTGAAACTCTTAAGCACAAATATGAGGACGAAGGCGTGCTAGCTGTCTTAACTTATAAGACACTTGACGTGGATAATTTCCTTAGAATCCACTCTTCTTTACCAGCACTTAAACAAGGATTGGTTAAATTGAACGACCATCACAAACGCATCACAGAAGCAGCGATAGAGTTTAAAAAAGAAGTAGAAGTACTAAAAAAAGAAAAGAGCAGTCTTCAGGATCAGCTTGAAATAATGAAGCAGGAGCTAAGTGATAATAAAGAGAAACTGATAGCTGATAAAAGGCTTGAAAAAGAAAACCAGAAACTTAGAAATTTAATTAAGTCGAGTGTGTATCCAGAGGAGATAGCTAATGAACTCCTAAAGGCTGATGGTTTGCTGAAATTGGATTCCGATGTTATTCAGGTAAGTTATCTTCAAAATGAAATACTAACCGCTGATTCCGAGATAAATTTTCATCAAAAAGATACATCTCAGACTTCAAGCAAGCAAAGCAAAGTCGTTAACATCAAAAACTTACTAGATAGCAAAACCAAATATTAAGGAGGTATCGTATGAGGTTACTAAAAGATTTTCCAGAGGTTTTGAAGTGTTGGGATTATGAAAAGAATAATCAAAAAGGAATGACGCCTGAAAGATATAGTGCATGTTCAAATAAGAAGTTTTTCTGGAAATGTCTCACCTGTAATTTTGAGTGGATGGGAACCATAAAGAAAACTGTTGAACACTATAAAAAACACAATAGCCCCTGTATGGAATGTATAAAGACTGAACAGAGTATCTATACCAAGTTCCCTCAAATTGTAAATTATCTTAACTTTAATTACGAAGACATATATACTATAATTGAGACGTTACAAAACACTTTAGTCATAAGCAAAAATATATTTCTTTTTAAGTGCCCAACGTGTAGAAAAAATTGGAGAGATTATGCAGACAATCTACGATTAGTGCAACTTGAAGATGGTACCTTATGTCATAAAAACTGTAATGAAACGACACATAACTATAATTATAGTGACATTTACCCAAACCTGGAAGCCATATATGTCGGTGACTTCAGCAAACTGAATTTAACGACTAATATCTCTACGGTGCAAAATTGGTGTTGTAACAAGTGTGGTGTAAACTTTAAGTTGACTATTGATAAAATACTGAATCGAATATCAAGGACGGGCGGATACTGTAGTAATTGCGACGCTTCCTTTGACACTTCTTTACCCATTAGTTCTAAAGCCTGTCCACTTACATTTCTAACAAATGAGCATTTTCTTGATTGGTCTCCATTGAACACTCTCCAAAGTAATCAGGTAGATGCTTTGAGTAACATAGAGCTACTTTGGAACTGTGTAAAATGTAGTGGCACTTATAGTTGTACTCCTATAGATAAAATAACTTTCACATGTCCCTATTGCGATAATAAAGAAATGCTAAAAGGATTTAATACCTTAGAAGTGAAGTATCCACAATTAAAAGTGTTTTGGAACAGCTCTAATCCAAAAACTTTTGCTGATTACTGGGAATTTTCTAAAGAACAACTAAGATGGAATTGCCCATGTTGTTCAATTCAATTTTCATGTAGTCCAGCCGAGTTAGTAGCAAAAATTAGCAAAATTAGTTTTGATTCCATGACTTGTCCCAATTTTTGTGATTGGAGCACGAAGGTGTTAGTATATAGAACATTTGCCGACAAACCAATACTGTTACATGAATGGAGTAAAAAGAATAATGTGCTGCCTCAAAATGCCCTACATCACATTGATACCAAAAAGTATTGGTGGGACTGTTCAATATGTCATGGGGAATATCTTTGCTCTATTCCAATCCGTAGAGAGGTAGATAATACTTGTCCTTACTGTAACATGGAAGTGTTAAAGCCTGATTTTAACAGCATAGGATGCAACTACCCAGATCTCAATCAGTACTGGAGTTACAAAAATCAAAAAACAACAGACGAGATGATGCCTTGTAGAGCTAGAAATGTTAATTGTTACCTATTTTGCCCCGAGTGTGACCAAGAATTTCGCACGACAATGATGAATTTATTCGAGAAATATGACAAAAAGGGTATACATAGCGCCTCTGTGAGCTCTGTCCGTATTGTACAAAACAACTTCCTATACCAGGTGTGAACTCACTGGACTTTGTGAAACCTTATTTAGTAAAAGAGTGGAGCGTATACAATAATAAGAAAGTGACAGAAGTATTTCCAAACAGTAATAAAAAGGCCTATTGGGACTGCAGAAAATGTAAAAGATATTTTAAAGCATCACCAAATGAAAGATTTAAGGGTGACAGCTGCTGCCCTTACTGTTCAGGAAGAAAATGCCTTGCGGGATTTAATACAATAGATACGACTCATCCAGAACTTATTAAAGAATGGGATTACTTAAACAACATGCTTCTTGCTGACCCGACGCAACTCATGGAGACTTCGAGAATTAAGGTTTGGTGGATTTGTCAAAACAATCCCGAACATAGATATAAATTACCAATAAACAAGAGGATATTGTTCGAGAAAAGAGGAAGAGTGCCATGTTCAATCTGTAAAGGATTAAGGCGGAAAAGAGAGCACTATGCTCAATATAAAAAATAAAGTAAGCTAGTAATTCAGCTTACTTTTTGTATGCAAGAATTTTGTAAGGGGCAACAAGTGAAAATCACTATAAAATTCAAATGTACATTTTTCAAAAATCAACTTTAAAAAAACTTTTAGTTTTCCGTTTGATTATGTACATTTTACTCGAAATGGGGAATATTGAGAAATCCGGTTTCCCGTCATTATAAGTCCTAGTTTTGTACATTTTTAGTCAAAGTTGTAAAAAAAATTTTTTTGGTTATCTAAAATATGAAGTAAAAACTCCATTAACATCTTTCTGAAAAACTATAATTTTCTTGAAACAAATATATAGGCGTGGTATAATACTACTATAGAATATTTGAAGGAAAAATGATTATGAAACGTGAGTTGTTATTAGAAAAAATTGAGGAATACAAAGCTTTGATGCCCTGGTATGTATTAGACTACTATCAATCTAAATTGGCGGTTCCTTATAGTTTTACAACCTTGTATGAGTATTTAAAGGAATACAAACGTTTTTTTGATTGGCTAATTGAATCTGGAATTGCTGAGGCATCTCAGATTTCACTGATTGAGTTATCGACATTGGAACATCTCACCAAAAAAGATATGGAGGCTTTTGTCCTGTATTTGAGGGAACGTCCTTTGCTGAACGCCAATACAACGCAACAAGGTCTCTCTCAGACGACCATCAATCGTACGTTGTCGGCCTTGTCCAGTCTCTATAAATACTTGACTGAGGAGGTTGAAAATGAGCATGGTGAGCCATATTTTTACCGTAATGTGATGAAAAAGGTATCAACTAAGAAGAAAAAAGAAACTTTAGCAGCTCGTGCGGAAAATATTAAACAAAAACTCTTCTTGGGTGACGAAACCATGGCATTCTTAGAGTATGTAGATTGTGAATATGAGAACAAACTGTCTAATCGTGCGAAATCATCTTTCCGGAAAAATAAAGAACGGGATCTCGCTATTTTAGCTTTGCTATTGGCTTCAGGTGTACGGTTGTCTGAGGCTGTGAATCTGGATTTAAAAGATGTTAACCTCAACATGATGATCATTGAGGTTACGCGTAAAGGTGGTAAGCGTGACTCTGTGAATGTGGCTGGGTTTGCTAAACCATATTTAGAAGCCTACTTGGCTATTCGACAAACACGTTATAAGGCTGAAAAAACAGATGTTGCTTTCTTTTTGACAGAATATCGAGGGGTGCCAAATCGCATTGACGCTTCTTCTATCGAAAAAATGGTTGGAAAATACTCAGCAGACTTCAAAATTCGTGTCACACCCCATAAACTACGTCACACCTTGGCAACTCGTCTGTATGATGCGACAAAATCACAGGTTCTTGTGAGTCATCAACTTGGCCATGCCAATACTCAGGTAACAGACCTCTATACCCATATTGTCAATGATGAACAAAAAAATGCTTTGGATCAATTGTAGTTTAACGTAAAATAAATTATGTAAAGTATGTAAGAGCCTAATCATTTGACCAATAATAGAACAATGCGGAAAAGGTTAAGAATTTTAGCGAACATAACCCCACCAATTGAGTCCATGATGAAAGCTAAAAGACCAAAGAGGATAATCAATAGTGTTTGAACATTCAAGAATTGATCAGCCTGCATTTTCACAGAAATGGTCAAACCAAGCAAGATGGAAACGATATTAACCAATTCATTTTGTGCCGTTTGAGATAAGCGGTCAAGTACCCCACACTCACGAAGAAGGTTACCAAACATCAAGAAACCAACAAGTGGCAATGAGATTGGTGAGATAAATCCTGCTACCAATGTAATCACAATTGGGAAGAGAATCTTAGTCAACTGAGACACATTTTCAGACTTGTAAGTCATGCGGATGCGACGTTCTTTTTTAGTTGTAACCAATTTAATCGCAAAAGGTTGGATAATTGGAACTAAGGCCATGTATGAGTAAGCAGCTACCGTAATAGGACCAAGTAAGTTCGGCGCTAATTGGTTGGCAACGAAGATTGAGGTTGGTCCATCTGCGGCACCAATGATACCAATAGAGGCTGCTTCTTTAATATCAAATCCTGCAAGGACTGCAACAACGACTACAAAGAAGATACCGAATTGTGCTGCTGCACCAAAGAGCATCATAAATGGGTTTTGTAGGAGCGGTCCAAAGTCAATCATTGCTCCGATACCAATGAAAATAAGCAATGGGAACAATTCTGTCCCGATACCAAATTCAAACAATTCTTCAAATACCCCAGCTTGCTGAATACCGTTAACGGTCTGGTCTAAAACGCCTGAATTTGGGAAGTTTACTAAGATCGTTCCAAGTCCCATCGGAACAAGTAGGGTTGGTTCATACTCTTTTTTTATCCCTAGATACATCAAGAGAGCTCCAATAAGCATCATGATGACTTGAGGGAGGGTAATGGATGTTATTCCTTGAATTAAAATGTCCACAAAGTCACTTCCTTCTATAATATGATAGTAATAGTATTGGTCTTAGCCAATTGTAATCAAGCCGTCACCAGGGTTTACGACTTGGCCTGGTGTGACATGGATACCAGTAACAGTACCTGCAGAAGCTGCAACAATCTCATTTTCCATTTTCATGGCTTCAAGAATCATCAATGGTTGGTTTTCAGTAACAGTATCGCCAACATTAACGAGAATACGCAAGATCGTACCAGGCATTGGTGCAGAAAGCGCATCTGCTCCTGCTGCTGAAGATGGTGCTGCTGGGGCAGGGGCTGGTGTTTCTTCAACTACTGGAGTTGGTGCTGGGGCAGGGGCTGGAACACCACCGATTTCTTCCATTTCAACGAGGTATTCTTTACCATCAATAGAGATTTTAAATTTACGTAACATGTGTTAAGTCTCCTTTAGACATTAGTTTTAGTATAAATTGATTTGACAGTCAGTTGGCTGTCAGGATAATCGCCTGCAGCGATACTTGATGCAATCAGAGACACTGTTAATGCTTCTGGATTGCGTTGCATGATTCTCGTTACCTTAAATTGACTATCTGGATAGTCACCAGCCGCGATGGCTGTTGCAATGACACTGACCAATTCATAATCTTCTTTATCAGCTGGTATGAAGCCTGGAACAGGTTCCCAGCCATCAAGCTCATTAGGTACTGGTTCAGCAGTCTGTCTTACTTCTGGCTCACGAGATTTTCCAAATAAACGTTGAAAGAATCCCATAATTTCCTCCTCTCTGTTGTATAAATATAGAAAGTAAGTAACCGTTTTTTTATTGTGTTACCGTCTCAACGTTTCTAAGACTATTATATAATAAGCTGACTGTTAGTAGTTGATTTTTTTGTGTTTTTTTGCAACGCTTTCATCACGGTTATTAAAGTCCTTTAGTCCCTATTTTTAATTTTGAAAATGGTTTCTACAAATAAGACTATTACATAATAGAACAAGAGGTTATATAGTAGAAAATGAAAATATTTCTTCTGCTTGTCAAACATAATGCTCATAGCTGTGTTTTTTTTGTGTCTTTTATGAAAAAACATCTTTATATTTCAAACGCTTTCAATTATACTTATGTCATAAGGTCTAGCACACCTTCATATTTTATTCAAGTTCAATAGACCATATTGAATTTACAAAATTAACTAAAGGGGAGAATAACATATGTTATTGACTGTTTTGGCTTATGCTATGATTATCGTCTTCATGTATGTCGTGATGACGAAGAAAATGTCGCCATTTACGTCACTTGTATTAGTACCGCTTGTATTTGCAGCTGTGCTTATTATTACAGGTTCCGCAGACTTGGCTTCTGATGCTAAATTTGTTAGCTTCGTTGGTGAAGAAGGAAGTGTCAATGGTTTAACTGCCATTGGTGACATGGTACTCTATGGGGTAAATACAACTGCAAAAACTGGTATCATGTTGCTTTTTGCCATCCTTTACTTCTCAATAGCGCGCGCTATGTCAGTTCTTGGTGTAGGTGCTGAAATTCTTGGTTACCTTGCTCCTGGTATGATCCTATCACTCCTCTATGTAACCCTTTGGGTAGCTCCTAGCATGGGACGTAAAGAACGTGCTCGTCTCGGTGTTGTGGAATTTACAGAAGCAGAATTGAAAGAATTAACTGATATTACTGATCCTGACACTCTTGCCATTCGTCGTCCTAAGAATTTCGTCTTCAATGCTATTTTGACCATCGTCCTTATCGGTTGGTTAGTTGCTGGTTCATTTATCGAAACCATTGAACTTGCACCACTTCTTCTCTTTGCGGTTGGTACAGTTATCGCTCTTATGGTTAACTACCCTGTTCTTAAAGACCAATCTAAACGTATCGGTGATAATGCTGGTGATGCTGTTCAAGTTGTTATCTTGGTATTTGCGGCTGGTATCTTTATGGGTCTTTTCCAAGGATCAGGTATGGCGACTGCTCTTGCTAACAGCTTTGCAACAATCATTCCTAAACAATTGGCTGGTTTCTGGGGACTTATTATTGCTCTTGTTTCTGCACCAGGTACCTTCTTCATCTCAAATGATGGTTTCTACTATGGTATCCTTCCTGTTATGGCAGAAGCTGGTGCTTCTTACGGTTTCACACCTGAAGCTATGGCTCTTGCATCACTTATGGGACAAGCGTTCCACTTGCTCAGCCCACTTGTAGCCTTCATTTACCTTCTCCTTCGCTTGACAGGACTTGATATGGGTGAATGGCAAAAAGAATCAGCTAAGTATGCTGCTGTAATCTTTATCATCTTTGTTATAACAATCATTGCAACTGGACACATGCCATTGTATATACCACAGTAAGACTAATAAACTTGAATAATAAAAAATATGAAGTGACCTCTCAGAAAAAATGCTGAGAGGTTTGTTGTGGTTTCGTTAAAAAATGCTAACAACTTCTATCAAAATTAGGTATAATATTAGTGATACTTGAAAGGAAAATGTGAATTATGAATCCAATCATTGAAGCGGTTAAGGCTAACCTTGATCTTTCAAAAAATATTCCCCTTAAACAGGCCTTCTATGAGGCGCTTAGAAAGACCATTATTTTAAGTCAAATTCCAGCAGGAAGCCGTATAAATGAAAAAGAATTTTCAACAGAACTCAATATTAGTCGTACTCCGATTCGTCATGCCATCAGCTTGTTAATTGAGGAAAAATTAGTCGAACACACTCCTAAAAAAGGGATTGTTGCTAAAGGGATCAGCGCCAAAGATGCCGTTGAAATTTTTGACATTCGAAAAGCACTGGATACTCTTGCGACAACAAAAGCCATGTATAAAATGACTGAAGCTGACTTTGAAGAAATGAGAGCTGTTTTGACGGAGTGTGAAGGCATGATTTCCGATGACAAAAATATTGACAAAATCTTAGCTAACTTTAATCAATTCAATAATCTTATTTATGAGAAAAGCCAGATGCTACGCCTACGTGAAATCGTGACAGAATTGCAGACTTACTTGGTTTATTTCCGTGAAATTTCGATTTCTTCCCTAGAACGTCGCACCAAGGCTTTAGAAGAACACTGGATTATCTATCGTGGCATGAAAAATCAAGACATTGAGCAAGTAACATTGATTACCCATGAGCATCTCAATCGTTCATTAGATTTTATTCTCAAGGAAATGGAAGCTATTTCTCATGCCTGATACACCATTTCAGTATTTTAGCAACTTAGCCACCAAGGCCCTCTTATACGAGGTTTCTCTAAGTCCTAAACCTGGTCTCGTTGACCGATTTGATGATGGGGCTCATAGGGATATGACCTTTTCAACCTTTATTGATAGCACGATGGCTTTGGCGCCGTTCTTTGAAAAATATATCAGCTTAGGCTATCAAATGGCTGATGAGCCACCACTTGCCCTCTTTAATGCTTTACGGGATTTAGGGATAAAGGCAGAGCAGGCGATGTTTGAAGCAACAGGTGGGATTAACACCCACAAAGGAGTCAATTTTTCTCTAGCAGTTCTCCTCGGAGCAACAGGTGCTTATTTGAAAAAACATCTTAAACTCTTAAAAAATCCAAAACGTTTTTCCGAAGATGACACTAAAGTGATTTGTCAAATCAGTTCGTCTCTTTGTTGCCATCTCATTGAAACGGATTTAAGCCATTTGAGCGAGAAAAAAGAATTAACCTACGGTGAAAAACTGTATCTCGATTACGGTATCAAGGGACCACGCGGCGAAGCAAGTGAGGGCTTTCCAACGCTAACTGAAAAAGCTCTGCCATTTTTCCGAAAAAAACTAGAACGAAGTGATAAGGAATTAGCGCAACTCCAACTGCTTCTTTATCTCATGACCTTTGTGGAAGATGGCAACATCATCCATCGTGGGGGGATTGAAGCTTGGCGGCAAGTCAAAGTAGAGTGTCAAAAAATGTACGGAGCCTATCTGACAAAATCTGAATTAGTACACCAACTAAGTATATACAATGATATTTTGATTTCGCGTAATTTAAGTCCCGGTGGAACAGCTGATTTATTAGCTTTAACTTTTTATTTTGCTATGTTAGAAGGCATTCTTTGAATAAAAAAATCCCTCCAGAGTAGCATTCTGGAGGGATTTTTAAGATTAAATATTCAGACTCCTAAGATCTTTAATAATCGTTCATTTTACTTTGTTTAACTATAGTTGTTTGATACAACATAAGTCAGAAAATATTATGATATTACATGTTCCTGATTCGTTGGCGTCCTAATTTTATTTCATTCTACTATAAATCAAAAATGATAAATAGTAGAATTGAGGTTATCATTTTATTTTTTAGCTCTTCATTATCATAAATAGTAATAAATAAAGTTGAGATATCATTATAACAATCAAAATAGCATCTAAGGAATCAAAGTTTTTTCTCAAAAGAAGCATAGAAACACAAAACATGATTATTATAAAACATTGGGCTATACTTATTATTTTTAACATATTATCCCTTACCTGTAACTAAAGCATAGTATCTATTTTCAAATCCGAGCATAACTGTCGCACCTAGTGCACCAAATGCTACTATCATTGCTCCTCATGAATACTAAACGATTTCATTCATAGAATTCCAATCAATTAATCGGCTTTCCCAATATCAAGACCAGAATTGTTATTGGTTGCTCTCTCAAAATAACCTCTTTTCTTTCTGTTCTTTTTATATGGAAATAATATCATATAAAAATGAAAGCATCAACAATTTTATGTATTTCATTATATATTTTTTTATATTATAGTTTTTAGAGAATGTCAATTTTGTTATTTACTTGCCAAAGACAAGGCATTAGAAGCTATACAAATTGCAATGGAAACCATTGAAGTCTGTAAAGAGTATCAGACGAGTTACCAATTAGCTCCTCTGTTAATTATAGTTGGCAATGGTAGTAAAGAATTTTTAGATAGCGATAAAGTAATGGAGTATTACTCAGAAGCGCGTGATTTATCTAAAATCTATGGTAATAAATTGATGTCTCTTCAAATTGAAAAATATATGAATGATTTATTAAAGTAAAACTTTAAAATACTTTTTATCTAAAAATTATTCTTAAAAGACTGAAAACTCCAGATTGAACCTCTGGAGTTTTGGCTATCTTAAAAGAATGTCAGCAGAGCTTTTACTAAAAGTGGCATGATAACGACTGTGTAGAGAATGCGACTAATTTGAATGCCTGCGATCTTAGGCATGTCACCACCTAGGTCTCCTGCCATCAAGGTTAAATCTGTTGCTCCTGCTGGTGATGAGGCAAATAGGGCTGACTGTAAATCGAGGATACCAGTACGCGCCATCCAGAATCCGAATGCGACATTGATGAGTAAATAGCTGGCTAACAAAAGGATGACAGGTACAATCAGGTGCAACATTTGTCTCAAACTGTCTTGAGTAAAGCTGGTTCCGATAATAGAGCCTGCAAAAATTTGTGCGGTGTAACGTATGCCACTTGTTAACTGAACGGTATTGAACTTTATTTTCAGAGTGGAAGAAAAAATGAGTGCAAAAATCAAGGCACCAACAGGGATGTCTAGCCATAAGCCAATAAAACCACCGATGGTCGCTACTGCTAAAATGAACAGATTGTTCATCCATTGCTGCTTAGCAGGTAATTTAAGGCTGGCTTTTTTGAGGCTACTTTTAGGTGTTTCAGAGGTTTTGGGAATGCCTGCGAAGCGTTTGACCCAAAAAGAAATCCAAAGGGGTAAAATAAGTAAAATTCCCATCAGTCGAGCGGTTTGTATCGTTGCAACAATATCAGACTGGGCTCCCATATCGACTGCCATTAGAGATACATCCATGATACCACCAGGTAAGCAACTTAAAAAGGCAGTGACTGGGGTCATGTCGAAGAAAGTCATAAAAATAATCCCCATGATGACCATGTTAATAGTGAAAATCCCCATCAAAATAGCAATGACTTTACCCAATTTAGGGAGGTTAGACAAATCTTCTTTTTTGATATTTTGACCAATATAGGCACCGCTCACAATCTGAGCAAAAATTTTCATAGCCTTGGTCGTTTCCATACTACCTGTGGCGATTGAAACGATGGCTACAGCAATCATGCTCCCAATCATAAATGGAGCAGGGAACTTCAATTTTTTAGCCACAAAGCCGCCCAAAGTTCCTACTAAAACAGTTATCAGAAGCGCCTGCATGTTTCTCTCCTTGGTTAAAAGTCAATGTTATTATAGCACACTTTCAAGATAAATAGCGGAGCTTTTTAGCCTAAAAACCAGCGAAAAGACATGAGAAACGCTCGAAAATTGATATAATAGTTTAAAAAGGAGAAAGGTGAGTTATGTCTGAGTACACCGTTTCAAAAATTTTCCCATTTGATAAAAAAGCGCACCTAAAAATTGACACTCTACTTCATGAAGAAGGGATCCGTCGCGATGCGCATCTTGACTATACGTGTGCTATTTATGACGGCGACCGAGTGATTGCTACGGGTTCTACTTTTGGCAATACGCTACGTTGCCTTGCGGTTTCAAAAGATTATCAGGGTGAGGGCTTGATGAATCTCCTTATCAGCCATTTGGTTGATTATCAATTTGAGCAAGGAAATACGCATCTTTTTCTCTACACTAAGACCTGCACAGCTAGATTTTTTGCTGATTTAGGTTTTAATGAAATTGCACGTATTGATAGGCTTATCAGCTTTATGGAAAATAAAAAAACTGGATTTCAAGACTATCTCAAGCGGTTGGAACGCTCGCAAAAAAATCCAGCTAAGGTTGCTGCTATCGTCATGAATGCCAATCCGTTTACCCTAGGTCATCAGTATCTCGTTGAAAAAGCATGCGCAGAAAATGACTTAGTTCATCTATTTATGGTAAGTGAGGATGCCAGTTTAGTCCCTTTTAAAATTAGGAAAGATTTGATTAAAAAAGGGACAGCTCATCTGGATAATATCGTTTATCATGACAGTGATGCCTATATCATTAGTCAGTCGACCTTTCCTGCTTATTTCCAAAAGGATGAGACGGCAGTGATTGAAAGTCAAGCAAGACTGGATTTAGCAATTTTTACAAAGATTGCTAAAGAATTAGGCATTACGAGACGTTATGTTGGTGAAGAACCGACAAGCTTGGTCACTAATCTTTATAATCAAGTCATGATTAAAAAACTCCCAGAGCAAGGAATTGACTGCGTCGTGGTCAAGCGTAAAGAATTTTCAGAGAACCAGCCAATCTCTGCTTCGACAACACGAAGGTAGTTCCAATCCCTTGACGTTGATAAGCAGTAGCAACAATAAGATCTTGTACCAATAAGATATGTTCTCCATCTCCGACACAACGAACAAATCCGATTAATTGACCATTATCAAAGGCCCCTAACATCCATAGAGAATGTTCAAAAGCACGCGCTAACTTCTCATCATCAGAAAGGTAACTCGTCCAGTTTGCCTCTTTGTAAAGCCCTTTGACAGTTTCTAATTTATCTACACCGAAAGTCTTAAAGGTAATCATAACTCTCCCCTTCAATGGTTGTTTCTTACTGTCATTCTACCACAAAAAGGAGGAACTGCAAGTATAAACAAAAAAGAAGCCATTACGACTTCTTTATTATTAATCTTAATTAGATAACACCTTGTGCTGACATTGCTTCTGCGACTTTTAGGAATCCTGCGATGTTGGCACCTACAACCAAGTTGCCTGGAGCGTCGAATTCTTCTGCTGCTGCTGCTGCATTTTCATAAATGTCTTTCATGATGTTATAAAGTTTGGCATCCACTTCTTCGAATGACCAAGCAGTACGTCCACTGTTTTGAGCCATTTCAAGAGCTGATACGGCAACACCACCAGCGTTTGCAGCTTTCGCTGGACCAAATGATACGCCTGCCGCGTGGAAGACATCAATCGCTTCAAGGGTTGATGGCATGTTAGCACCTTCTGCAACTGCGATAACACCATTGCGTACCAAAGCGCGTGCGTCAGCGTCATTTAGTTCGTTTTGAGTTGCACATGGGAATGCAAGGTCAGCTTTAACTGTCCAAATATTATTATCAGATGACGATGGTGTGAAATGAGCGTTTGGATAGTGTTCAATGTATTGAACGATACGAGCACGCTCTACTTCTTTAAGTTGTTTCAATGTTTCAACGTTAATACCATTTTCATCGTAAATGTAACCAGATGAGTCAGAACAAGCTACTACTTTAGCGCCGAGCTCATGCAATTTTTGGATTGCGTAGATAGCCACGTTACCAGAACCTGAGACGATGGCTGTTTTACCAGCAAAGTCTTCGCCACGCGCTTTAAGCATTTGTTCAGCAAAGTAAACCACTCCGTAACCAGTTGCTTCTGTACGAGCCAATGACCCACCGTAAGTTAACCCTTTACCAGTCAAGACCCCATTTTCGTAACCGTTGAGGCGTTTGTATTGACCAAACATGTAACCAATTTCACGTCCACCAACACCGATATCTCCAGCAGGAACGTCCACATCTGGACCAATGTATTTTTGAAGTTCAGTCATGAAGCTTTGTGTAAAGCGCATCACTTCAAGGTCTGATTTTCCTTTAGGATCAAAGTTTGAACCACCTTTACCACCGCCGATTGGTTGACCAGTCAATGAGTTCTTAAAAATTTGCTCGAAACCAAGGAATTTAATGATGGATTGGTTTACAGATGGGTGGAAACGAAGTCCGCCTTTGTAAGGTCCGATTGCTGATGAGAACTGCACACGGAAACCGCGGTTAACTTGAACTTGACCTTTGTCATCAACCCATGGCACACGGAAAGAAACGATGCGCTCTGGTTCAACTAATCGTTCCAAGATGTTTTCGTCGATATATTTAGGGTATTTATCAAAAACTGGCACCAATGAATCAAAGACTTCTTCAACAGCTTGTAGGAATTCAGCTTCATGTCCATTTTGTGCTTTTACTTTTTCAAAAACGCTAGCAACGTATTCTTGACCTCTTGTCATAATTTGCCTCCATTATCTAAATAATACGAAATCTCACGCTTTTCAAAGCCTATTGCCTCACGTTTTATAGCAATAAACGAGGTGAGAAAAAATAACTACAGTAAATAGTATAAATTTTCAGAATATTTTTGTCAAGTATTTTTGAAAATTTAGCGGAAAAAATCAAAAAGTATGTCAGATTTTCTGATATACCTATGCAAATTATAGACGGATTACTTCGACTTTGTAACCATCTGGATCGGTAATGAAGTAATACTGAACATCTTTACCTGGTAATCCTTTAAGCTCTGTGACGTCGTAGCCAGCAGCTTTGTGGGCTGCATGTGACGCTTCAAGGTCTTCGACACCAACAGCCAAGTGACCATAACCGTTGCCAAGATCATAACCTGGGTGGTCATAGTTGTAAGTCAATTCAAGCTCAAATTCTTCACCTTCTGTTTGCATGTAAACGATGGTAAACTTGTGTTCTGGGAAATCCATGCGACGTGCTTCAAAGAATGGGAAAGCTGTCGAATAGAATTTTAGGGACTCTTCAAGATTTTTAACACGGATACAAGTGTGTAATAATTTCATATTGTTCTCCTTTTTTATGATACCATTATTGTAAATGATTGCCATTTTTTTGACAAGTTTTTAGCATTCACTTATAATGGAGAAAACTTATCAAGGAGTTCGTATGAAAACACTTCCCTTATTACTTGGTGGTATTAGTCTTATGTTAGGACTTTACCTGTTTAACCATCCATTTGCGGCTGTTGGCACAATCGCTTCGGTGATTGCCTTTGTTATTTTTGTAACTGGGCTTAATCAGTTGCGGCTTTATTTTTATTTACCAGAAATGCATCGTTCGCTTCGTTTACTCGTAAAAGCTAGCCTTTCTACACTTGTTGGATTTTTATTGATGACCAGCTCTGCCTTTTTCCGAAGCAGCTTGGTACTTTCTATTGTCGCCTTTTGGCTTTTGGTGATTGGTATCTCACGATTGCTTGTGCAACCTGCCTTTCCTCAGTCTCCTGTTAAGAAACAGCACACTTGGGGTATTCTTGCTGTCGGCTTGCTACTCTTTATAGCGCCAGTGTTTTCAGCGGTTTTTATCGGTAAATTCTTTTCTTTGATTTTTATCATGATTGGTGTTTCGACCATGTTATTGGGTAAACGATTCTAAGTGATAAGAATTATATCATCATGTTCTCGCCAAAGTATCTTTTGTGGCGAGAATTTTTGTTGTTATTGGATTAAACGGTCGATTTCCTTTGCCAAGAGTAGGCTACTAGGAGTACTGTTAACCTCTTTAGCATATTCTGGTAAATTAGGCCAATTAGCTGTAATCAGATTTTGGAAAGCATCTAAGACTGTTTTTAGCTTCCTATTTTTAACGTATATTCCTACTTGGAAATAATCAGCTCGCTTGGCAAAGTCATATTGGTCGAAATCCATTGGGATAATGAGTGAGGGGATGGCGTTAGCAATAGCTTTATAAAAAATACCTGCTGCCCCATGGTGAACCACATAGTCTATATTGGGCAGATAAGTGTCGTAAGGGATAAAAGAGCACGTATAGAGGTTTCCGTCAAGGATGGGCTTTTTCCCGACGGTTCCTTCTGTAAAAATAACTAAGAAATTTGGGTACTGTGTTGCAATAGCCTTTGCCATATTTCGAAAATAGTCTTTGGACCATTTAACAAGAGTCCCTGAGGTCACTAAAATGACTTTCTTATAATCTGAAAAAGTTACTATATTTCCAATGGAATGGTAAGTATGCTCAGGTATTATTAAGGGGTAGCCAATAAATTTGAGATGTTTTGGTAAATCAGTTCGAAATTCTAGTGACTTTATCCCATAGGCTACAATGGATTCTTTGGAATAAAAATATTCTAAGAGGGGCTGTTTTTGATTCACATGCCAAAGGTGAAAATCTTTAGGCAAATACGGTTTGCATCCCAAAAATATGAGGTCTTTGCCCCATTTTAGACCTTGATTTGCCAGTTTATTAATGACTTTATTTTCAAAATAAGGCATTCTGAGAAAGGTTGGCGTGTCATCGTAACCTTGACTGACAAATGGGATAGGAAAGGCTGAAATGAGAGGGATACCCGTTTTATCTGAAAGGTACTGAGCTGTAAATAGCATCATATCTGCAATAATGAGGTCTGCCTCTATTCGCTCAATCAATTCAAAGGTAATATTTGTCACCATTTTAGCCACTTGCTGAAAGGTTTTAAACGCCGATAATAAGGTTAATTGGCTGCTGGAATAGGCTAATGTGTTGATGTCTTCATCATCATAGTGCATTGATAACGGTTGAAATTGGAATCCCTTGGAAATCACTTCTTGGCGACGACTAGAAGTGGTGTAAATGGTAAAGGTGTAATCCTGTTCTAATGGCGTCAATAAATCCATTAAGGGTAAAAAATGACCTGCCATGGGGATTACAATTACCGCTACTGCTTTCTTGTTCATTGGCATTCCCCAATCATAGTTGCATCAGCAAGATATTTGTTGTCAAACCAGCAGCCGTTCCAACTAAAATGATTTTATCCCCTGTTGCTACTAATCCTTTATCTAGTGCATAGGCAAAGGCAAAGGGAACAGAGGCTGAAACCATGTTACCGTAGTCTGAGACGATATTGATGTATTGATGTTTTTTTACCCCTAACTTCTCCATGACTAAAGGCAGAGCTTTACTAGCTTGGTGCGGAATAAAGAACTGAACATCGCTGGTGTAAAGTTGATTACTAGCTAAGAATTCCTGAACCATTTGAGGAACCTTCTTAACGCTAAGACCTAAAATCCGACGACCTTTCATATCGAACATAAAGTCTTCTTTGGTTTCCTCCGAATAAGTACTTGGGTGTACGGCAGATAGTCCCGCACGAATTTCAGTATCGTGCGCTCCTTCAGACCAGGTGCATTGCTTGGCGTCAATGATGCCGATTTCTTTTTCTGTCTGGTGACCAAAAATAAAAGCTGCTGCGCCATCGCTGAACAATTCAAAACTTTCTTTTTGTTTGGGATTAAGTGCCAATGACCCTACCTCGCTAGACACAATAAGCACATTTTGATAGCGCCCCGCTGAGATGAGGTAAGACATGGTATCTAGAGCGGTGATAAAACTGGTACAGGTGGTATTGATATCCATAGCTGGAATGGCTGTACCTTTGGCAATTTTCTCATGAATCAAAGCTGCTGTGCAAGGAATCGGCTGAACATCAACGGCACTAGCTGAGACGATACAGTCAATATCAGAGATTGTTAGATTAGCCCTTGTGAGGGCTTTTTCAATCGCTTCAACGGCTAAACTTAATTGATTTTCGGCACCAGAAATACGATAACGGGTCTGGTCACCAAAGTGAATTGTCTTTTGGGGTAAAGCTGTTCCGTAACCTTTAATCATTAATTTTCTCATAGTAATCTCCTAAATGTTGTTCCGAGATTGGCATTTTTTGACAAATACGCTTTAATTTTTGATCCTTTTGCAATTGGTAAGGCGTAAAGGTAAGGGTGACTGGCTTGATGTGGTAGGTTTTGAAAAGGTTTTGAAATTCAGAGATAATCTCTGCTTGCTGCTTTTCGGTAAGCTCATTAGTCGCAATTTCAAGGACTTGTTTTGACAGTTGAGAAACCTGATATTCTCTGACGCCATCAATAAATAGTAGGCAACGTCTGATAAAGTCTGGATAAATGCTGATTGTCTCATCTTGCTCGGTTTCAAAGTAAAAAATATCATCCGAACGCCCCTCGATTTTTTCAATAACTTGTAACACAGAACCACAAGGACATTCTTCCTGACTATCCACTAGAATATCATTGAGACGGTAGCGTAAAAAAGGCTGAGATTTGCGTTTGAAATCCGTAATAATGGGATAAAACCGCTTGTCGTCAATGTATTCTTTCTCAAAACGGATGCCATCTTCATTCAGGTGAATTCTCCCCTGATCACAAGTATAGCCCAAAAATCCTTCTGTCGCTTGGTAAATCTGATGAATGATATCCTGCTTAAAAACAGAAGCAATATAATCGCGGTCTTTAACTTCTAATACTTCAGCAACTGAAATGATTTTTTGAGGAGCAATGGTCAAGTCACCAGTTTCTTGAAAGCTCGCTAGTTGGCATAAAACAGAGGCTGGAGCCACCAAAATACTGGGTTGTAACTGATTTAAGCTATCTAGGTGTGATGTTATTGCTTGGCTCATGTCATAATAATGAAGAGTTAAAAAGGGAGAATTGACTTGCTCGTACAGGTTATTGTTAGCCCTTAAAAAGAAGGCGAGCTGATGACCTAGAAGAGGTTTTCGAGGGAGAAGTTTGGCTAAAATTGTTCCCGCCCAAGTCGCCTGTTCTTCTGGACTAGTCAGAAAAATCCCTCGATGACCAGATGTGCCAGAGGAAAGTCCGACAGAAATGGAATTAATAGTTGGTGAAAAGTGACGACTTCGTTCACTGTCAATTGCCAGATTAAACGCGTCAGCCTTTTTAATCCCAACAGTATTTAAAGCATCAAAATGAGCCATCATAAAGGATTTATCCATTGAGACTTGAGTGAGATCAATCCCCTGTTTAAAAAATGGCGAAAAGCGTTCAACATAGGTAAGGTGTTTTTTAATGTATCGCTCTTGGTAAGCTAAAAGAGCTTCTCTCGTCTGAAAGCGCCTGTATCTAGTCGTCATAAAGGCTGATAGATAGGCTAACCATTTCATCTTAATACCCTCTCAATTCTCTCTTTTTGGTCATGACTGACGATAATCTTAATACCATCTTGTTGTAGGTGTTCTAAAACTTGGATACTCCTTTGGTATTGTTTGATGTTATTTTGGAGCAATCGTGGGATTAGTCGCATTCTCTTTGTCAGCGGAATTAAAGGAACGCCCCAGGCAACATCTGCTGCTAAAAAGAGGCGTTTTTCTGGAAAGAAAAGACAACATTGCCCATCTGAATGACCGGATAATTCTGTCATTAGGATACTTTGGTCTCCGAAGAAATCATAGCTTGGAAGATGGGGGAAATCCCTGTTATCCTGATAAGTTTCAATCGTTATCACACGCTTTTCAAAATCAAGTGGCAAAAACTCCTTAAAAATCAGAGAACTAAAGCGATTAGCACGGTATTCTTGCAAACAGGTCTTTGTTAAAATAATGTTAGCTTTTGGAAATGCTTTAACTTGACCGATATGGTCTGGGTGTAAATGAGATAAGATGAGGTAGCGGATAGCGTCAGGACTAATTCCTCTCTTTTTGAGTTGTTCACTAATGCTATCAGCTGGGGTCATCACGATAGGATTTGGGAGACGATACAGAGCATATTTCCATGTTTTAGCCATGATTTCTGGCGCGTAGCCTGTGTCATATAGGATGTAGCCATGTTCACGGTGTTTAATGAGAAAGACACCAGCTGGAAAATGTAAGCTTCCCTTTGGAACTCCCTTAAATAGGTTTTTCTTATTATTAATACAATAACCACAGGCAAAGTACTCAATGCTTTCGATGGTAGTCGACATATTTTTGCACTCCTTCTTCAATGGTTAATTTTGGGTGATATCCCAGTTCACGTTTGATTTTAGCGATAGATAAGGTCTGACTATAAGCCAGTAAATAGAAGGTATATCGTGTTAGCGGCGGCTCTTTTTTAAAACGGCATTTAAGAAAAATACTTTCGATAAGTGAGACGAGAACTTCTAATGGTTTTGCTGGAAGTTTGCGATAATGAGGACGATTTCCAGAGGCTTTAAAGAATAAATCTAGCAAGTCTTTAAATGGCATGGGTTCGTCGTTGGTCAGATTATAAATTTGCCCGAGCGCCTTATCGTGTTCAAGACATAGTCGGATAGCGTAAGCAACGTTCTCAACACAGGTCATATCAACTAATTGCTGCCCGCCATTGAGAAGTGGGATACCTATGGTATCATTGGTCCGTAACAGTCTTGGTACAATGCTGACGTCTCCGACGCCAAATAACCCACGAGGGCGTAAGATGACATATGGCACAGTAGATTGGGTTACGAGATGTTCGGCCATTAGCTTACTTTTGATGTAGTAGTTGAGATTGTTTTCAAGAGGCGCTCCGTCTTCTGTCACGTTAAACTGATGGCTAGCTTTGGCATAGATACTGGGAGATGAGATGTGAACAAGGCGTTTAATCTCAAACTCATCGCAAACTGTTAGAATGTTTTGCGTTCCAAGAACATTGCTCTCATAAAACTGTTGCCATGGTCCCCAAACATCAGATAGGGCACCCGCATGCACAATCATCTCAACACCTTGCGCTGCTTTTCGGACATTTTCAAGATTTGCTAAGTCCCCTTTCACAAAGGTCACCTGAGGGCTTACCAGAGAACGACCGATAGTCTCGTTGCGACCAAATGCAACAAGCTGATATCCTGCACTCACTAATTCTTCAATGATATATTTTCCTAAAAAACCTGTCGCTCCAGTAACCAAGACTTTCATTCAATCACCACCTTATACAATGTTGTTAACGTTTAAATTGAGCATGTTTTTATAAAATTCTCCCACAACTCACTACTTGTTCAGAGTGCTATTAATCAAGGGAAATTTGCATGTGCATAATGAAATCGCTCCCTTTATTTGTAACATTATAACACGATATTTTCTTTTTTGGAAAATTAAACATGATACTCAGGCAAGAAAAAACCAAGCAAGAAAATGCTTGGCTTTAATTTATAGCATATAAAAAACGATGGCAATGTATTGTAATGCAGAAGCTAGTAAGATAAAAAGGTGCCAAATCATGTGAAAATATGGCTTTTTCTTGGCATAAAAGAAAGCTCCTACGGTATAAGATAAACCACCAGATAACATGAGGCTCCAAAAAACAGGGCCTGTTTGTCTGAGGATTGCTGGTAGGATAAAGACAGCAAGCCATCCCATGATGAGATATAAGGTCAGACTGAATTTTTCGTTGATTGATTTCGCAAAAATCTTATACAAAATCCCGAAAAGTGTTGTTCCCCATTGAAGGATAATAATAAGATATCCCAACCAGCCATTTAATAGTGAAAGAGCGATGGGGGTATAAGAACCAGCAATGGCAATGTAAATCATGCTGTGGTCAATGATACGCAGGACATATTTGTGCGTTGAACCATATGACATAGAATGGTAAATGGCAGACGATAAGAACATGAGAAATAAACTAATCACAAAAATAGACATTCCTACCGCTGCTCTCATATGGTAAGCATTATAGGCATGCGTTGCGGTGACAGGTAGAAGAAAGAGCATGGCCAAGGCACCAACAGCGTGGGTGACACTATTAGCCACTTCTTCTCCAAATGACAGTTGTTTACTGAGTTTTAGCGTTTTTGCCATAGGTTTCTTCCTCCAGTTTTAGGGTTAATAGCCGAGCGTTATAGTAGAGTTTGAGTGCCTCGCAGGCTGTTGCAATGAGCTCCGGAACCTCTTTTTCACTACCGTTCATATAAGAAGCAAAGTCATCATATAACTCTTGAGATGAATAGCTTTGCTGAAGAAGGTTCAATGCTTGCGCAATCTCTTGAATAGAAAAAACATGCTTTAAAAAGGTGATGGCAATCAAACGCGCAAATTGTTTTTTCTCATATTTCTTTTTGGTGGGTTTGTCCACGTATCCGTGTTTGACATAGTTATTGACCATAGAAGCAGTCAATCCTTTATCGTCAGGATTGGTTTTTATCTGTGCCAAATCGTTAACCATTAATAATACTTGGTCTAAGTAGAGCGCAATGTCTGGAAGCTCACTCCAATATGGAATTTGTTTCATTGATTATCCTATCTAGTTTTTATAACCAGATTATAGCGTTTCTTTAAAATTATAGCAAGAAAAAAGATTAAAAGGCATAAACTTATAAGAAGTTCATACCTTTTAATCCAGTACATTTGAGTGTTATTGACTTACTGTTTGCCATTTTTATTAGAAGCATAATAGCTAGTGGCTAGACCGATGACAATGAAACCTAGTCCTATCCAAATAAAGCTCCATAGGGAAATACTAGACGTCCAAAGGGTCATGCTCAAGGTTCCCAAAGGCATGAGCAAAATGGCTACAGTATAAATGGTTGAAATCACACGCCCCATGTATCTTTTATCGACACGGCTTTGCACTTGACTGAAAAAATGGATGTTAAAGATGGCCATGCTGGCTTCTGATAGCAAATTCCCTGCATAAGAAACGTAAACAGGTAAGCCGATGATCGCTGCAAGCCCGATAATGACAATCCCTAGTCCACTTAAGATTAGAAAGAGGAGCATGGCACTCATATGGTTAGCTACCTGACGTGCTAAAAAGGCTCCAATCAATGCTCCTACAGCTGCCATTGTCAGTAAGGTGGCGTAGGCAGTATCTTGGTGCAATAATCGACCACTGAAAGGCAAGAGATAGGCTAACATAGCAGCAAAAATATTGACCAGAGAGGCGATAATAAGAAGAAAGAAAATATCACGCTTGTTGCGGATATAGGTAAACCCTTCCCAAATATCGCTCAAAATCCCTTTGAAATCAATGTCAGTAGCTCTGCTATTTTCCTCCAAAGCCTCAGGCTGACGAATGAGATAAAGGGCTAGAAAGGACAGCAAGAAGGTTAGGCTATCAATGACAAGAGTCATACGGATCCCGACGAGCTGCAAAATCCAGTAAGCTAGCAAAGGGGCAGAGACCTTAATGATCTGAACGACGGTTTCTAAGTCAGAGTTATAACGCACCAGATCATCTTTGCCAACAACCTCAGGAACATAGGCTTTATAAGAGGGACTAGAAAAGGCTGATGAAATGGCTAGAGCCATGTTTACGCCAATCAGGCCATAAATCATCATGGTCTGACTAGGGAAAAAAGCCACAAGCAAACAGACAAGCGCTCCTATTCCATCCGTCCAGAGAAGAATTTTTCGTCTGGTAAAGCGGTCGGAAATGGCGCCACCAAAAGGATTGAGTAGTATGGAAATGACTAATTCGGCGATTTGGTAGATCCCTAGAAATTGCTGACCAACGGCTCCCATTGTCGCGATAAAAGTTGTGTTGCCGTAGTCATAAAGGACATCACCTAGCTTATTGATGGCACGGCTGAGTAAGAGTTTCACAGCATTTTGATTCATAAAAAGACCTCCTAAAAATGATAGTCCTAGTCTATCGTATTTTCAGGAAGAACTTTTATTATTTGTAAATATGGGAATACTTTGCAATCTGATGATTGAAATTTTCTTGATAGGTTTGATGATGGTAATGAGAACCTATCCAGTGAAAGATCTGCACAGCTTGTGCCATTTGTTTCTCCCCATCTTTATCACCCGAAGCGTATGCCAACAAACCTTTGAAATAGAGGTGAAGAATCCGATGATAAGCATTCCTCTCATTATCCAACATGGGAATGAGCTTTTGATGGTAACGTTTGGCAGCGGTCAATTCACCTCTATCAATACAAATTTCGATAACATTAAGCAGCATCGCTTCAACCAGATTGCGGTGAGTCGCAATATCTTGATAGAGTTCTTTGCGGTTTAAAACCTCATCAATAATCCGATACATGTAGCTGGTCTCATAATAGCGAAAGAGATTGCCAATCAAAATGAGTTCAAAAATGGTCCAATTCTCTGTGCAAAAGAGATGATCACTGACTTGGTCAAGGTCATCTTGTGCCATCTGACGACTGGGTTCCAAATCACAAATCATGCCACGAAACAAAATCGCATTGAGACATGCCACTTCATTCTCCTGATTGGCTAAGACTTTTTCTTCCTCAGTCGCAACCATCTGTTCCAACCGCTCAATATCTTTACGGTAATGAGCGCGTGCCATTTGTGACATGAGTTTAATCTGCTCAGTCCGTTCATAATGATTTACTCGCCCCATAAATTCATCAGGGGTCACGTTGATTTTTTCTAAGGCATAGAAAAATCTGGTCACAGATAAATCTGACTCCCCACGCTCAAAGCGGGATAATTGTGAAACCGATAAATCGTCTCCAGCAACTTGCGAGAGTTTCATGTGCCTGTCTAGACGAAATTCTCTGAAAATGTCTCCGTAATATTTCATCTTACTCTCCCTTTTACGATACTGCCCCTACTCCACCTGCTCGCTCAGGTTTTCCCATTCTTCCATGAGGGTGAATTGTTCTTCTTGGATGGCGTCTAATTCTTTTTGGAGGTCGGCGAGTTGTCCGATATCATTGGTCGCAAGCATGGCTTCATTGATTTCAGATTCTCGTTGTTCAATGGTTTCGAGGCGTTCTTCAATTTCAGCGATGCGTCTTGTGAGTTTGCGGAGTTCTTTTTGGTTGGCTTTTTGGGATTGATAATCGCTAGCGCCAGCTGATGGGGTGTCTGTTTTGACAATGGTTTCTTCTGACGCCAGTCTCGCTAGTTCTTCCTGCTCTGCTTTTTTCTCCAAATAATAATCGTAATCGCCTAGGTAGAGAGTTGAACCTTCTTCTGAAATTTCAAGGACCTTGCTGGCGATACGGTTGATGAAATAGCGGTCGTGGCTGACAAAGAGGAGGGTTCCGTCAAAGTCAATGAGGGCATTTTCCAGAACTTCCTTGCTGTCGATGTCGAGGTGGTTAGTCGGCTCATCAAGAATGAGGAAGTTATTGTTCTGCATGGAGAGTTTTGCCAACAGCAAGCGAGCTTTTTCACCACCTGAAAGCATGCTGACGGCTTTTTTGACATCATCGCCAGAGAAAAGGAAGGCACCTAGACGGTTTCTAATATCCAGTTCTGGTGTAGTTGGAAAATCATTCCAGAGTTCGTCAAGAACGGTATTTGTTGGCGTTAAGGCAGACTGGGTCTGGTCATAATAACCTGTCTCAACATTAGCTCCGTAGACAGCCTCTCCCTTGATAAATGGGAGTTTGCCGATAACTGACTTGATAAAGGTTGTTTTTCCGATACCGTTTGGACCAACGACAGCGATAGCATCCATTTTTTTGACGTCAAGTGAAATCGGCTCAGCTAAAATCTCTCCGTCATAGCCGATGGCTGTATCAGTCACAGTCAAGACGACATTTCCTGAAACCTTGTCCGAATGGAAGGTCATGTTAGCTGATTTTTGACTGGTAGACGGCTTGTCTAAGCGTGTCATTTTTTCAAGCTGTTTGCGTCGGGCTTGGGCACGTTTAGTGGTTGAGGCACGGACGATATTACGCTGAACAAAATCCTCAAGTTTTGCGATTTCTTTGGCTTGTTTTTCGTAATTTTTTTCTTCGGTCGCCAGTTTTTCCGCCTTCAAGTCCATAAAAGTCGAATAGTTACCAACGTACCTGTCCAAACTATGTGGGTTGAGGTCATAGGTGATCGTGGCAACTTTGTCCAAGAAATAACGGTCGTGACTGACGATGATGAGGGCTCCCTGATAATTGACCAGATAATTTTCCAACCATGCAATAGTGTCGATGTCTAAGTGGTTGGTCGGTTCGTCCAGAACGAGTAATTCTGGCTTTTCAAGTAGCATTTTAGCGAGGGCAAGGCGCGTGTTTTGACCACCAGATAGCTCTGAAATGGTCATGTGCCACATGCTCTCATCAAACTTAAAGCCGTTTAAAATCGCTCGGATGTCACTTTCATAGGTAAAACCACCACGCTGACGAAAATCCTCAGATAACTTATCGTAATCTATCATCAGTTTATCAAGGTCTGAACCGACAACCTCTGCCATTTGTTCTTCCATACGACGAAGACGTTTTTCATCTTGCCTAAGGTCGTCAAAAACGTGTAGCATTTCATCATAGATGGTATTTTCTGATACAAAGCGACTGTCTTGGGCAAGGTAAGATAAACTCAAGTCACGTTTGGTATTGATGTCACCAGACGTTGGCGTTTCTTCACCGACTAAGATTTTCAGTAGTGTCGATTTCCCAGCTCCATTTCGTCCAACAAGGGCAATGCGATCACGCTCGTCAACTTGAATGTTAATATTATTAAAGAGAACGTCTCCCGAGAAGGAACGTTCTAACTTGTTTCCACTTAAAATAATCATGCTTTTAGTTTACCAAAAAAGCGAGGAAAAATCATGTGTTATCAAGGAAAAAAGGCATTAAAAAACAAGTCCAGACTAGAGAGTCAGACTTGTTTACAGTGTTACTGTTTATGAGCGAGCCAGTCACTTTTCAAAAGACCGTAGCAAGTATAATCAAAAATCCTACCTTTTACTTTCATAGCTTGCCTAAAGGTGCCTTCGTAGCGCATGCCTGCTTTCTCAATCACATGACCAGATGCAAGATTTTCAGCTAGAAAACCTGCAACAATACGATTAAAACCAACTTCTCCAAAGAGAAAATCAATCACCTCACGTAAAACCTCTGTCATCAGTCCCTGATTCCAGTACTGTTTGCTCAGAATATAACCAATTTCTGCCTCGTCGACGTTTGGTCTAATGGCTACAACACTGATATCACCAATCACTTCATCAGGAGATCCCTTGAGCGTAATCGCCCACCGAAAGACTTGATTGTCTTGATAATCCTTGACACGTTCTGCCAAAAATTCCTCTGTTATTGCCACAGATTTGTGAGCTTCCCAAGGGACGTATTGCGTGTTTTCGACATCAGAGGCCCAGTTTTGAAACATGGCTGTCGCATCTTCTAGTCGCCACTGTCTCAATATGAGACGGTCGGTTTCAATTGTCTTAGTACCAATGGGGTTCATAAGGATTCCTCCAAGAAATTTTAGTCTATTTTACCATATAAATACTGTTTTTTTAATAAACACATATTAACAAAATGTGGTTTTAAATTATCATTTTCAAGCTTTTTGTATTGTTTACTCCCTCTTCCTATGTTACAATAATCTAGTAAGTTTACTTACACAGAGTAGATGATTCGCGTTAAGTGTGTGTGAATGGGATGTTGTCACACAACGAAGCCTTATGGCGCGGTGAATCATTGCATCCGCTGTTGATCAAGAACACTTGATGTAACAGCTCCAACAGAAAAGGAGCCTTTTTTAATGAAAACTTTTTTCAAAACCCCTAAACTGACTACTCAGCGCCTCGTCACGTTGGCGATGTTGGTAGCACTTGCCTTTATTATCGGAAAATTTTCTGTGACGATCATTCCTAAACAATTAGTAGTCAGTGTTGCTTTTGTTGTGAACACTGTCATTGGTATGATTGGTGGTCCTGTTTGGTCGTTTATTACCTTTGCGGTCTTTGATGTTGTTGATAATCTTTCTAGCGGTGCTGGAAATTTCATCATCTGGTGGACACTTATGGAAGCTGTTCAAGGATTTTTCTACGGATACTTCTTCTATGGAAAAGCTCTTCAATGGCAATCTAAAAAAGACTGGCTACACGTTACTCTAGCAACAGTTGTTATTATGCTTATTGGAACGTTCATCTTTACACCACTGCTTATTCAGATTTACTTTGGTACACCAATTGTTGCCCAATATATTGCTGGTCGTTGGTTGAAAATTTTTGAAATTCCAATTCGTATCATTGTAACGATGGCACTTCTCCCACAACTGCAACGTATTCCTGAATTACGTAAATTGATGGGACTTTCAAAATAATCTAAAAAACAAAAGAGCGTTCATCCCCGCTCTTTTTTAGTATTCTATTAATCTTGCCACGTTTCTTGGTTTTCTTTGAATTTTTTCAATAGGTTTAGCCCGTCCTCGTTGATATAGCCTTGGGCTTTTGCGACCTTGATGAGTTCGCTGTAGTTTGACAATGTCACCAATTTCATGTCAGCTTTTTCAAAGTTTTCGGTAGCTTTTGGCAATTCATAAGTGAAGATAGCTGCGACACCAAGCACATCTGCTCCTTCACGTTTAGCTGCGGCAACAGCATCTAGTACAGATCCCCCTGTTGAAATCAAATCCTCGATGATGACCATTTTTTGACCGTTAACCACGCGCCCTTCAATCTGATTTCCTGCTCCGTGATCTTTTGGCTTGCTACGGATATAGGCAAATGGCAAATTCATCTTATCAGCAATAATAGCGCCGTGTGGAATCCCTGCTGTCGCTGTCCCCGCAATCACTTCAACCTCTGGAAAATGTTCCTTGATTTGGTCAACAAAGCCATTTTCAATAAGTGTGCGTGTTTCGGGATAAGACAACGTCATACGATTGTCTGTATAAATGGGTGACTTGATACCAGAAGCCCAAGTAAACGGCTCCTCAGGTTTCAAATATACCGCCTTAATATCCAATAATTCTGATGCGATTTGCGTTGCTAATGTCATCATTTTTCCTCCTCTAGCATCTCAATGCTTGATGTAAAATATTGTTCGATAAAATAAGTCTGTGCCTGAATAGCTTCAAGCGTTAGATTTTCTCCTGGAGAGGTTAGTATCCATTTGTCTTCCACATCATCTTTGCGATGAATGATGGCAACCAATTCTCCGAAAAAAAGTCGTCAAAGGCTGTGAAACACGCTGAGAGATAATGTAAACATCTTGCTCCTCACCATCTCCTGCAAACAATTCAGGAATGTAGCCATAGTTAATCGGATAGGTATTCCCAAAATCATCTTGAAGCCCTATAGGTCTATCAATAATCACTTGATAACTCTTCCTAACCATTCCACTCTTCCTTAATCGCTTGATAAGCCTCGACAGGATTTTCAGCCTGTGTAATCGGTCGTCCAACGACGATATAGTCTGAGCCGATAGTTCTTGCTTCGCTTGGCGTCATGACACGTTTTTGATCGCCAATAGCAGAGCCACTAGGGCGAATTCCAGGTGTTAGGCAGACGAAGTTGCTTGATGTCGTTGATTTGATGGCTTCAACCTCATGAGCTGAGCAGACGACACCATCTAGACCTGCTTCTGCTGTTTTACGAGCGTAGTTGAGGACAGAATCTGTTAGACTGGTCTGAATATTTTGGTCAGCCTGCATTTGTGCTTCAGAAGTTGAGGTCAGTTGTGTGACCGCAATCAAGATTGGTCCTTCTCCCAACCCTTCACGCGCAGCCTGCATCATCTCAACGCCGCCAGCCGCATGAACATTGGTCATATCAACCCCCAATTTTGCCAGCACAGCCATTGCGGAACGCACCGTATTGGGAATATCGTGCAGTTTCAAATCAAGAAAGATGCTGTGACCAAGTGATTTGATATAGGTCACAATATCAGGACCACAGGCATAGTAGAGCTCCATCCCCACTTTGACAAAGAGCTTTTCCTCCTTAGGAAATTGGGCTAGAAATGCCTTAACCTCCTCAAACGTTGGGAAATCAAGGGCAATAACAGGACGATTTTCTCGCATGGAGTAGGTTTCCTTTCTACAATAAAAACCCTGTCCCAGAGAGACAAGGTTTACGCCATAATAGACCTAAAGCGACACTAGCTTTAGCTCTTTTTCTTTGTCGTACGACCAATCCGCAGAAAGGTCACCTTGCCAACCTCTCTGGATTGACTTAAAGGTTAATTTATTAAATTATAGGTTAGTTTTTGAGGAAAGTCAAGAGAAAATAAGTATTTTCACACGACGTACTCATGAAGAAAATACATGACAACCATGCATTTTCGTTTTAGAGTCTAATTAACCATTTTTTCAGCATCTTTGAGCTTAACAGAGACAATCTTAGAGACACCAGATTCCTGCATGGTAACACCGTAGATGCTATCGGCAGCTGCCATGGTTCCTTTGCGGTGAGTCACGACAATGAACTGGCTGTCCTTATCAAAACGATTGAGGTAATCTCCGAAGCGTTTCACATTTGCTTCATCCAAGGCTGCTTCAACCTCATCGAGGATGACGAATGGGATGGTTTTAATACGAATAATGGCAAATAGCAGAGCAAGAGCTGATAGTGCCTTTTCTCCACCAGACATGAGGTTTAATGATTGGATTTTCTTCCCTGGCGGTTGGACTGAAATCTCCACCCCTGATGTCAATAAATCTCCCTCAGTTAAGATCAGATCTGCTGAACCACCACCAAACATCTGGGTGAAGGTCTGCTTGAAGCTTTCACGAATGGCTTCGAAGGTCGATTTAAAGCGTAATTTAACTTCGTCATCCATATCGTTAATGGTATCAAGCAACAAGTTTTTAGCATGAACCAAGTCATCTCTTTGGGTGTTTAGGAAAATCAAGCGTTCAGAAACTTCATCATATTGGGCAATAGCATCCAAGTTGATTGGTCCTAAAGCCTTAATTTGACGATTGAGCTCTGAAAGGGATTGACGAGACAGGGCAAGATTTTCAAGTTGTCTAGCCTGTTCTTTAGCCTCTTCAAAACTCATCTGATAATCTTCTGTCAACTGACGAGCAAAGCTCTGCAATTTTTCACCGAGATTAGAAATCTCTGCCTCAAGTTGCGCTTGCTGGCGAATGAGACCTTCATTTTTATGACTGGCTTTTTGCAGTTGCTCCTCAATATCATCAAGGCTACCTTCACAATCTTCCACCTCAAATTTGAGACGAACAAGAGCCTGCTCTGTTTCTGTATGGCGTTTGGCAGTCTCTTCTAAACGGCCAGTCAAAATCGGTAATTGGTCAACATCAACTTCTGATGGGGCAGAGGTCAACCAGTTTTCCAAAGTGACAATTTCTTTGTTCAGACTAGCAATCTCAGCTAAGATACGATTAAGGTTAGCACGTTCAAAACGCTCTTCACTCATGCGTTCTCGTTCTTCAAGGCGATAGTGAGATAATTGCTGATTGAGTTCCGTAACCTTAGCGGTAATACTATCCTTATCTCTCTTGATTTCTGTCAAGTTTTCAGAAACCTGTTTTTTCTGACTTTCGATAGTTAAAAGCTGAGCTGACAACGCGGATTTTTTCTCTTCCAATTCTTGAGTAGCTGCTTGGTCAGACTGACTTTGAAGCACTGAACAGAGATTGGTAACTTGTTCCAAACGCTCCGCTACTTGCTTGTAAGCAAACTGGGCAGTTTGTTCTGATAAGCGAGCTTTTTCACCTGATTCCTTGATTTGTGTCAGTTTTGCCTCAGTTTCTTGGAGAGTTTGTCTAGCTTTTTCAACACTTTCTTCTTGTTGGCGCAAGCTATTTTTCAAAAGCGCTAATTCCTGAGTTAAGGTATCTAGCTCAGGCTTGATAAAGGTCGTTGAATTTTGGCGATTTGAACCACCAGCAAATGAACCTCCTGGACGAATTTCAGAACCATCAAGTGTTACCATGCGTACTTGGAAATTCACCAAACGTGCTGCACGGTTCGCCTGATCAATGGTTTCAAAAATCGCTGTTGTGCCTAACAAATTGTCAAAAATGGCTGTTAATTTAGGTTCAAAAGTGACCAAGTCATTCGCAAAGCCTAAAAAACCATCTGCTGCTTCTAATTTTTGGCGATTATTTCCAGCTACTTCACGCGATTTAATGGTTGTCAAAGGTAAAAAGGTTGCACGACCCGAACGGTTTTTCTTTAGAAAATCAATGGAACGTTTCGCAGCACTTTCATCCTCTACAATGATGTGCTGGCTAGCGCCACCGAGTGCAATTTCAAGAGCTGTTTGATAGGTCGCCTCAAAATTCAAGTGTTCACTAACCGCACCAATGATACCACCAATATTATCAGCACTCTGCAAAACAGCCTTAACACCTGCAAAGAAATTACTATGATTTTTTTGAATGGCTAACAGTGACTGTTGGCGTGCTTCCTTATTTTTAACTTGGTCTAACAAGTCAAACATCTTCTGTTGCTGATTTTGGTAATCTGTCTGGCAGGTTTCAAGGTCTTTGGCAGATACTTGATAGTCGTTTAGTAAGTCTTGAACATGGTCAATAGCTTCTTGATGTTCTGCTTTCTTGAGCTCTTCATCTTTTTCAAGGTCTGCTTTTTCAGATAAAAGCTGAGCTAATTCACTTGATTTGCTTTCAAGAGCCTGAATTCGGCTATCAATTTCAGCTTGGACTGATGTGAGCGCATTTGATAAATCCACCTCTTTCTCCATCAATGAGACAAACTCTTCTCGGAGTGTCTCGATAATCTGGTCGGGATTGGTTGAAAATGTCTCTAACTGTGTCTCGAGTGAGCTAATGTTTAATTTCGTTGCTGCCAAATGGTCAGAGATATCAGCTAATAATGTCTCTTTTTCAGCTTTTGACTGTTCAAGAGTTTCTTTATCGGTCTTCATCTGATTGAGACGCTTACCAGCATCAGCTTTCTTCTCTTCGTTTTGACTGGATTCTAGCGCTAAAAGGTCAATTTGACGTTCTAAATCTGATTTTAAACGTGTTAAATCCATGAGCTCAGCTTGATATGTGGCAAGTTGATTGTTCAACTCATGGCGTTTTTCTTTTAGGTTTTGATTTTTGGTTTCCAGACGCTCACGTTGCTGGTAATAAGCTGAGAGTTCTTCCTTAGTCTGAGCTAGGCTATCTTCCTTGCTCTGCCATTTTTCCCTAAACGAAATAATATCGTCAACAAGAATATCGAGTTGGAGCGACTTACGTTCGTCCTCTAGAATTCTAAAGCGCTTGGCAGTTTCAGCTTGTTTTTCAAGTGGTTTGAGTTGATTATCCAACTCATAAATGATGTCCTCTAAGCGGTCAAGGTTATCCTGTGTTTGATTTAATTTGGTCTCGGTCTCTTTTTTGCGTGTTTTGTACTTGAGGACACCTGCCGCTTCTTCAAAGATAGCACGGCGTTCCTCAGGTTTCGAGTTAAAAATAGCTTCGACACGCCCTTGGGAAATAATAGAAAAAGAGTCACGTCCCAAACCAGTATCCATAAAGAGATCGTGAATATCTCTCAGACGAACCTTTTTGCCATCAATCAAGTACTCGCAGTCGCCATTGCGGTAAATGTGCCGCTCGACACGAATTTCTTCTGGTCTATCCGAAATAAAGTTATCCGAATTATCCAAAGTAACAGTAACTTGGGCATAGTTTAAAGGTTTACGATTTTGTGTACCAGCAAAGATGACATCTGGCATCTTACCGCCACGCAGGCTTTTTGCTGAGGATTCCCCCAGAGCCCAACGCAGACTTTCTGTGATATTCGATTTGCCAGAGCCGTTTGGTCCAACAACTGCTGTCACACCTTGGTCAAATTCGACCTTGGTTTTATCAGCAAAGGATTTAAAGCCCTGCATTTCAATTTTTTTTAGAAACATAATGTCCTCAATAACAAATGTTATGGTCTATAGACCATATTTTATACGGTAATTTATTGCAAATACTCAAGCGCATTTTTAGCAGCATCTTGCTCAGCCAATTTTTTAGACTTTCCTTTACCTTGACTTAATTTTTTGCCATCCGCAAAAACAATGACTTCAAAAGTCTTATCGTGTGCCGGTCCTACTTCATTGACAACCTGATAGTTAATGGTTATATCACCATTGACTTGTAGTAATTCTTGTAAGGTGGTTTTATAGTCTTTCACTCGGTCATAATTACCAACTTCAACTTGTGGAATCATGACTTGATTTAAAAAGGCTTCAACCGCAGCCACACCCTTGTCCAGCAACAACGCTCCTAGGAAGGCCTCAAACAAGTCACCTAAAATGGCTGGTCGATTGCGTCCACCAGTTTTTTCTTCACCACGACCCAATTTAATGTGCTGATCAAAGCCACATTGGCGAGAAAATCCTGCTAGTGACTCTTCACGAACAATCATTGAGCGGAGTTTTGACATGTCACCTTCAGGCATCTCGGGATATTTGCGATAAAGGTAGCCAGAGATCGTTAATTGAAGAGCAGCGTCTCCTAAAAATTCCAAGCGTTCATTATGTGAAATATTTAGGGCACGATGCTCATTGGCATAGCTTGTGTGTGTAAAGGCAGTTTCTAGAATCGCTTTATCTGCAAAAACGATTCCGAAACGCTCATGTAATAATTTTTCTAATTTATCCATTATTTATTCCTCTTTTGGAGAAAGGCTGCGCATGGCTGCTTCATAGGTCTGTTCTAAAAGCATAGTAATGGTCATCGGACCAACACCACCAGGTACGGGAGTGATAAGACTAGCAATCTCAGCTACCTCATCAAACTTAACATCTCCAATCAACTTTCCAGTTTCATCACGGTTCATGCCCACATCAATGACAACAGCACCAGGTTTTACAAATTCCTTAGTCACAAAATGCCCACGACCAATAGCAACCACTAAAATGTCTGCCGTTCGACAAACTTCTGGCAAATGCTGTGTTTTTGAATGTGTCAGTGTTACCGTCGCATTTTGTTCAATCAGCAAGTGTGCCATGGGTTTTCCAACAATATTGCTACGTCCAACAACAACTGCTGTTTTACCTTCTAATGGCACCTGATAAAACTCAAGCATTTTCATAATACCTGCTGGTGTGCATGGTACCATCACACGATTTCCAGACCAGAGATTTCCCATATTTGTTGGATGAAAACCATCGACATCTTTTTCAGGGCTAATGGCTAGTAACACCTTTTGCTCATCAATATGTTCTGGCAGTGGCAATTGAACCAAGATACCATGAAAACGGTCGTCTTGATTATATTTTTCAACTTCTTTCAAGAGAGTTTCATCAGTTGTTGACTCAGGTAAACGCACAGTTTCACTTAAGAAACCAGCTGCTAGGGCAGAGCGTTCTTTGTTACGAACATAAACTTGACTGGCTGGATTGTCACCAACTAAAATCACGACTAGACCTGGCGTGATACCATAGGTCTCTTTCATGTCTGCTACAGATTTTGCCAAATTTGCCTGTAGTTTTCCAGCCAAACCTTTTCCATCAATTATTTGAGCCATAGGCCATTCCCCCTTTGAAAGATAAAAGTATTACTATTATATCAAAGATTTAGTAAGATTTCATCTGCCAATATCGTTTGGGTGCAACTATCATTTGTTGGTAATTTCCCAAAGTAATTTCCACTTTAGCTTTCGAAGTGGAAATTAGTCTAAAACGGATTTTTATGGTGGAATTAAGTCTGAGACGTTTGTGTTAGAAATGAGTCCTTACTATGACAAAATATAAACACCTTACCCTCTCAGACCGCAATGACATCCAACTTGGCTTAGAACGTGGAGAAACCTTCAAAGCCATTGGACAAACTATCCTAAAAGATCCTACTACCGTTTCCAAAGAGGTCAAACGTAACAGACAGGTCAGAACCTCTACCAGTGATGGGCTTCCTTGCCCTCTCATTGATAAATCCCCATTTGTCTGTAACGGATGTCCTAAGAGAAGACAAAATTGTGGCTACAAGAAAATCTTCTACCTCGCTAAACAGGCTCAAAAACAATACGAACAAACCCTCGTTGAGGCTCGAGA
>NZ_RCVM01000020.1 GCF_003686955.1 Streptococcus hillyeri
GTGAGGACAACTCCCCCAACTACAACTATAAGCATGGCAATCACTAATATGATGAAATACTTATATCTCCCCAAACAGTCAACACCCCCTCTGAAAAAATTGGTTATTAAATCCATTCTAAATTATACCACATTTCAAACTTTTAACAAGAACTTTTATGCATATTTAATACCTTTTATGCGCAGTTTTTACTTTTTTTAGTGTTCTTCGTTTTTTTTGAAAAACCTTATCTGTAGCTATATAGACGATAAGTTTTATAATGTTCATTTTATTTGATTTCAAACTCAAATGTTTTTTATGCACCAAATATGCTTTTATATTACTTGTATCATTCAATTTTATATTAATATTCAAAACATAATAAGTGATTCGAAAGACCAAAAAGCATCCCAAAAATATCATGCTGTCCTATTCAGACACACATTAGACAAACTCTGAGATGCAATGCTAGTGATACCGAACATTTTCGACAGTAACCTTCAACAAAAATAATTAAAAGGAGATAAGAATTCCAAATGCATGGGGTAAACAATTATTTTCGGCAATTATTACGGGCAATGAGAGTCCACAACTAGCATTTTCCGAAGTAGTGAAATAGTCTTAGAATCAACATTTCCCAACGACGTTAATTTAAGCCATTGACTATTTTTAAGACTTTTTGTCCAATCTCGAGATTGTGAAAATATCCAGTAGACAATTTCACACTGAGCTTAGAAATTAGAGATCGAAAGAAACCTAGGCTAGACAAAAAGGAATGAATCTCCATGGGAGGTTTTGACGCTGGCTTTACCAGATTCATCCCCATCACAAAAGCCCCCCTTTGAGCGCCACACCACATTAGGATAAATGATAATAAATGACACTAACAAAAAACTCAACGACTATACTTATTGATTTTAGATGAGTATAAAACAACACCTGCCCTTTACAACTATAGCAACGTAACGTTATTCTCATTAAAACTCAAAATCTGATAACTTATATTTACAATTTTTTGGGACAGTTAGCCTTGTGTGGTAGGAACACCAGCGACCTCCTACGGAGTTCCATTGCTTATTTTCAAGCCTAAAGTTTTGAAAATCCCCTCGACGATTGCATTCAGGGCCAATCGTCTTTTTACCACAACGACACTGTCTGTTTCAAGAGACCCCTGTGGTCACACATACAAGCCTACTCTTATCATTTTACACCACGTGACATGATGTAATTGAAAACGGAATAGGACGAAGTATAGAGTGGCTCATAGGACTATCGTTTGTCTAAATGATTCATCAGTGTCCTAACCTTAATTCAAAACACTGTTTATAAAAACATAAAGGCAGCTAAATATTAGCTACCTTCTGTGACACGTTGGATATGGATGGTGAGATAGACCTGCTCATCTTTGCTCATGATAAAGTTGTAGGTACTATCCACATAAGCGGCAATTTTTTGGGTACAGTCAAAAGCTTGGGGGTAATTGGCTTGTACTTGTTCGTATAGGAAGGCATCATTTTGCCCTTGGATGTTGCCTTGGAGGACACGTTGCCCAAAGTAGCGCACATGTGTGACAAAACGGTGGTAATTTAACGAGTCTTCATCAAAATCAATACCAAAGTGTAGGCGAACAATATCCATAACATTGGCAACCAAGCGTGTCAACGATTGATGCTTGGTGATGAACCCGCTGTCTTTTTGGGCATTCACCAGGTGCAGAGCAATTGAGGCCGCTTCTTCATTATCCAGATCAATTCCAAAACTTTGGTTCAGGTCCGATACAATTTTCTGACCGAGTTTGTATTCGGTTTGGTAGAATTTGCGAATTTCCCAAGATAAGGGATTCTGCAATGGAAGTCCCTCGTGATAACGCTCAATGGCATAATGCAGGTGATCCATCAAGGCAATAAAGAAAGAGGAGTCAAAGGATTGTCCCAGTTCTTCTTCTACATTCAGCAAGATGGCCAAAAAAGCATCTGACTCTGCCTGTGGCAGATTGCGTGTTAATTGTTGTAATTCTTGCGAGGTCTCTGGATTTTCTAAAATATATGTCTTTTCTATTTTTTCAGGATCAATCATATCCCCTGATTTTTTTTGAAAACCTAGCCCACGCCCCATAACGATGTACTCTTTCCCATCGTCACCAAATGCTTGAACAATATTGTTATTACATACCTTATCAATTTTCATGTTAAATCATCCTCAAAAGCAAGATTATAGCGTTTTTAAGCACTTTGGGCTAACAGACCTCCGACAAGCAAATCACCCTAACAGCTGACTCACCCCTTCCAAACACTCTAATAGGTATCTATTAGGCAGTGTTGAACAAGGATTTCAGACTGTTATACCCGTAGTTTGCTTGGAACATTTCTCCTACTTTGCTGTCCTATTTTCTCCTTCTTCATTATAACCTAAAAAGGAGATGCGTGCACCTCCTTTGTCAGTAATTGTCATCCTATTTTAATCTAAATCGGTTCCTTGGCTGGCAATCACTTTTTTATACCAGTCAAATGATTTTTTCTTAGAGCGTTTAAGGGTACCATTACCATCATTATCACGGTCAACATAGATAAAGCCGTAGCGTTTTTTCATTTCACCTGTTCCAGCAGAAACAAGGTCGATACAGCCCCAAGTGGTGTAACCAAGAAGCTCAACGCCATCTTCATTAATGGCATCATTCATGGTCTTGATATGCTCACGAAGGTAGTCGATGCGGTAATCATCCTCAACATAACCATTCTCATCTGGTGTATCAACAGCTCCTAGACCATTTTCAACGATAAACATTGGTTTTTGGTAACGATCCCAGATGGCATTTAAAGTGATGCGAAGTCCAAGTGGGTCAATTTGCCAGCCCCATTCTGAAGCATCCAAGTATGGGTTTTTAAGTGACGCAAAGATATTTCCAGCTGTTTTTTCATTGACTTCTGGATCACCTGATGCCACACGGCTTGAGTAGTAAGAGAAGGATACAAAGTCCACTGTGTGCTCTTTGAGAAGAGTAAGGTCTTCTTCAGTCATCTCAATGTTAAGACCGAGTTTCTCAAATTTTTTCTTCGCGTAATTTGGGTATTCCCCACGCGCTTGAACGTCAATAAAGAAGTAATTTTCACGGTCTTCTTGCATGGCAGCCCAGTAATCACGAGGATGCGCTGTATTTGGGTAATATTGCCCAGCAGCCAGCATACAACCGACTTTGTTTTCAGGGTCAATCTCATGAGCAATTTTAGTGGCCAAAGCTGACGCTACCAATTCGTGGTGTGCGGCCTGATATTTGACCTGCTCCACATTTTCCCCTTCTTCAAAGTAGAGCCCTGCTCCCATAAATGGGGCATGGAGAATCATGTTGATTTCATTGAAGGTCAACCAATATTTAACCAAACCCTTGTAGCGAGTAAAGAGCGTTGTCACCAAGCGTTCGTAGAAATCGATGAGTTTACGGTTACGCCAACCACCATAGTGCTCAATCAAGTGCATCGGGCAGTCGAAGTGCGTAATGGTTACTAATGGTTCAATGCCATATTTGCGACACTCTTTGAAGACATTTTCATAAAATTGAAGACCAGCTTCATTTGGCTCCAACTCATCCCCTTTAGGGAAGATCCGTGTCCAACCGATTGACATACGATACGTTTTGAAGCCCATTTCAGCAAGAAGGGCAATATCTTCTTTATAGTAGTGATAGAAATCTATCGATTCTTTAGCAGGGTAGAAATACCCCTCTTCAAAGTCAAACATTTTTTGACGACCAGTAATAATCGGTCCACGGTCTTTACCAATCGGTACAACGTCCACGTTGGCTAGACCCCGTCCGTCAACATCGTAAGCCCCTTCACATTGGTTGGCAGCTGTTGCACCGCCCCAGAGGAAATCTTTTGGAAATAGTTTGTAAGTTGTCATAACAGGTGTAACCCCTTTCAGATTTATCATTCGCTTACATTATAGCATACTTTTTCAGCTTAAACTGATGGTTTAAGAGGAGAAACTGATACTATCCTAGGAAAATGTCTTTTTGCTCTGCCATGTCCCGACTAATCGGCAGCCTCATTTTGAAACAAAAATGTTTTAGTCACAGGATCATAAATAGATACTAAGTCAAATTCTCCGTCTTCAAAGGTCATCTTAAAGATGGCACAGTTGCTGATACGAGCCTTCAACTGTGGAGAGGTTTTCGCATAATTGCGATAAAACTGCGCAATAGCGCCACCGTGGCTCACGATAAGTGGGGGTTGCTCTGCCTGATGCTCAGATAAAATCTCTGTGATTGCGGTATGAACACGTTCACGAACAGTGATCGAATCCTCACCTCCATAAGTCACAAAGTAGTCTCCGTAGCCCGATCCGTCTCGTTTTATGGGCGGATTCAAAAACTCTTGTTGGCCTTCAAAGGCACCAAAGTCCATTTCTTTCAACCCTTTGCGACGGATAATATCTGCCCTACCGCTAGCAATCTCAGCTGTATCAACAGCACGTTCTTGTGTCGAAGAATAAACAGCTGCAAACTGAATACCTTCCTGTTCAAAATAATCACGCGCCGCTTGTGCTTGTTCAATCCCCAAGGCTGTTAGCGGTGAGTCACTAGCCCCCTGGATACGCTGTTGCTGATTAAAACGGGTTTGACCGTGACGCATGAGATAAAAGATTTTTGTCATTTCTTACTCCTTTCCAAAACAGGAGAGTAGCTCATCGGCACTCTCCCATAGTTTTAATCATTCAAAATGTTAGCGCCATTTGAAGCGATGAGATCACGGTAGTAGAAGAAGGAATCCTTGCGAGAACGGTCAAAAGTTCCGTTTCCTTCATCATCAGCATCAACATAGACAAAGCCATAGCGTTTGGACATTTCAGATGTTGAGGCAGAGACAAGGTCGGTACAGCCCCACCAAGTGTAGCCCATAAGCTCAACACCATCTTCGATAGCTTCATACATTTGTTTGACGTGTTTTTCAAGGTAATCAATGCGGTAGCTGTCATGGATAGAGCCATCTGCTTCAACCTTGTCAAGTGCGCCAAGACCATTTTCCACGATGAAGAGTGGGATTTGGTAGCGGTCATAAAGTTTGTTCAAGGTCACACGAAGTCCAACTGGGTCAATTTCCCAACCCCAATCAGATTCTTCCAAGTAAGGATTAGCTTCACCGAGGATGAGGTTTCCTGCTGTTGCCTTCTGCTCTTCTGTCATATTATTAGGATGACGTGTCACAGAAGTCATGTAATAAGAGAAACTCATAAAGTCCACAGGATGCTGTTTCAAAATCTCCTTGTCTCCTGGCTCAAACTGAATCTCAATATTGTTTTCCTTGAAGAAGCGGTTCATGTAGCGAGGGTACTCACCACGCACTTGCACATCTGAGTAGAACAGGTTTGATTGGTCTTTTTGAAGAGCATTTAGGATATCGTCTGGGTGGCAGGTTGCTGGGTAGGCTTCCATGCGTGCCAACATCATACCCACTTTATTTTCTGGATCAATCTCGTGCGCAGCCTTTGTTGCCAAAGCTGACGCGATAAACTGGTGGTGAACTGCCTGATACATCTCATCAAGATGGAGTTTTCCATCTTCAAAGAGGAGACCACCTGAAAGATAACCTGTCAAACCAAGAATGTTAATTTCGTTGAAGGTCAACCAATATTTCACCTTACCTTTGTAACGATTGAAGACTGTCTCAGCATAGCGCACAAAGAAATCCACTACCTTGCGATTTTTCCAGCCACCGTATTCAGTGACAAGGTGGATTGGAAACTCGTAGTGAGACAGGGTCACCAATGGCTCAATACCATATTTATTAAGCTCATCAAAGACCTTGTCATAAAAAGTAAGCCCTTCTTCATTTGGCTCTAACTCATCCCCTTTTGGAAAAATCCGTGGCCAAGCAATCGATAGACGGAAGGTCTTAAAGCCCATCTCGGCATAAAGAGCGATATCTTCTTTATAGCGATGGTAAAAATCAGAACCCCAACGTTTTGGATAAAGGCCTTCTTTATCATTGAGGGCGAAGTTTAGCTTTTCACGATTCATTGGTGTGGTAAATTCGCCACCCATCGTTTTACGGTCTTCTGGTCGAACCGCACGCGCCGTGTCAGAAGTCGCAAATCCACGACCACCTTCATTAAAGCCACCTTCAAACTGGTTGGCAGCTGTGGCACCACCCCAAAGGAAACCATCTGGAAATTGTTTTGTCATAAAAATTCTCCTTGTTTATCTACTAATGATAGTATACGTTTTTTTGAAACCCTTTTCTTGCTCTATCAGTGGAAATACTGATAGTATCCTATGATATTGCCTATCGTTTTCAATAGATAGAGTGATAAAAGAATAGGACAAGGCAAGTAGCTCTTGATCAAACGAGAGTTCATCAAAGCTCCTTAACGATATCCTAACCCTTATTTCATTCACTGATAAATCACTCAAGAAAACAAGGTTGGAAAAGTGTCCCCCTGACCTTAGGTATTGCCTACCCTAACAAACCTAATTTTTCAAAGGCATTATAAAGTCCGTCTTCTTCGACATCATCTGTCACCATATCAGCACTTGCCTTAGTCTCCGCACCGCTATTTCCCATAGCCACACCAAGTGCACAATAATCAAACATTGGGATATCAACCTTGGCATCACCAAATGCAATGGTATCTGACTTATCATGACCAAGGTGAGCCAATAGCTGGTCAATCGCTTTAGCTTTATCAATTCCTTTTATCCCTAAATCACCAAAGAGTGCTGTCTCACCACGTCCACCCCAAGTATTAGCAACCAGTTGCGGAAAGGCTTCTTTGGAATCCAAATGGTCTTGGTAGGATGATAGGATGAAGCTGATTTTATTGAGATCATCCCGATAGAGGTCTGCGCCGTAAACCAAACCATGAAGCACATCTTCAGTTTCTAAATCAGCAACCTGCTCAGCAGTCATGCCCTTTCCAAGCATGTAGGTATGGAGGGTTTCTCTGCCTTTTTCACGGAAACGTTCACTAGCAAAAAGACCATTATTACTTTCAAGATAAAACTCCAAACCACGCTCATGAAGCCAATCCACAACGGCTACAGCATCTTCTTTAGCAATCAGCTGGTGCATCACTACCTCGCCCTGATGCTCAACATAAGAACCATTGCCACCAATCATACCATCGATGCCAATATCCCAAATTTCTTGCTGCATCTCAGCGCGACTACGCCCTGTACACGCATAGACCAAATGCCCATTTTCACGCGCCTTGCGAATTGCTGTAACAGCACTTTCTGGAATACGGTTATGATAGTCAACCAAGGTTCCGTCCACATCTAAAAAAATTACCTTTGTCATTCTGTCTCCTTAATTAAAATAGTGTACTTTAAAATCTTCCGTTGGCATAATCAACTCTTCCAACACCAGTCGCTCCCCTTCCAAGGTCCATTTGGTAATGGCACAATTAGGCAAAAAGACTCCGGGTGGAAAGGTAATCTGTAGGTGTTGAACCAATCCCCACATTGCCGCACCATGGCTGACAAAGAGACTCTGGCCATCATGATTTGCCATCGTCTCAACCAAGGTCTGATGCACTCGCTCACCGACTTTCAGAATATCTTCACCGCCAAATGGTACTAGCAAATCTTCAAACGAACTGGCACCTGGACGTGCCTTAGGTAGGAGCATTTCTGGCTGCGCTTCAAAAATCCCAAAATTCATCTCTTTGATGCCCTTAAGCTGAATTACTTGATTAGTCTGACCAGCTAATTTAGCCGTATCTGTTGCACGCTCTTGTGTCGAACTATATACGGCTTCAAAGTGGATGCCCTTTTCAGCAAAATACTCACCCACAGCTTTAGCCTGTGCGATTCCTACCTCAGTGAGAGGGGAATCACAAGCCCCTTGAACCCGTTTTTGGGTATTAAACAGGGTTTCTCCATGTCTCATTAGATAAAATGTTTTTGTCATCACGTTCTCCTAAAGTGGCCAGTTATCAGTGAATGGTTTTCCTTTCCATAGCACTCATATACTCAGTCCCAACTACCACTAGCTGGGGATAAAATCCTACTACAGCCATCTATCCCCACAAAAAATGCTCAATCGTTGTCAGCACACCAGCATCATTGTGACTTGGGGCGATATGTTTAGCTACTGCTTTAACACGATCAGAAGCATTTGCCATCGCATAGCTCTCTCCAGTATGTTTTAACATTTCAAGATCATTGTCACTATCGCCAAAGCTCATCACTTCCTCAGGTAAAATGCCATAACGCTCTAAGAGTTGCTCTAGCCCCCAGGCCTTATGGCAACCTTCGATAATCACATCAATCGCTCCATAGCCACTCCCAACAGCCTGTAAGCGCCCTTTGAAGGCATGGTTGAAATCAGTAGTCACCTTATCGCTAATATTTTCTGGGACCACAAGATTCATTTTATAAATCTCCTGCCCCTCAATCTCAGACCAGTCTGATAGGAAACGCATCCGCTCACGAAAGAGCTCCAGCTGCTCAGGTTCAATGCCTTCAAAAGTTGGAAAATCCGTTCCTTCCAACAAATAAATGACGTCATCACCGAGCAAGGTCACCGCATATTCAACCTCTTTTCCTTTGAAAAAGGCTAGAAAATCCGCCACCATATCAGGTGTCATCACCTGTCTGACCAAGACCTCCTGCTTGTCTAAGACGTAAGCACCGTTTTCAGCCACAAAACGCAGTCTCTGAGACAGCTCACCAAACATTTTCTCCAACCGAGGCATACTGTTTCCCGTAGCAACCACAAAGGGAATCTGGCGCTTGTCTAAGGCATCCAAAACCTTCTCAAAACGGTCTCTATCGTAACTTCCTTTGGCATCCAAAAAAGTGCCATCCATATCCGAAGCAATTAGTTTAATCGTCATCCTCTCTCCTTATCTGTTATAAGGGGAACTTAGAAATTCCCTGTTTTTACACCCCTTCTCTTGATTATTGTAATTGATTAATTAAGATATTAAATATGTTTATCAAATATGAGAGTAAACTACTATTACCTATTACCTCTTCCAAGCTACTTTACTGTTTTTGAAATCTTTTTATGATAATAGTATGAGTTTTAGGGGCTTTGTATGCCTTGTTTTTATTAAATCATACGACTATATCTTATTCTTTACTTACCCAATTCAATGCTCTGAAAGCGTCTATTAAAGTTTCTTGTTTTTTCAATCCTGTCATTGCAAATCCATCTAATTTCTCAATTGCATCCCAACTGAAGAATACGGCTGAAGTATTCTTTTTCGTATTTCTAGATGGATAGTAATTTTTACGGATAGGAATTTCACTAAGCTTTTGTTCAGTAAAAGGGACTACCGATAGCTCAGCCCCTTCTCCAAAAGATACAACTGCCTCATCAACATTTAAAAAAATACCTTCCTTAATTCGGTCGTTTATAGTAGCCGAAACGGAGTAGAAAACTTGATTTCCATATTTGTCGTATACTTTGCCGTCTTTATTCGGAATAGCTACATTGTTAAAACACTTTTTATGTTCGTCACTATATCCCATATGATAAAATTCACGATAATCTTCCGAACCTACATAACCGGGAATTTGGGAAAGGTCAAAATCTTCATCAAAATTTGGAATAAAAATATGGTTACACCCCATACAATCCTCCAATGCTTTTTGATTATTATTATTTTCTATTGTTTTGAATGATATTTTAGTGCCTATTGGTATTTTATCCTCCTTATTATAAAATAACACTTTAACTTCATAACATACTTTGCCATTTCCAATTTTAAGATACTCCGTTATCTTATTCTCATAAAATGCTTGACTTTTCCTAAAAGTGTTATCTTTTTTCTCTTGTTGCATATTAGCTACACTAAATTGTATAAAACCATTTTTATCATGATTTTTGATAAATCCCTCTTTTCTTTCATCTTTAATAAAACTATAAAATTCTTTAGCTAAAATATGCCCACGATGAAAAAATTTTTGTCCATTTATTTTAAAAGGATTATTTGGAGGTAGTTTTAAAGTCAAATTCAAATTATTTTTATATGATTGAGTATCTCCGTTTAATACTACTCGCCACCCTTGCGCTTTCGAACCTACTAATCTTCTAGGGGATATATCACTTAATACATTGAAAACAGTGTATTTTTCATCATAAGATACTTGAAATCCTAAAATTTCTTCCAGTTCACCATCTTTTAGACCTAACTGTTTTAGTACATCTAATTCTTTCAAACTATTTCATCCTCTCTCCTTATCAAAAAGGAGCAGGTAACCAAACCCTGCCACTGCTCCTTATCTCGCCTATCCTTATTCTTCCAAAGCACTTTGGCCATTGGTTGCAAGAACTTTTTGATACCAGTAGAAACTGTCTTTACGAGAACGGTTCATGGTACCATTTCCCTCGTCATCCATATCAACATAAATGAAACCATAGCGCTTGCGCATTTCACCAGTCCCTGCAGACACAATGTCAATACAGCCCCAAGTCGTATAAGCAATGAGGTCAACCCCATTATCAATAGCGTCAGCCATTGCTTTAATATGAGCACGGTGGTAATCAATACGATAATCATCGTGAATCGCACCATCTTCTTCAACCGTATCAAAGGCACCTAGCCCGTTTTCAACAACCATGAGTGGTACTTCATAACGGTCGTAGATTTTCTCAAGGTAATATTGAAGGCCGCTTGGATCATGTGCCCAACCCCAATCAGAGTATGTCAAATATGGGTTACGCGCACCTACTGAAAAGTTACCAGCCACCTTATCATCTGTCTCATGAGTGGTGACATTGTTTGACATGTAGTAAGAGAAGGTGTACATATCTACTGTACCATTGGCAAGGTCTTCCAAGTCTCCCTCACGAATATCTATCTCAACATTGTGCTCTTTCCAAAGACGTTTAGCATAGGTTCCGTATTTACCTTTGACCTGAACATCGCCACAGTAGTAAATGCCACTTTCCCACTTGTGTTGGTTAGCCAAGATATCCGCTGGGTCACATGTTGCTGGATAGAAGGTAATCCCACAAATCATATTTCCAAATGTGAAGTCTGGATTGATGCTGTGACCAAGTTGTACAGCACGAGCTGACGCAAGAAATTGGTGGTGCAACTGTTGGTAACCTGCTTGATAATCCGCGTCAGTCCCTTTATTGCCCATCATATCAAGGAACATGGTGGTATTGTTGATTTCATTAAAGGTCAACCAATACTTAACCAAATCCTTGTACTCGTTGAAAATCACTTCACAGTAACGCACATAGAAATCAACCAATTTGCGGTTGTTCCAACCACCGTAGTTTTCTTCCAAAGCAAGCGGGGTGTCAAAGTGCCAAATCGATACCAAAGGCTCAATGTTATATTTACGGCATTCTTCAAAAACCGAACGGTAGAAATCAAGCCCCTCTTGATTTGGCTCAGCATCATCACCATTTGGGAAAATCCGTGCCCAAGAAATAGACAGACGAAAAATGCTATAGCCCATCTCTGCAAAGAGAGCAATATCCTCTTTATAACGATGGTAGAAGTCTACCGCCTTGTGGTTTGGGTAATACTCCGTATCTAGCACCGCATATTTGGCACCCTCAGGGATACGAGCGTGGTGACCCATACCGCCAGCCTTGCCTGGTTTGCCATCCTTATCAATATAAGTTGTGTAACGTGGTGAATTAACCGTACCACCTGTTGTCACATCTGTTTGAACAAGACCACGTCCACCTTCGTTATAGGCACCTTCTGCCTGATTGGCTGCGATAGCGCCTCCCCAGAGGAAGCCCTTTGGAAATTGTTTAGCCATTTTTTACACCTTTCTCATTTTTAATTACTAGCGGTAAAGACTCTCGCCGTTTGTCGCAATGACTTCTTTGTACCAGTCAAATGATTTTTTCTTGTAGCGAGCCAGCGTTCCTGTTCCATCATCGTTACGATCCACATAAATGAAGCCATAACGCTTGCTGAGCTCTGCCGTTGATGCTGAAACCAAGTCAATCGGTCCCCAAGTGGTATAACCGAGGAGTTCTACCCCATCTTGAAGCGCTTCTCCAACCTGCACCAAGTGTTTTTGGAGATAATCAATACGGTAATCGTCTTCAACAGTTGGCCCATTCGGTCCATCAACTAAAACATCTTTTGCACCCAAACCATTTTCCACAATGAAAAGTGGCAATTGATAACGATCATAGAAATCATTAAGAACTAAGCGCAAACCAACTGGGTCAATCTGCCAGCCCCACTCAGAGCTTTCGAGATAGGGATTGCTGATGCCACCCATGATGTTCCCACGACCTGAGTTGTACGCTTCAGGATTATGCGCTGCTGCCACACTCATGTAGTAAGAGAAGGAAATAAAGTCAACCGTATGTGTCAACAGCTCTTCATCACCTTCTGCAAACTGAATCTCAATGTCATTTTCTTTGAAGAAACGTTTGATGTAGTTCGGGTATTTCCCACGCGCATGAATGTCTGAGAAGAGGTAATTTTGATTTTCAAATTGACGGACAGCCAACTGATCCAACGGATTTGATGTCATACCATAGGCTGGCATAGCAAGAACCATACAACCAATCTTGAAATCTGGATTGATCTCGTGACCGACTTTGGTTGCCAAAGCTGAGGCAACCAATTCATGGTGAACCGCTTGGTAAAGGTCTTGTTTTGACAAGTCCTCAAATGGTGTCGCAATACCTCCAGACATAAATGGGGCATGGAGTACTGAGTTCACCTCATTAAATGTCAACCAATACTTAACCTTGTCTTTGTAGCGTGTAAAGACTGTGCGCACATAGCGCTCATAAAAACCAATCAAGTCACGATTTGCCCAACCATTGTACTTGCGAGCAAGATGAAGGGGAGTTTCATAATGAGAGAGCGTCACAAGCGGCTCAATCCCATATTTGGCAAGCTCGTCAAAAACCTTATCATAGAATTGGAGACCTGCTTCATTAGGTTCTAACTCGTCTCCATTTGGAAAAATACGTGACCAAGCAATCGATAGTCGAAAGACCTTGAATCCCATTTCCGCAAAGAGGGCAATATCCTCTTTATAACGATGATAAAAATCAATTCCCTCTAATTTGAGGTTATCTACGGTTGGCTCATCAGTAATCAAAGGATTGTGATCCCCTGGTTTTGCCGGAACCCCACCACGAGGCGTGACATCCTGAACGGATAGCCCCTTACCATCAACATTGTAAGCACCTTCAAATTGATTGGCAGCTGTTGCACCGCCCCATAAGAAATCTTTTGGAAATGTAAAAACCATTGTAAACTCCTTTATTTTTAGAGACAGACCACATTTGTTCTTAATCGTATCCCTGTCGTTAAGTTATCATACTATTATTTTAAAATAGATTTAAGCTTTTTTCTGCCACTATTCTATGTTATACTGATACTATCCTATGATTTGGAGACATTATATATGGAAAATTCTCATCATCTCCTGCCTTATCGTTTTGAGCGCATGCACATCCAAAATGGCCGCCCCGACACCCTTTTTCATTGGCATCCAGAGATGGAAGTTCATTATATTTTTTCTGGCCGTGCCCGTTACCACATTGACTATGATATTTTTAATAGTAACGAGGGAGACATTGTTTTAGTTCACCCTAACGGGATGCATTCCATCCATCCTTTGGAAAAAGCAGAGCAGATTTCAGAGGCATTCATCTGCCATTTGGATATGATTGGACAACGTTTAGTTGACCAAACCAGCCTTCATTATCTTCAACCCTTGCAAAATAGTGCCTTAAAATTTGTTCCCCGTATCCAACCACACATGGCAGGATATGAGGATATCAAATCCTGTGTATTAACCATTCTAGAGTTAGCTAAAAAAGAAGGACGGCATTTCGAATTATTTCTAAAAGCCAAACTCAATGAACTCCTTTACCTTCTTTTTTTGCACCGCCATGTCCTCAAAAAAGCAACCGACGATACTTACCGTAAAAACGCTAAAATTCGACAAGTTATCGACCACATCAATAACCATTATCAAGAAAACCTATCCATTCATCAACTCGCAACTCTCATTGGTTACAGTAAGGCCCACTTTATGAGTTTGTTCAAGCAACATACCGGCTCATCCTGCACAGACTTTATCATCCGTGTTCGCCTACAAAAAGCCAGCCAGCTCCTCATTCATAGCCATGATAGCATTTTAGAAATTGCAGAGCAAACAGGCTTTACCAATCTTTCACATTTCAATCGTCAATTCAAAAAACAATACCTTCTCACACCGCGACAATACCGACAAGAACATAGCAAGAAGAAAGACACTCAAAATTTCATTAATCCTTAGACCTAAATAAAAAAACGGGGACGAACAGCTCAACAATAAGCTGCCATTCCTCGTTTTTAAGTTTATAAAGAAGTCAAAAAACTTCTATGATATGACACTCAGTCAATTCCACAATACCCTATTAAAGTCAATTAGTTTTTATTTAGTATTTTTGTTAGCACTTCTCCTAATGTGGTGTGGGGCGCTCAAAAGGTCTGGGAGACCTTTTGAGGTGGGAAATAAAGCTGACGAAGTCAGTGTCAGAACCTCCCCTCCTACAGAGTTCCATTCCTTCTTGGCAAGCCTAGGTCTCCTTCGCTCTCTGGTTTCTAAGCTCAGGCTGAAACTGTCCACTGGACAATTTCAGCCCCACGAGGTTGGGACATAAATATCTCAACCTTCTATTTTTAATGGTAATAACAGATTGACGCAGTGGTTGATTGGAGGTCCTAAACCCTTGCTACGCAATCGTTAGCGGCCATCCTAATCAACTGTGCGGAGGTGGGACGACGAAGTCAATTTCTTCGAAATCATGACTTCTGTCCCACTCTCTATCACCACTGCGGAAAGTGCTAGTTGTGGCGACTTCGTCGCTCGTAATGATTGCAGAAAATACCAGTAATAAAGTATTATAAAACAACCATATATTGAAGAGGAATTCATTGTGACTGAGACATTTTATCTTAAACGAATTTACTATTTTAAAGCTAAAACACTATATCACTGAGAACATCCTAATTTTCTTCACTACTAGCCAATTTTTTCAAAATCTGACGGCGTTTACGATGTTTTCGAGATTCAATCATGAAAATTATAAAAAGAATCAAAACAATTGGAACACCAATAAATGGAGCGATGTAAATCGGTTCAATTTGAATAGCATCTGGAGTCACTAGACCATCACCATCTTCATTGGAAACACGATGACCACGTACCAAAAGGCGGTGAGTATTAATCCCATACGGCGTACAAGTTACCAAAGTCTGATAGTCCATACCTTCTTCAATTTGAATATTACTCAAATCTGTCGGTAAAACCGTTCTAATCTGATCCACTTCATAAGTATAAGATTCATTAAGAATACTTACCGTCCAACGATCCCCCACCTTCAATTTATCCAAATCGGTAAATAAGCGTGACGATGGTAACCCTCTATGACCAGATAAAACCGAGTGAGTTGATACACCTCCAACAGGGAGACTCGTCCCCTCAATATGACCAATAGAAGTTAGTAAAACATCCTCAGAGGTTCCATGATAAAGTGGAAGCGTGACATTAATCTTTGGAATAGAAATAAAGCCCATATTTCCAGTCTGATCAATAGCCAACTCTTTATTATAAGCGTCACGATCCTTATCTGTCATATGCCAATTGATACCAGAATCTTTGAACTTTTCATTATACTTTTTAGCACTTGAAAGAATTTTCTCATATTGACTCGTATCAATAGCAGAGACGCTCTTTTGATAATCCATAATCGCTTGTGATTGGTGGAAAGAATTCCAATAATTAGCGATTGAGGGATAGGCTATCAAACCTATCCCTACAATCATGATTGTGACAAGCAAAATGGATATCCGATTCTTTTGTAAAAATGCTTTCAAAACAACTCCTTATCCATCCGCTCACCTAACATTAATCTTCCGCACGACGACGTGCCACAAGAGTAACACCTGCCGCAATCACCAACGTCGTACCAACAATGTAAAGTAGTTTTGTTCCAAAGCTACCAGTAGATGGAAGTTCAGCACCACTATTGTTTTTAATTTCAGGTGTAGCAATCAATGTATCAGTTGCATCTGCATCACCTTTAAGTTTCAAAGTCACCAAAGTTGGTTCTTTCTTAAGGTTGTATCCTTTAGGAGCAACCGTTTCAATCAATTCATACTCACCTTCAGCTAGCCCCGTGAATGTCGCCTCACCTTTATTATCAGTTGTTTTAATAGTAGCATTAGCTTGGTCTGATTCCCACATTGTTTTATCGTTGTCAAATTTGTAGAATTTACCATCAACTTTTCTTTTAAGTACAAATTGTGCACCTTCGAGAACTTTCTGAGTGTCTACACCATCAACTTTTTTAATCTTAATTTCGCCATCATAGACATTCACAGTTTTACCTGGCTCATTTGGATCCGGTTTATCATTAGGCTTGATACGAGCCGTATTGGTATTTTGAGCACTAGAACCTTCAGTAGCACCTGATTTTAAAATTCCTTTGTAAATTACAACGATTTCATTTACACCTTGATTATAATAGAAATCATCTCCTTTACCAAGTTGAGCGTCAGCAGTTTGAGTTTGTGTTGCAGCCCAAGGAATTGTCAACGTAAAATCATTATTAGACTGTTCAAACTTATAAGTCCCTGTTGCACCTGTAGTCTCTTGAGTTAATACAGTGCCATTGACCTTAACTTCAAAAGAATTAGGGACAAGTTCAACCACCGTAGCATCTGGCATGTCATCGGTCATCACATATTGATAAACCTTGTTACCTTTATTGAAATTTGTAGCATTTGTATAGGTAACAGTATAAGTAATTTCATCCCCTACATTGTAAGACTTTTCATTAGTCGTTTTTCCACCAGTGTCACCCCAAGTCGGTTCTGATTCCTTTTCATGAATAATAGCATCTGGAGATGCAGAAGTTACCATGGTTACTGAACCTTGATTAAGTGATGAATCAACAAGATAGTAACCATACCCTACTTGCAAGGTTTCAGTTGAATCCGTACCATTTTCTATTTTGGTATCAACAGGATTACCAAGCTTATCTTTTAACCCTTTAGCCCAGGTTGTAATTTGTTCTGATGTAACACCTGCCTTCGGTGTAATATAAGTCAAATTCCCATTAGTATTTGTATCAAATAGGCTTTTAAAACCAGAATCCTCTAGAAGAGCATTGCCAGTAGGAAGTGTGTAAGAAACAGCGTCTCCATCATTAGTCGCATCAAAAATTTTATAAGCTTTATATTCAGTATTTTGTTGAGTATTTTTAATTTCAATACTACCAGGACCAGCCGCAAATACCGGTGTTGTAGCTGGTGCTACAGTTCCAAGAATAAGTGTTGCTGCTAGTATAGATTTAATGATTTTCTTTTTCATAAAATAAATAATTTCTTTCTAGTATTGTTTATCAATACATTAATTTGTGTTTTTTGTATAAAAGTAATCCTGCCGGTAATGCCAATAGCACTCCTAGGATTAGGTAAAGATGTCCTCCAATACCACCCGTCGATGGCAATTCAGCACCTTTTGAGTTTGTAATTTTGAATTCAAACTGCTGAGCAGTTAGTGTATTAATAACCGTTGGTGTCGCAGCGTTACCATTTTGAATAAAGCTTGCGCCTGTCGCCGTAACTTCTAAAGACATATCCGTTTTTTCAAGGTTGTAACCATCTGGAGCTTTAGTCTCTGTAATGAGATAACTGCCCACTGGCAAATTGAAGAAAGGATCTTGCGTATTCCCATTAACAACTATCCCTGCATCATTTGAGGTTACTTTTGTATAAAGTGGGGTTGTTGCTTTCTGCCCATTTTCAACCTTGTAGATATCAAATTCAGCACCAGATAAGCCCATATTAATGTTTTCGACACTAACTTTCTTCAAGACAACTTGTTGCGTGTGACGTGTATTCGTGAAAACGATATCAATATCACCATCCACAGTTAGTTGAGGTAGGTTAACCACACGATCTGTCCAAGGCTGTGCCCCAGAAGCTGGTTTTGAATGCGTTATATCTTCTGTCTTAGTGAACTCTGCATAATCTTGTTCGTCAATTGAAATGACTGTTCCATATGGAATTTTAGTAAATACTTTCTTCTCATTACCATGGGTAGCAGAATCTCTCAATGCAAAATTTCCTTGTTGTAAAGTATTGCCTGGATCAAATTTAAATTCTTTGTGTTTATCAGAGTCGTTACCAATAACTTTCTTTGTAACGGTTACTGTATATTCTTTTGGTCTCCAAACTGCGTATAAGGTATTAGCAGCATCTGGTTTATTGTCCAATCCAACTTTTTGATTGAAGTTATACTCAACACGACCTTTATCTGCATCTGATTTGTCTGTATGCCAGCCAATTAGATCATATCCAACTCTTGTAAAGTAATCTGATTCTTTTGTTGTATGAGTGGCATTTACTGGTAATTTATCAAAGGTTATAAGGGTAACCGTTTGACCATTATCAATTCTTTCTCCACCATTGCCATCATAGATAATTTTCGTGGTTTCAACTTGAATCTTATCAACTGGTTTATAAACCGGATAAACAATCAAGGTTTTATGATCATCTGCTTTTAGAGCATCAATAGTAATAATATCATGCGGATTATAAATCCGACCATTATACAACCAACCACGGAAACGATAGCCATCTGGGGACGTCGGACGACTTTGTAACTCGGCATGTGATTGATCATCATACTTGTTAGGATCATATGGTAAGTTTGTAGCTTTTAAATTTGTCCCATCTTTCACAATAGGCTTCAAATCTAATCCATGAACATCTTCACTATATACAACCCTATATTCACCTGCTCGGCGCCATTCAGCCCTTAAAGTCAAATCACTCGTTACAGCACCACTAAAGTTGTATGGACGCACATTTTTTCCATCAAGCCCTACAACATACCAACCAATCAAATGATAAGCGTCCTTATCTTTACGATAACGCTTCGTTTGATCAACATTTTCTTCTCTAGGATTTTGAGTTTGGTTCTTACCGTTTTAGAAGTATATAAAGCCTTTCAATTAGGCTTTTCAAGAAGTTACCTCTATCGTAAAAACGATAGTTTTTTTATTTTTAGTAACTTTTTAGGAATTATCGTATAAGTACTTCGCTATCTGTACAAGGTATACTAAAATTCAATTTCTCTATTAAATTACGTATTTCTTCTTTATTCTTATTGCCACATTTTGGACCAAATATTATTTTCATATTATTGAAAATATCCTTATTTAGAGGGATATCAAGATGTTCTACTGGTAGAGTAATATTTGATAACGCATTGAGCATAAATGCCCCAAAATTTTCATTTTGTTTCTCTAAAATATTAAGCAACTCTCCAATGCTCCATGGTAAAACTGAAATAGAGAATCTGTGCTCGTCTTGAAATTGCCAATTCGTTGTTTTGTATCTGCCATTTGCATTCAAATCGATAATTGTCTCTTTTTCATTAATAGACACTACTTTAGGAATAGTTAATAATTCATCATCTGTGTATTTAATACTAATAATTTCAGGTAAATAGCCATTAGTTGGAACCATCTTGGTCGTTAAGGGATTTAATAGAGGTAAAATATCTACTAGTTTTTTTCCGTCAAAAGAAAACTTAGTTGTCTCAAAAACATCTAAGACTGAAGCAAAATTAATCTCAATCATAACCCCTTTAAAATTATTCCCGTACATACTCCATTGCGGAATACTGTCAGACACACTTGTCCAACAAGAAACATAATTTATACTTCCTAAGTTTCCAAAATCTGCAGTTTTTTGCTCATTCGGGTCATCAACAAATCCAAGACTCTTAAATCTCAATGTCTGATTCTGTAAAATTAATTTTAGTGTTTCAGCTGAAGTATAGTGATAAAAAGCAAACATCTACTCACCTATTTCATTTCTTCATCAATTTTATAATATTCCTTTATGTACTCATAGTATTTATAAATCGCTTGATTTAAAATATAAGCCTTAGTTACACGACCTTCCTTTTCAGCAATAATTTTTTGAATTTCATCTAATTCATCCGATGACCGTTTTGTCATATAAAATGCTATTTGCTTCTCCATTATAATTCTCCTTTATTTATTTAAGTTAATTTTAGCAAAAAAAATAGTAAATAGCTAGTTTTTGTCATTGACAAAGTTTCTTTTTGGGATTATAGTAGCTATAAACTAGTAAATAAATAGTTCAAAACAAAAAAGGAGGACAACATGAACGAATTTGAACAAGAAGCTTTAGATTACTTCTATGAAGAATTGGAAAGTTATTACGATGAGGGCGAACAAGGAGAAATCTTTGACGAATTCGACTACTAGCAGGAGGAATTCCTCCTCTTGCTAAAATTTTTGGAGGACAATTTTATGACACAACTTACAATTTCTACTTGGAATATCAATCAACGTTCAGGACTTGGCAGACAAATTCCTGATATGGTTGTAACTGAACTAAGACAATTAAATGCAGATATTATATGTCTGACAGAGTATGTCAAGACAGAAACCCATAATTTATTCTGTGCTAGATTGCAGGATATTGGCTATGAGGTTTTTGAAGATGACCGTTCTCTTGAATTCGGAAACGAAATCTTAGTAGCTATCAAAAGTTCCTTAATTTCTGATAGTAAATTCACTACCATTGATAATGATGATAGTAATCCAAACTTTTTGCGAGTCGCAGTAAATATATTTGGTAAGGAATTAAATATTATAGGTACTCGTATAAAAACTGGTGGAAAAGATATCATTGAAGATTTTAAAGAGCGCAAAATACAGCTAGATAATCTAATTTCAAATTTGCCTGCAAGTCATGAACATACCATCATTCTAGGTGACTTTAATAATGGTTTTTTCAAACAGAATGATGATATTCATTCCTATCAAGGAAAAGCTAGAGAGTTTTACTCTTATCCATTACTTAAGTCGATAATGAGTAAGGCAGGATTAACTGTATATACTCCATCAGATTCAAACTCTTGGAAGTATTGTAAGTTAGACCATATTTTTGCAAATATCCCTATAGTAAATGAAAATTATTCTTGGGAATTCTTAAAAAATCCTGATTATAAAAGCCAAGTAGGCTACCCAGACCATGCGATTTTATCAGCAACTATTTCTTTATAATTCTCCATGAGGCGCTGATTATGTTTAAAATAAAGAAAGTCGCTGACTTAAAGAGAAATTATATTATTTCAACTAGCAAATTAAAGATAGCTCATTGGTCAATATTAGGCTTCTCTACTTGTATTATGCTTACTATTATTGCAAATATTAGAGCTCCTGACCTTATTAAAATCCCTTTATTTATTCTAGCAGGATTTGTCATATACAAATTTCATCGTCAATTAAAATATTTTAGATATCATTTGGATTATTACCTAATTATCAGAGAAAGCTTATTGTATGTATTACATACAAACCACCTTTATACAACATATAAAGATAGCTCAGGATATGAAAGAATCTCTAGAAGTGCAATCTTGCAATACGAGCTAGACAAACAAAAAGGGCATATTCTTATCAAAGCTCTGATTACTGGTGATGAATTTAGCAAAAAGGTACAATCACTTGATGATGTCCTTGCCGGAGTACTCGAACTGGAACTAGAAGAAAAAATTATTCGTCCTAATTTTGTGGAATATCATTTCTATTACAAGAAACCTGATAGGTTAGTTCTTCAATCTCACAACCAGAAGCAAGAAATTGATAACCTTAATATAGATTTAGGATATGGTGTGAATTATAATCCTGTCAAGTGCCCTCATATTCTAGTTGCTGGTGGTACTGGAAGTGGAAAATCTGTTTTCATATCTTTCTTGATTTTAGAACTTCTCAAACGGCAATCAACTGTCTATATAGCAGACCCTAAAAATTCTGACCTAGGTAGCTTATCATATTATTTCGGAGAAAAGTATGTAGCAACAACTCCGAACAATATCGCTCGTATTGTCCGTTTAGTAGTTGAAGAAATGCAAGAACGATATCAATATATGCGGGACAACTTTCAATACGGCTCAAATTTTACCAACCATGATTTTAAACCACTATGGCTTATCTTCGATGAAATGGGAGCATTTCAAGCTTCAGGAACAGATAAAAAATCAAAAGAAATTATTGTTGAAGTTATGGATGGCATTAAACAAATTATTCTACTAGGGAGACAATCAGGCATATTTATCCTTTTGTCAGCTCAACAAATGAGAGCCGAAACCCTAAATACCGACCTTAGAGATAACTTGGGATTGAGAATTGCTCTTGGCGCTAATTCTAGTGAGGGCTACCGCATGGTCTTTGGTTCAGCTACTCCTGATAAGTTAAAACCTATCGAAGAAAAAGGGGCAGGTTATCTTTATATGCAAGGTTCAGGCAAGGAGACAGCACAATACTGGGAAAGTCCTTATCTTGATACTACTCAATTTGACTTTATCAAAGAATTACAACTTTATTTAACAGAAACAAACTAATTACAACGGATGTTGTTGCTTAAATTCGCTAGATTTTCAGCAACAATATCTGTTCCTCATCGCTCTGCGATGATAGAAAAGAGGTACACATGAAATTAAATGATTTTCTTAAAGCAGAATTGTTAGGTAGCCGTTTTGTAGCCGTAAAGGGATACAGTGAGGTTCTAGACCGTGAGACTGGAAAACCAACTGCTCTTCGGTTGAATGTTTCCATCCAAGATGAGACCTCAGATTTCTTCATGGAAATGATACAAGTCAAGGTTAATACTCTCACGCCTACTGTTTCTGTTCAAGAAATGGCAAACAACAAGACTTGTCCTGTTGCACTTAAAGATTTGAATGTTGGACAATTCAATGGCAATCTTTGGTTTGCTTGCTCTGATATCTTACCTGTAACAAAATAGTTATGTTAAAATATGACAAAAACATATAAAGGAGTTTTACAATGCAAATTTTTAGCTACGATGATTTTAAAAATGAAAAGGGGATTATATCATTTTCTGAAGCGGAACAAATCTATTCTAATCTTCTTAATTCCTCTAATCAGCTTGATAAAGAATTTCAAGAAGAATGGACAACATTTATACTACTCTGCGTAGAGTATGCCTCTGCACGTGGCAAATGGCTCACACTCTCAAGAGAAGAAAAACTTGCCAATGATGAAGCAAGAACTGTTACTCATAATAAGGTGATTTATCAACTAAAACTCTTAAAAGGTTTGGCAAATGAACAGGGTAATGATGTTTCTTGGTTTGAAAAATTTAACGATGATAGAAAACGCATTGGAGACTTTGCTTGCTTTGTGGCTTATATCTATGCCTTAAATGCTCGATAAACAATTAGATGACATTATGGCTATTTATTACTCTATGTCCGATATTCATGGATATTTTAATGAATTTGTTGAGAGCCTTTCAAAAATAGATTTATCTGATAAGGATAATCGACTTATACTACTTGGAGACTATATTGATAACGGTTCTCAATCTTTTCAAGTCATTTCTAAAATAATTGAACTTGAAAAGATTCATCCAAAACAAATTATTACGCTTTTTGGAAATCATGAAGAATGGTTTTATGATTGGTTGATTTTAGAAAAACCTACTGCTTCTGCATATGGTGAAACAATACAAAGTTTCTTTTCTACAGAGGAATTAAACAAACTCTTAACTTTTAATCCTAATAATTTTGAAACCACCATAAGAAATGAAATTAGAAATAATACTAAGTTTATTCCATTCATAAATTGGTTTCAAAAACGATATGAGGATAGTCGCTATTTTGAAACAGAAAATCAAATTTTTGTCCATGCTGGTATTGATGAAGAAGCAGGTGAATTATGGAAAGTGTTAACAGATACTAAAATATTCACAAATAAATTTCCTCTTACCACTGGTAAATTCTATAAAGATATTATTTCAGGTCACATTTATTCTTGTGAAGTAGCAAATGACCCAACCTATCTTGGAAAAATCTATTATGACCAAAAAAGCCATTATTTTATTGATGGTTTTGTAAGTCAAAGCAAAACTATACCTGTTTTGGCATTTGATATTACTACCAAGAAATATTACTTTCTATGACTTCTAATCATGTACCTAGGCAAAACTGCCGACTGGAGGTCGGCAAGCTGGAAGCGTGTTTAGCAGAGCGATGCTGAGGATCACATGATAGAAGTAGGGGGAGCAAAGCTCCTCCTAGTTTATTTATTATATAGACAATCTTTTGGCGAAAAGCAAAGTTAAAAGGAACTATTTTTTATGACTTCATATAATAAAAAATAGTCCGCACTTCTTCTTATATTGAAATTTGGGAATATGAAAAGCCAATATTTTCAAAGGGAAAATCAATTTTAGATACTAATGCTGAAAACAAGGAAAAATCAAAACGCAGAACATTTGACGAACTAACACCAGAAGAACAAGAACAACGTCTTGAACGCATGAAGAAAACTCGCTTAGAAGCAAAGTGGAATTTACTCCGTCTAGTCGATTGTAATTTTGATGATACGACTTCTTTTCTCACATTAACCACTAAAGAAAATATCAGCGATAGAAACCATTTCAAAGACTTACTCAAAACCTTTATTAAACGCTTTAATTATCACATATTTAAGACTAAGAAAAGCCAATTGAGATATATAGCAGTATTAGAAAAACAAAAACGTGGGGCATGGCATGCTCATATTCTGCTTTTCAGCGTTCCTTGTGTTCCACACCGTCAACTCTTGGAACTTTGGGGATATGGAGCAGTACGGATAAATAAAGTTGATGTCGATAGCAAAGAAAACCGCGGTCGATATGTTACCAAATATTTTGAAAAAGGTATCGGACAGGAGCTATTGGAAAACTTTGGTAAACAAGCCTATCTATCATCACGTAATTTGAAGAAGCCTGATGAGGATAAGTTTTATACTTATGAAACTTTTGATTATAATAACTCAACCGTCCTATATGAAACGGAATACACCAGCAAAGTCTATAAAGACGGACAGTATTTCGATAATTACGTTACCTACAAAAAGATAAAGTTAGATACAAAGGAGTAAGTCACATGATAGCAACCGTAAATAAGAATGACCTGATTGCCCTCGGTTTCTCTGAGGGAACTTCTAAACGAATTATCAGACAGGGGAAAGAACTTTTAATAGCAAGAGGATTTAGGGTTTATCAAAATAAGCGTATTGGAACTATCCCTGCTTCTATCGCTACTGAATTACTTGGTTTTGATGTCCAAAATAGCTCTCTTTCTAGGGGGTAATATATGGCAATTAGAAAAGATAAAGACGGCGGTTGGATAGTTGATATTAGCAATGGTTTTGACCCAATAACACTTAAGCAACGTAGAATAGTCAGAAAGGGCTATAAGACCAAGAAAGAGGCTACTGAAGCAGAACACTACCTAAGAAGTGTAGAGCTCAAAGAACGCTTCTATGGGGCTAAAATTACCCTTTCAATGCTCTATGAACTGCTAAAAGAAGAAGATAATATAAATCATCGAAAAGTTAGCTATATCAACACACAAGAAAATAACTATAACAAACACATAAAAGGTTATTTTTCAAAGGTTGATAATGTCGCAAAACTAACCTATGAAGATATTTACCAGTTCAGAGAACATCTTAGGCGAAAAGTTGCCCAAAATTCTGATAATCCTTTAAGCACAAATACTATCAACAAAATCATGATTTTGCTTAAAAAGATTTTTGACGTCGGCTTGCGAAAAGGTTATTACACTACAAATCCAGTAAAGCTACTAAAAAAATTGCCTGTTGAAAAGATTAAAATGCAGTTTTGGACGGTCAAAGAATTCCAGCAGTTTCTAACACTGTTTGAACAAGAAGAATATAATATAAAATTACTCTTTACTGTTCTATTCTTCACAGGGTTAAGACTTGGGGAAGCACTTGCACTAACATGGAAAGACATCGACTTTTCAAGCGATATAATTCATATCACAAAATCTGTTTATGTCAATAAGGGGATTAGCCACATCAGCACAACAAAAACTAAAGCAGGAACAAGAAGAATTGTTATCAATAAAAAATTAAGCCAAGAACTACAACATTGGCAAGAGCACCAAAAACATCTGTTAGAGAAATTTACTAGTGATAGCTTGACCCTACAAGTGTTTCAAAGTAGCCCTATCACAATTACAAAAAATACTGTTGAAAAGCAATACAAGAAAATTCTTGAGCGTGATAACACACTTAAAAAAATACGCATACACGATTTTAGACACTCCCATGCTTCCCTACTGATTAACCAAGGGGAAGATTATCTAGTTGTAAAAGAACGGCTAGGACATGCTTCTATCACGACTACAATTGATACCTATTCTCATTTATACCCTAGTAAGCAGAAAGATTTGGCTGATAAACTAGATGATTTGTTATAAGATTAGTAATTTTTAGTAATTCACACAAACAGCAAATAGAGAAAAAACAAAAAGACAAGGCTTAGAAACCTTGTCTTTTCAATATTTTTAACTATACCGGCGGCCGGGGTCGAACCGGCACGTCCTTGCGGACACTGGATTTTGTGTATAGTGTGCATGTTGATTTTTCCCATCATTGACGATATCAATTAGATTTACAGTATCTTTTCGATAATAGTACATCCCCTGTGAATCCTCAATGAAATTACGTGAAATATCTTCATATTTTGGAACAGTTTGACCATACTCCAAAGTAAAGTGTGTATCTTGTGAATCTGCCAGTTCCCCACCATTGGCATCTAAGATAATATTATATTTTATTTTTCTAAATCCAGGATAAATAGCGAGATCATGGTCAGGCATATTGCTATCCCACTCAAACTCTTGTGTCAATGTCTGATCTTTGTACCATTTCCCATCCCACTCATAGCCGTTCAAATGTGGTTTAGGCTTGACTACTGTCGTATCTGGTCGATAAGCAAGCAAGCTTGCTTCGTATAATACCTTTTTGTCATCAAAATCTTTTAACGGAGCATTCGTATCTGGATATCTAAACTTTAGATTGAATTCTTTTCTTTGATAACGAATATGCAAGTCATATTGACTAGAAATATAGTTATACCACCTATAATTATAATAATCATATTGCCTGCTGTAGCCAACAGTATCTACGTTACTTCCAGATTTAGTAGTTCTCCAATCATCATCCACATTTCTACGATTTGTTATATCATAGCGACGATAACTGTGGACATTAAACCCATTATATTTTTCTGAAAAGGTAAATAGAGTCGAGATTTCGCTAGAAGAACCTGTATCATCATGATTTCCAATATCAGGATAGGTACCATCTGCCTTTTGTTTATAAAAATAAATTGTCTTTGCTTTTTTATCAGTTGATTTAAATAAACGTATTTCTTGGCTTATTGATGGAAAAGCTTGAATTCTAGGATAAGTTCCCTCTGGTAAGACAAACTCACCTAAATAGGTCATCCCTCTGTCACTAACATTGCCGTATTGGTTATACTCATAGTAGCGCCACGTATTAGTTCCACTATCTTTCCAAGTATATCCATTATTCTCTAATGATGTTCCATATAATCCAGTCATAGTAGTTAAATTTCTACTAGTAAACCATCTACTATCATTTGCTCCAATAGTAGTAGGACTATCATAAAATCTCATGGTAATTAAGCGCCTATTGAAATAGACATTCAGTACAGAGGAGCCATCTGCCTTAACTGTTGTCGAAGTCTCTCCACGATCTTGTGTATATTCAAATCCTGCCGATACAAAACCTGTGACATTAGCCCCAGATATATCACTCTGACTGGGTGCAACCCGAGTACCAACTTGTGCTGAGGTAACATACCGTTGACCTGCATAATCATAATTTTTATCTTCTGGTCTTGCATCTTTTTTATCTGTCGAGCTCTGCAACCAATACACAATTGTGTAACTTGCTTTGTCTGGATTCCATTTCGCATATAACTGTGTATCCGCAGTCAATGGTTGAGCAAAGTTAAATTTAGATCCTATAAACTCTTTATTAGAATACCAACCATCAAAGGTATAACCATAACGTTCAGGATCCGTTGGTTGTGATTTACTTGCCAATTCCCCATCAATTACAAATTTAGGAGGAACATATGGAGCACCATTTGAAATACTATCTGTATCATTGACAGTATTTGTGTAAAACTCTAAACGTTTAGATTCCTTAAAGACTGGATAGATATTCGCATCCTTATCCATAGGTAATTTTGCACCTATATCAAAAATACTATCTTGGCCATTCGGAGCTAATGACCATCCAACTAAACGTTTCGTTGCTGTCGGTGGCTTGATTACTTCACTATACCTTGATAAATCTACCATTACTCCACCATCTTTAAGAGCTAGTTGATCTTTTTCAAGAATAATTGTCCCAGCTTCATCATCATAAACTGTAAGATAAACTATTTGATCCATACTTGGTCTAACGTAGATTATTTTACTTTCATTAACTGTTATTGACTGATCAAAGTTAACACGATTTCCCAGCGTATTGTTGCTATACTCAAACCAACCATTGAATCGTTGCTGATGCTCGGTAATCGGAATCCCCACACCATGCAGCTCTTCCCCATTTTTTATGATTTGTTCAGAAACTAATTCGCCAGAACTATTGACAAACTTATACTCTGTTCCATCATAATTTTGAAACCTATAAGTATGCCTCGGAACTTCTTTTCCATTTTGCACAATGGCATAAATAGAGAAGGAGTCTGTCTTAAAGGCAATATCACTATCGGTATTTTTGGTTTCTTTAGTTGCCTTTGATTTTAAAATTTCTGTCTGTCCGTCATCTTTGAAATGGACAATTTTCAAATCTTCATCCTTGGCATCTAACTTTTCGTCATATGACACTTCAACTTTTACGGAAGCTTGCGGTTCCACTTCTTGGTCATCAACCAGCAATCGAATATCATATAGCCTCAACAGTTGAATTTCTTCTTCTTGACGAGCAACCTTATCAAGAACTTTTTCCTTATAGCCATGATACTCAGCTTCTTGTTCTTTAATTTCTTGTGCATCCAACTGAACGTTATCTGGTATCTTTGCCTCTTTCGGAATACTTACTTTGACAGTGTAATCACTACCTCGATAAGTCAAAACATCATCAAAATACTTTACCGCAGCCTCTGTTTCACTAGTAGCTTCGGTCGTCGTTGCTACCTCTGTAACAATTGTCATTGACTCTGACGTTTCTACACTTCCTTCCGACTGCATCGAAACGGTTGACGTCTCAACATCGCCTAGCCCTTCTCCCTTTTCTGGAAATGTTTCTTCCGTTTCCGGAACCTCCAGTCGTATCGCAGCCTCATCAGCTTGTTTATCTGTAACTGTAATCGCTGGCAAAATCAAAAAATAGGTGGTTAGAAAAGTCGCTATAGCCAAGAGAGTCCAGGTCATACTCTTCCACTTTAGTTTATTTTCAAGCTTACCAACATAAGTCGTTACGTATTTATAAATCTTGTCCACTTTACCTCCAATCCATCATCATAATCTCATACAGCTCTCCAAAAACAGTTTTTTCTCATTATAACCTTTATTTGATGGTGCCAAATTTATCCAACGGCCAAATTCTAAAAGAAATTTTTCCGACGATTTGTTCTTCAGAAATGCCACCAATGGCTGTATTACGGGAATCTATAGATGCCGAACGATTATCGCCTAGCACAAAAATTTCTTGATCCGGCACTTGATAAGGATAGGTAATATCACTCTTGCCAAGTGCTTTATCCAGCACATAAGGCTCATCTAATTTTTTCTGATTGACATAGACATCACCCTCAGAGTCAACATTTACCCAATCTCCAGACTGCGCAATCACACGCTTTACCAAGACCTTATTATTGTAATAAAACGCAATGACATCTCCCGTTTCAAAGCTAGACCCCTTTACGGTAAGGACAAGATCATCCTCTTGCAATGTTTTATTCATGGATTGCCCATAAATTCTGAGCACCGGCAACCACAATACCGCTATCAAAATGGCTACAGCTACAACTGCTAACAAGGTATATAACGTTTGTTTAATAATCGTCCAAAAACGACCTCTATACCTTAGGCGCTCTAATTCTTGCGCCAACTCTTTAGAACTGAGTTCCGAAATATTCACCTTCTTTTTGATCATCCTCTTATAATATTAAATGTCTCTCTTGATATTTTGTAGATACTGGTCAGCCGCCGCTTGAGCTGCTTCAAAAACTTTATTCAGAGCCAAAGAAGCTTCCGCAATCGAACCAGATTTTTCCAATAAAATCTTTTTATCTTCCAAACGCTCTGTTAATTGCATTATTGTTTCTTCTTGTTTCTCAATCTTTTCTTGCTGCTCTAGCATAATGGCAATTAACTGTTCTCTTTTTAATTTTTTTAGTTGTTTAATTTCCATGATACTTTCTACCTATTTTTACTCAGATTTCTCACTTTTTATATCTCATCATTTTCCATCTAATTAAATTAGACAGTTTCTCAAAAAAAGCATATAAAACTTTGTTAGTTTAGCATATATACATAGCAAATGCAAGAAATTTGACCTGATTTGATTTAATAAAATAGCTTTTTTAGACCATGAAAATGGCAAAACAAAAATGCTCAGTTTTTAAATTGAAACATCAATTGATACTTAACAAAAATCAAAAATTACTTTTTTGCTTCTTTCTAAAAAGGTGCGGACGCTCAAAAGGTTCGAGGAACCTTTTGAGGTGGGGAATAAAGCTTACGAAGTCAGTGTCCCCACCTCCTACGGAGTTTCATTGCTACTTTTTGAGCCTAGGTCTCAAAAAGTCCGTTATAATCAAGAGTTTACTCTTGATTATAATACCACCATGGCGAAAGAAGCTCTGGTAAATCAAACCATTTATTGGTTCTTGATTTGACTTAAACTGCTAATTTTGATTTTGAATGAGTATGAAAGCTAACTCTACATTCATTAATATTATAAAGACATCAAAAAATGACCCCGAAAGGTCATTTTGATTAGTCTTCGTTTACGAAAGGCATAAGAGCCATAACGCGAGCACGTTTGATTGCTGTTGTTACTTTACGTTGGTTCTTAGCTGAAGTACCTGTTACGCGGCGTGGCAAGATTTTACCACGTTCTGAAACGAAACGGCTAAGAAGCTCAGTATCTTTGTAATCAACATATTCAATTTTGTTAGCTGCGATGTAATCAACTTTTTTACGGCGTTTGAATCCGCCACGACGTTGTTGAGCCATGTTTAATTCTCCTTTATATATTTAATTCGTTTTATCCATTAGAATGGAAGATCATCGTCTGAAATGTCCATTGGATTTGCGTTACCAAATGGGCTTTCATCTCGACCGAAATTTGGTGTTGATTGTGATGGTTGAGAAGTAAAACCTCCACCTGTTGGTGCTCCACCAAATGAATCAAATCCACCTGCATTATAAGAGCTACCAGCATTACCTTCACGTGTAGCACGACTTTCCAACATTTGGAAATTTTCAGCAACAACTTCTGTTACGTAAACGCGCTGACCTTGTTGGTTTTCATAGTTACGAGTCTGAATACGACCTGTAATTCCAATCAAAGCTCCTTTTTTAGCCCAGTTCGCCAAGTGTTCAGCTGGTTGATTCCAGATGACACAGTTGATGAAGTCCGCCTCACGCTCACCATTTTGGTTTTTACGAATACGGTTAACAGCCAGGGTAAAAGTTGCTACAGCCACCTGATTTGGAGTGTAACGAAGTTCTGCATCACGAGTCATACGACCCACAAGTACTACATTATTAATCATAGAGCACCTTCTTACGCGTCAAGTTTAACGATCATGTGACGAAGAATGTCGCCGTTGATTTTTGACAAACGGTCAAACTCGTTAAGAGCTACTGCGTCAGTCGCTTCAACGTTAACGATGTGGTAAAGTCCTTCACGGAAATCATTGATTTCGTATGCAAGACGACGTTTTTCCCATGTTTTTGATTCAACAACAGTTGCACCGTTGTCAGTCAAGATAGAGTCAAAGCGTGCTACCAAAGCGTTTTTAGCTTCTTCTTCAATGTTTGGACGAATGATATAAAGAATTTCGTATTTAGCCATTGATATGTTCCTCCTTTTGGTCTAATGCCTACTGAACTTTGCCAGCAGGAAGTGAGGGATACTCACAGAATACTATTCTACTAGAATTCACAGCCTTTTGCAAGGATTTTATTGCTTTTTTTTGGAAATAGCAGAGCTTCTACAGAAAAGCTCCTGTCCCTTTAGCGTCTTTCCTGCCCTGCTTTTTACTTAAACTCACGACGAGCAAAGAGAAGATAAGAAACTCCTGCAAAAAGAATTGTGTAAACAAAGGCAACAATGCTTGAATGGTTAATAAACGCTTCTGAACCATCTACTGTATTAGCCAGTTTATCGAAAATCATATAAGGCCTGTACACTTCTGAATCAATTTTTAACAACATGCCAAGAATAAGGTTAGTAAAGCTTTCAAACATGGTAAAGACAATGATGAAAAGTGTATTGGTTTTATAAAGTTTATCAAACAAATTAAAGAAAACCAAAGGCAATGCTGCTGTCGCTAAATAATAAGGAAATTGGTAGCTAAAAGCTTCAAAAAGTCCTGAAAAAATCATATCGCCAGTAAGTATTTGATAAACAATACCTGCAAACGTATAGGCAATTACAATATACAAAAAGCTGACAACAATACTCATTAACCAACGATAAGCAAATGTCTTTGGTCGGCTTTGAATTTTAACCAAACTATTATTAATGGTACGCTGTACAAAATCCTCACCAAAGAAGATTTTTCCTGGAGTGACAAAAAAGAGGGGAAAGAAACTGGTAAAAAATGGCATCATGAAAGGTACCACTGCTGTTTGAGGTATCGTTTGACGAGAAATGGCATAAGCTATCCCTCCACTAAGTAGGAGTAAAATAATCAACGAAATCAAACTCAAACGCTCTTTAAAAATGCGGTAACAATCGGCTTTTAAAAATTTTAACATTATTTTTCTCCTTACTGTAATAAACTTAGATAATAATCTTCAAAACTTGAACCTGTTTGGTAGATTCCTTTTATCTCAACATTTAGTTCAGCTACTAAATCAATCAATTCTTGAACGGTTTTTTCTGGTTTAATGCTGAGGTAATCTTCCACAACATCTAGTGACACCCCTGTTGCTTGCAGCGCTTTCGCGACTTTAGCATTATCTACTGTCTCTAGGCGAATACGGTTCTCCACTTCTGCTTTAAGCGCAGCTTTTTCAATATCCTTAATCACGCGCCCTTTATGCATGATAACAAAACGGTCAACCACCAGCTCCAATTCAGACAGAATATGGCTGGAGATAAGAATGGTGATGCCAAATGTGTCTCTGAGGTTCAGGATAATATCACGCATCTCCTTGATACCAGATGGATCAAGCCCGTTAATCGGTTCGTCCAAAATCAGAAAATCTGGAAAATCAATAATGGCAAGTGCTATCGCCATACGCTGACGCATACCAAGAGAGAAATTTTTGACCTTTTTCTTACGGTCAACATCTGCTAGACCAACCAAGTCTAAAACTTCTTTAATGCGCTCATCAGCCTTTGGCAAACCAATCTGCAAGGCTGTATATTTAAGATTGGCGTAAGCAGACATATTAGGATAAAGCGTTGGAGACTCAATCAAAGCACCAATTTTATAATCTTGACAGCGCTCAATTTTTCCTGAACTAGCATTGATAAGCCCAGATAAGACTCGAATGAGGGTCGTTTTACCTGCACCATTTTGTCCAACAAGACCACAAATTTCACCTTTTTTGATGTCAAAACTAACGTGTGATAAAGCTTCTTGCTTACCATATTTTTTACTAATATCGCTAATCTGTAACAATGTTTCAACCATTACAATACTCCTTCTGAATTTTTAGTCTCTTTTTTGTATGTTTAAATCAATACAATATCTATGTATCAATGTTACCATACAACAGAAATTTGTCAAGAGAAAAATTGATATAACACGACAAACGCATGAAATCTTCTATTTCCATTTTGCAAGTGTTGAAAGTTTTTTGCCCTAAAGCAATTGTTTTAAATACTTGTCAAAGGACAGACTTAGGGCATATTTCTTACGACGCAGACTCAT
>NZ_RCVM01000021.1 GCF_003686955.1 Streptococcus hillyeri
CCAAGAAGAAGTTAAGTGACGATAGCCTAGGAGATACACCTGTACCCATGCCGAACACAGCAGTTAAGTCCTAGAACGCCGGAAGTAGTTGGGGGGTGCCCCCTGTGAGATAGGGTAGTTGCTTAGCTTTAATCCGCCATAGCTCAGTTGGTAGAGCGCATGACTGTTAATCATGATGTCACAGGTTCGAGCCCTGTTGGCGGAGTATAATATGTGTTAGAAACGTTGATTCATCAGTGTTTCTTTTTCATTTGTTCAACTTTTTAAGCTACTAGAGCATGACATTTGTGTCATGTTCTTTTTTGTTTATTAGGGATAAACTATAACCATAACTAAATTATGGGGGTATTGTTATGGAAGCAATATTAGATTTTGAAGGGCTTTATCAGAAAGTTCGTCCGATTGTGTTGAAACTGAGACAGTTTTATTTTATTAAGATATGGGAGCCTGAGGATTGGGATCAGGAGGGTATGATTACCTTATATCAGTTATTGGAGAAGGAGCCAGATCTAGTTTTCAATACTAGAAAAATGTGTGTTTATTTTAAGACGAAATTTTCAAACCGTGTCAAGGATGAGATTCGAAAGCAAGAGAGTATAAAGAGAGCTTTTGACCGAATGGTTTATGATGAGATTGGAGAAGTGGCTCATTCGGTATCGGATAATGGGCTAGATGTGGCGGAGATGGTAGCCTATAGGGAGGCTATTGGAGAGTTGTGTCAGGAATTGACAGTAGAGGAAAAAGGTTATCTGGACTATTTGATGAGTGGTGAGTGTTTTAGGGGGAAACGTGCTTTTCAGAGAAAGGTAAGGGCGAAGTTAGGAAGATTAGGTTGGGGAATGGATTATTGCTGGTTAAGAGCGCATTAAAAAAGCACTCTAATGAGTGCGGACAACTTTAACGATTCTTTAGTTCAAGATAACGTTTGTACCAAATGTTGATATAGGCAGGTGAGAAGGGACCTTTCTCATTATTAATCCAGTCCACTAGAATTTTGACATTTTCTTTTAAGATAAAGTCAAGGTCTGGAGAGTAACCCATTTGTTTTTTATGAATTTCATACTCATCAACATCGAGCAATTTTTTTTCACCGTCTGTAAAAACTTTGACATCTAGATCATAATCGATGTATTTGAGTGCTTCTTCATCTAAAACGTGTGGACTAGCCATATTACAATAATAAGAAACGCCATTTTCTCGTATCATGGCAATGATATTAAACCAGTATTTCTTATGAAAATAGACGATAGCTGGTTCACGAGTGACCCAACGTCGTCCATCGTTTTCAGTGACTAGTGTGTGATCATTGACTCCAATAACTGCGTTTTCAGTTGTCTTTAGTACCATAGTATCGCGCCAAGTACGGTGCAAACTACCATCATGCTTATAACTTTGAATTGTAATAAAGTCGCCTTCCTTAGGTAATTTCATGGCAATCTTCTTTCTACAATTTGTTATCTATTATAGAATATCACAATTTATCAAAAAAATCACGGTTTTGGGCACACTATTTATAAAAAGTCACGTAAAGCCGAATAAATATCATCAAACTGATATCCTTTTCTGGCTAAGGCTTGAATAAGTCTTTGTTTTAACTCGTAACCGTCATATTTTTTGGATAATCGGCGGTGTTGTTTTTCGAGTTCTTTTAAGATGAGTTCGCTTTCTTGTTCTTCATCTTTTGTGATATCTAATGAGCTTAGTGCTGCTTTTGACTCAGGGTAAGAAAAGCCTTTATTGAGAAGAAACTGTAGAATTTTGTCAGTTAGGGCTTTTTGAGGGAGTTTTTGTTGATATTTTCGATAGAGCTTTTGAGCTATTTTTTCAGCTAATGGTGTGAAGTCAACTTCTTCAAAAAGAGGATCTAAGATGGTTTGAGGAATTCCTTTTTGGGTTAATTTTTGTTTGAGAAGATAAGCTCCTTTGTCACCTGAGACAAGGTTAGTATCAATAATTTGTTGAGTATAGCTTTTATCGTCAATCCATTTGTCATCTTTTAGATTTTTAATAACTTTTGGGATGATTTTGTCATCAATTTCGTGCTGGATGAGGTAATTTTTGACTTCTTTTTCCGTTCGTTTTTTAAAGGAAAGATGGTAAAGTGCCATATTTTTACCGTATGAGAACTGTGCAAACTCTTTGATTGCATTTAAGCTTTCAGATGTTAGTGTCATGCCTTTTGTCATCATAAAACGGACAATGGTATCTTCAGTGACATATAATGTTTCAGTCGAGTCTATTTCAACGAGATAGAGTCGTTTTTTCTTTTCAATTTTTGTGATTTTCATAGTTTGATTATACCAAAAATGGTAGAATAGAGGTTATAAAAGATGAGGTGTTTTACCAAAGAGGAGGTCATGATGGCTGATAACGATAAGATTGTGAATTTGAAGAAGTATCGAGCAGATAAGGAATTTGATGACGACTTGTTTGAAAATCTTTTAAATATGTCTGATGAAGAGATTGATGATTTTTATGACAGCATTGCATTTGGTGATGGGCTAAATGTGGATGGTCCAAGTGGGAAAGAACTTTTGGCAGAGATAAGGCGCTTAGAAGAGCTGGAAAGTGATGGCTATTTGGCTTGGATGATGTCTTCTGAAAAATCGTGGCTAAATCTAGATGCTCGTCCTTATCTTTCTCTTAAGATGGATTTAGCTGTGCTTTATAAGCAGAATGGTCTCTACCAGAAGGCTCTTGAGCACGTCATGCAAATGTTTCGTGAAGATCCCAATGATTCTTTAGGATGTCGTTATGAAATTTTGGCTTTATACATTCTTAAGTCGGATTATACGATGGCGGATGCTTTTTTCAGAAGTCGGAAAGAGCATGAGCTGGATGCGATGATGGCCATTCCAATGCTTGTTTCTGCCATTTTGTCTGGTGCTGATAAGCAAGCGGGTGTTTTAATTGAACAGTTGTGTAATCAGGTTGATGGCTTTTTTGAATTTTGCCTTTTGGAAGCATTTCCTATGGCTCGTGTGCTGGATGCGGGAACTGTGGAATTCTATGAAGCAAATAGTAACAATAGCCTTTATATTTCTTTGTATAGCATTTTACCATTATTGTTGACGACTTCAGCTTATATCCAGGCTTATCTGAATGATTATTTTTCTGATGATGCGGTTTATTTAGAGGACTTTGGTATTCTTAGTTCGGCTCAATTATTAAGCTTGAATGATTATGATATAAAAACAGCAACAGATATTCAACATTATTCAGAAGAAGAGCTACTGACTATTCCAAAAATTGGTAAGGTAACGCTCAAAAAATTAAAAGAAGCGGGAGTGGTGTTTAAAAAGTGATGACTCTACAAGTTAAACAACGTATTCCTTTAAAAATCAAACGGATGGGTATCAATGGTGAGGGCATAGGCTTTTATAAGAAGACCTTGGTATTTGTGCCTGGTGCGCTCAAGGGTGAAGAAGTGTTTTGTCAAATTGTTTCGGTGAAGCGTAACTTTGTCGAAGCTAGGCTATTGACCATCAACAAAAAATCAAAATTTCGTGTTGAGCCTTCCTGTGCTATCTATGAGGAATGTGGCGGTTGTCAATTGATGCATTTGCGTTATGACAAGCAGTTGGAGTTTAAAGATGATATTATCAAGCAGGCTTTGACTAAATTTAAGCCGTTAGGTTTTGAGAATTATGAGATTCGTCATACTTTGGGGATGGAAAAACCTGAATACTATCGTGCGAAGTTGCAATTTCAGACCCGTGCATTTGGGGGTTCTGTTAAGGCCGGTTTATATGCTGAGGGAAGTCACCGCTTGGTCTCAATTGATGACTGTCTGGTACAGGATCAGGTGACGCAACAGATTATCAATCGTGTGGTTGAGTTGTTAGATAAATATAAGGTTCCAATCTATAATGAGCGTAAAATAGCTGGGATTCGGACTGTTATGGTCAGAAAGGCTGAAAAGACTGGACAGGTGCAGTTGATTTTTGTGACTAGTCGTGATGTTCGTCTAAATGAGGTGATTTTAGATTTAGTGGCAGATTTTCCACAAATTAAAACGGTAGCCTTAAACCTTAACAGTTCTAAAACGAGTGATATTTATGGTGATAAAACGGAAATTCTTTGGGGAGTTGATACCATTTCTGAAGAAGTTTTAGATTATGGCTTTAGGTTATCTCCTAGAGCATTTTACCAATTAAACCCTCAACAGACACAAGTCTTATATGGGCAAGCTGTGGCAGCCTTGGACGTTTCTGAAACGGATCACGTGATTGACGCTTACTGTGGTGTGGGTACGATTGGATTTGCTTTTGCGGATAAGGTAGCTAGTGTTCGAGGGATGGATATTATTCCTGAGGCTATTGCGGATGCGAAGCAGAACGCGAAAGCTATGGGATTTGAAAATACTCACTACGAGGCTGGGAAGGCTGAGGATATTATTCCTCGCTGGTATCGTGAGGGTTATCGTGCAGATGCTATTATTGTAGACCCTCCTCGTACAGGTTTAGATGAGAAATTATTAAAGACTATTTTAAACTACCAACCGGAGAAGATGGTTTACGTCTCATGTAATACATCAACTTTAGCCAGAGATTTAGTTCAGCTGGCTAAGGTCTATGATGTGAAATATATCCAATCTGTTGATATGTTTCCACATACCGCAAGGACCGAGGCTGTAGTGAAGCTAATCCGCAGATAGTTTCTGTTAGTTTATACGCGAGGACGGAAGTTGCCATGAGACTATAATGCGTGTGATAGCTATAGGAAATTTAATAACGTTTCTGAAAAGGAATGATAAGTTAGTGTATCTTGTTTTCAAAAGATATACAAAAATTAAATACGCGAGGCTGAAACAAGGTATCCAGTCTCGTCTTTTTATGGTAATAGCAATTTGGGCAGTGGTTGTAGGTAGGATGGTGAAAAAATTTATCATCTAGTTAGACATTTTCTGTTGCGATGTTGGTTTTGAACGTAAGTCTCATTTGATTTATGATATAATAGTTATTGGAACTGTTAATTTTGGACGAGGTTTAGTAATAAAAGCCCCTTATCAAGAATCCAAAAGGAACGATTCAGTTCGATAATTAAAGGCTTATTAGCTTGTGAAATGTTTTTTCCTCTGAAAAATAAGGAGAAGTGATGAAAAATTGTTACCGTTTTATAATTAGAACTCTTTTCTATGCGGTTATTATGTTAATTTTAATTTATTTGTTTAGTTATTTGGGGCAAAATCAAGGGAATTTTGTTTACAATGAATTTTAGAAAGGATGTGACGCATGATTCAGGATATGATTTTGCAACTTAACCATTGGGCTGAGGTTCAAGGTGATTATCCCGTTTATGATATTTTAGGAGAAAAGCACAGCTATCAGGAGTTGAAAGAAGATTCAGATGCTTTGGCAGCCTATATTGATTCGTTACAGTTAAAAGAAGGCTCACCGATAGTGGTATTTGGTGGTCATGAGTATGAGATGCTGGTGTGTTTTGTGGCTGCAACAAAGTCAGGGCACGCTTATATTCCTATTGATCAGCATACTGCGTTGGATAGAATTGAAGCCATTTTAACGATAGCTGAGCCTAGTTTGATATTATCTGTGGGAGATTTGCCGTTATCAGATGTTTCGGTGCCTCTTGTAAGTTTACAACAGTTACAGCAGATTTTTACTGAGAAAGTATCTTATGAGTTAAGTCATTCAGTCAAAGGAGATGATAATTACTATATTATCTTCACATCTGGAACAACAGGTGCTCCTAAAGGTGTGCAGATTTCTCATAAAAATCTGTTGAGTTTCACCAATTGGATGATTAGTTCAGAAGTTTTTGATGTGCCAGAGCGTCCACAAATGTTGGCCCAGCCACCATATTCATTCGATTTATCAGTGATGTACTGGGCGCCAACTTTGGCTAAGGGTGGAACCTTGTTTGCTCTACCGAAGACTTTAGTGACAGATTTTAGGCGTCTTTTTAGCACGATTTATGATCTTCCGATAGGTGTTTGGACGTCAACACCTTCCTTTGTTGATATGGCGCTGGCTTCTCATGACTTTAATGCTGAAACCTTGCCAGATTTATCACATTTTTATTTCTGTGGTGAAGAGCTGACGCTTAAAACGGCTCAAAAACTGCGTCAACGTTTTCCAAAGGCGCAGATTATCAATTCTTATGGTCCAACGGAAGCCACGGTTGCATTTTCAGCCTTGACCATTACTGATGACTTGCTAGAATTAGGTGAGCGTCTTCCAATTGGGTATGTTAAATCAGATTCCCCAGCCTTTATCATTGACGATGAGGGTAACGTTTTACCAGCAGGTGAACAGGGCGAAATTATTGTGACAGGCCCTGCTATCTCTAAGGGCTATCTGAATAATCCTGAGAAAACTGCGGAAGCTTTCTTTGAATTAAATGGTCAACCAGCTTATCATACGGGTGACTTGGGAGTGATGACTGAAGAGGGGCTATTGTATTACGGTGGTCGTTTAGATTTTCAGATTAAATTCAATGGATACCGAATTGAATTGGAAGATGTAGCTCAAAACTTGAATAAGTCTGACTTGATTGAATCAGCGGTAGCTGTACCACGCTACAATAAGGAACATAAGGTTCAGAATTTAATTGCCTTTGTCGTTCTAAAAGAGGGTGTCGCTCAGCAATTTGACAAAGAAATAGCCATTACAAAAGCGATTCGTGAAGGCTTAAAAGATGTGATGATGGATTATATGATGCCAACAAAATTCATTTATCGCGATAGTCTTCCTCTGACGCCAAATGGAAAAGTGAATCTGAAAGGACTCATCAATGAGGTGAATAAGGCATGAGTGATTTTCTGTTGAATTTACCTCATTTGGAAGTCTATGGGAATCCCCAGTATTTTGTTTATGTGATTTTGGGAGCTCTTCCTATTTTCATTGGTCTCTTTTTTAAAAAACGTTTCCCTATTTATGAGGCGGTCGTTAGCTTAGTTTTTATTGTACTCATGCTAACGGGGAAAGAGTTGTACCAGATTATCTCTCTGGTTATCTACACGATTTGGCAGGTCTTACTACTGATTTCTTACAAGTATTATTGTCGAAAGCCTCATCCGTCTTGGGTGTTTTACCTTTGGGTATTTTTGGCGATTTTCCCTTTAATGGTTGTTAAGATTAATCCTTTGATGCAAAAGGCAGAGCCGATGACCCTATTTGGATTTTTAGGGATTTCTTATCTGACCTTTCGTACAGTTGGGATGATTATGGAAATGCGAGATGGTGTTTTAAAAGATTTCACAGTCTGGCAATTATTACGCTTCCTTCTTTTCATGCCGACCTTTTCAAGTGGACCGATTGATCGTTTTAGACGCTTTAATGAAGAATATGAACAGATTCCTGATAGAAGTGTTTTGTTTGAAATGCTTGATCAGTCAGTTCGTTACTTGATGAAGGGATTTCTTTATAAATACATTTTAGCTTATGCCATTGGGCAACTCTTTCTGAATCCCTTGAAATCGGCTGCTTTGCTAGAAGGTGGCTTCTTTAATCTTCCGACTTTGGGCGTTATGTATGCTTATGGCCTGTATCTCTTCTTTGATTTTGCAGGATACAGCCTATTTGCTATAGCGATTTCAAATCTTTTTGGCATTAGAAGTCCACACAATTTTGACTTGCCTTTCAAATCACGTGATTTGAAGGAATTTTGGAATCGTTGGCACATGAGTTTGTCCTTTTGGTTTAGAGACTATGTCTTTATGCGATTAGTTAAAGTTATGCTTAAAAATAAGCTCTTTAACAGTCGAAATGTAACTTCGGGTGTGGCTTATCTTATGAATATGGTTCTGATGGGATTATGGCATGGGGTGACCTGGTATTATATTGCTTATGGTGTGTTTCATGGGTGTGGACTCATTGTTAATGATTGGTGGTTACGCCAAAAGAAAATGTGGAACAAAGAGCGCAAACAAAAGGGACAGAAACCACTGCCTGAAAATCAATGGATGCAAGCTTTGGGAATTTTTGTGACTTTTAATGTTGTCATGTTCTCTTTCCTTATTTTTTCAGGATTCTTAGATCAGTTGTGGTTCCCGAAACGTTAATGAGAGTCAGTGAAATTAACAAGAGCATTATTTACTAAGTCAAAGAAGTAAATGTTGTTTGTATTTTGTATTAAAGAAAAGGAGTTTTACAATGGATATTAAAACAGAAGTATTAGCGATTATCGACGATCTTTTTATGGAAGACGCCTCTGAAATCTTAGATGAGGATTTGTATGATGCAGGAATTCTCGATAGTTTGGGAACGGTTGAGTTAATTGTTAACTTGGAAGATCGTTTTGGAATTGTTGTTCCAGTATCAGAACTTGGTCGAGAAGATTGGAATACGGTTAATAAAATTGTTGCAGGAATAGAAGGGCTTCGCCATGATTAGACGCCTCTGGCAGATTTTAGGACCGGTCATCTGTGCAGTCTTTTTAGTTGTTGGATTGATTGGATGTTATCCAGAAGGGATTGCCTATTCGACAAAAACTGAAAAGCACGATGCTGTCGCTCTAAGCAAGTCTAATTTTAAAAGTAAGTACAAGAAATTACGTGCATTGACAGATCCTGAAACACGTTTTGTTCCCTTTATGGGTTCAAGTGAGTGGTTGCGATTTGACATCATGCACCCTTCAGTGATTGCAGAAGCCTATCAGCGTCCCTACACCCCTTATTTATTAGGGCAACGAGGTGCAGCATCATTGACACATTATTTTGCTAGTCAAGAGATTTCAGAGGCTTTTGAGGGGAAAAAGGCGATTTATTTTGTGTCGCCGCAGTGGTTTGTTAAAGAGGGGGCAAATGCTCATGCCTTTCAAAATTATCTAACAGCTGGACAGGTTGTATCCTTTTTACGCCAACAAAAAGACACAGAGTATGATCGTTATGTAGCCAAACGCTTATTATCACTTTATGCGGAAGTTCCTTTTAAAGACTATTTGCAAAAGGTGGCTGATGGGAAAAAGCTGGGAAAAAAAGAAACTCAAAACCTCGAATTTGAAAGTTATTTGCTGAGAAAAGAAGATCGCTTCTTCGGACAATTTTCAATTGATTTGGGGAACTATGCCAATGTTGTCAAACAAGCTGAGAAACTGCCGGAAGAATTTTCATATGACAAATTAGAAGCCTTAGCAATCGAAGAAGGTAAATCAGAGACTACCAATAATGAATTCGGAATTCGTAATGACTTTTACCGTTCTAAAATTGCGCGTCGCAAAAAGAAATTAAAAGGTAGTCAAAAAACATTTGATTATCGTGTCTCTCCAGAGTATCGCGATTTTCAAGTAATGCTTCACCAATTTGCAGAGACTGATACGGATGTTTTGTTTATTATTCCACCGGTCAATAGCAAGTGGGCTGAGTTCACTGGTTTGGACCAAGACATGTACCAACAAACAGTTGATAAAATCAAATACCAATTACAAAGTCAAGGATTTACGCATATCGCTGATTTTTCAAAAGAGGGAAATCAGGAGTTCTTCATGCAAGACACCATCCACATTGGATGGAAAGGGTGGCTTGAGATGGATAAGAGTGTCAATCCTTTCTTAACGAAAACGTCAGAAAAACCGAATTACCATCTTGATTCTCGTTTTCTGAGTAAAGATTGGGAAGATTATATCGGTGATCTGAAAACTTTTGACCGATAAGTATTGAGTGAAATAGAACATTTTAATAGCAAAAACAAAAAGATTTCATTTTGGAAGCATCAAAATGGAGTCTTTTTATATTGGGTGTGGCTAACGTTCCCATGAGGAATACAGCTTTTATACTCATCCAAAATCAAAATTTGCAGTTTAAGTAAAATCAAGTAGCAATGAATGGCTTGATTTACCAGAGTTTTTTTCGCTATAGTAGTATTCATATCGAGAGTTCACTCTCGATATGAACGGATTTTTGGGAGAACTACAGAAATTGAAAGTCAATTTCGTAGTAGTTCCCCCGCAAGGATGATTAGGTTGGACGCTGTCGAGTAGTCGACAAGTACATCCAATCATCTACTGCGATAGAGATAAGCTCAAATCTAGCAATGAAACTCCGTAGGAGGTTTTGATGTTGACTTTGTCAACTCTATTTCCCACCTCAAAAGGTTCCCCAAACCTTATCGACTGTGACGAACTCTGTTCGTCTTATTTCCCGCCTCCAAAGGTCTCCCAGACCTTTGGAGCGTCCGCACTTTTAAGAAAGAAGCAAAAAAGTAATTTTTGATTTTTGTTAAGTATTAGACTAAGACCACTTCGAAAGCTAAAGTGGAACTTACGTTGGGAAATTACCTTGTCGTGTTTTCATAACTGAAAATTTGTAAAATGTTATACAATATGGTAAAATTGTAGGGTTGAATTTTAGTCAGTGAAAGTTTATTATGCAAAAGATTATTATAAATGGTGGTAAGTCACTAAAAGGGGAAGTAGCGGTTTCTGGAGCGAAAAATTCAGTAGTCGCGCTAATTCCTGCCATTATTTTAGCAGATGGTATTGTGACACTTGATGGCGTACCTGCAATTAGTGATGTAGATGCCTTGATTGAGATTATTGAAATCATGGGTGGAAGTGTTAAACGTCATCAAGATAGCCTTGAAATTGATCCTCGTGGCGTTAAAGATATGCCGATGCCTTTTGGGAAAATTAACAGCCTACGAGCCTCCTATTATTTCTACGGAAGCCTTCTAGGTCGTTACGGTCAGGCTACTGTTGGGCTACCTGGTGGATGTGATTTAGGACCTCGTCCGATTGACTTACATCTAAAAGCCTTTGAAGCAATGGGAGCAAATGTTTCTTATGAAGCTGAAGCAATGCGCATTGCAACCAATGGCAAACCGCTTCACGGTGCTCATATCTATATGGACACAGTCAGTGTTGGTGCGACGATTAATACCATGATTGCAGCAGCTAAGGCGCAAGGTCGTACGGTTATTGAAAATGCTGCGCGTGAGCCAGAAATTATTGATGTGGCAACGCTTCTTAACAACATGGGCGCACATATCCGTGGTGCTGGTACAGATGTGATTACTATTGAAGGTGTAGAACATCTACATGGCACGCGTCATCAGGTGATTCCAGATCGTATCGAAGCTGGGACTTATATTGCTATGGCGGCAGCTATTGGTCAAGGTGTCAAAATCACGAATGTCCTTTATGAACATTTGGAAGCTTTCATCTCTAAACTTGAGGAGATGGGGGTACGCATGACTGTCAATGAGGATAGCATTTACGTTGAAGAACAAGGTCCTCTTGAGGCTGTTACGATTAAAACAGCCCCTTATCCAGGTTTTGCGACTGATTTGCAACAACCCATAACACCATTGTTGTTAAAATCTAAGGGCAGAGGAAAGATTATTGACACCATCTATGAAAAACGTGTCAACCACGTGCCTGAGATGGCTCGTATGGGAGCAGATATTCAGGTTCTTGGCGGACAAATTATCTATGAAGGCGGTAAGCAATTAACAGGAGCACCTGTTAAAGCTTCTGATCTTCGTGCAGGTGCTGCGCTTGTGACAATGGGGCTTATGGCTGAAGGAAGAACAGAAATTACCAATATTGAATTTATCCTACGTGGCTACTCAGATATTATTGAAAAATTAACTGCCTTAGGTGCAGATATCAAGATAGTGGAAGATTAAAGCAAGAGTCGAATGATTCTTGCTTTTTAAATGTCTTGGGGCTTTATCAGTAATACTCATTAATACCCATCAAAAATCAAAATTAGCAGTTTATAATTTCGAATGTCATTGATAAATCACCGAACGAAGTGAGGCTAAAATGTTTCTTTCGCTATAGTGGTATTCTTATTAGTGAAACTGTCCACTGGATGATTTCACCCCCCTTACGCTAAAACGTATCAGTTTCAGTGCAGAAAGTGCTAGTTGTGGCGACTGCGTCGCCCATAACTCTTTCAAAATGAAATAAGTATAAAAACAACAGAAACCGCTTGCGTAAAAATTGCATATTTGATAAACTAATGAAGAAAATGTATTAAGGAGGAATTGACGTGAAAAATACAGATATCAATTTACGTCAGGCGGTGATTTACTCGCTCTATGTTCGAAATTTTTCTGAAGAAGGAACCTTTGAAGCAGTTATTCCAGAATTGGATCGTATCAAGGCATTAGGAACTGATATTATCTGGTTTTTACCATTTTATCCAAATGGGGAAGTGGCAAGAAAAGGCTCAGCAGGGTCACCATATGCTATTAAAGATTATCGAGCGGTTGATGACCATTTTGGAACGCTGGAGGACTTTGAAAATCTGGTTGCAGAAATTCACGCACGTGGTATGAAAGTGATGATTGATATTGTCTACAATCATACATCCCCAGATTCGATTTTAGCTCAAGAGCATCCAGAATGGTTTTATCACAAACCAGATGGTTCATTTGGAAATCGTGTTGGTGATTGGTCGGACATTATTGATTTGGATTATGCGAATCACGATCTCTGGGATTATCAAATTGAGACCTTAAAACTTTGGGTTAATCGAGGTGTAGATGGTTTCCGCTGTGATGTCGCTCCGCTTATCCCATTAGCATTTTGGAAAGAGGCTCGTTATCAAGTTGAACAGATTAAATCAGATGTGATTTGGCTCTCAGAGAGCATTGAACCAGGCTTTATCAAGTATATGCGCAGTCAAGGTCTTACGGCGCTTAGCGATGGTGAGATTTTCCAAGCCTTTGATATGGCTTATGATTACGATGTTCGAGGGCTTTGGGTTGACTATCTGGAAGGAAAAATACCATTATCAGCCTATATAGACCGCTTAAACTTGCAAGAGGTCATATTCCCAGTTGACTATATCAAGCTTCGCAATCTTGAGAATCATGACAATCGCAGAGCAGCAGACTTGATTCCTAATAAATCTGACTTGTTGAATTGGACAGTATTTAATTACCTACAAAAGGGTGCAGTGCTTATCTATAATGGACAAGAGCGACAAGCCTTAACGATTCCAAGTTTGTTTGAAAAAGCTCCCATTGATTGGTCTGGGGAAGATATCTCTGAGGAGCTAACGAGATTAGCACAAATCAAAAAAATGATTTCACCACAATCAGAGTATCAGTTAGTAGCCGATGATACTAATGATGTTGTCCTCATCACACATCAGACAAATGAGCAAACGATTGTCGCTATTATTTCACTAAAAGGAAAAGAAACGGAAGTTTCAGTTGAAGTACCAGATGGAGCTTATGAGGATTTACTAAATGGGCAAAAAGTCACTATTATCAATGGAAAGATAACTGTTTCAGATAAAGCAATTATATTCTTAGTATCGATAAAATAGCCTGATTTTGAAAGCGCTAAAATATTTTTTAGAAAAAATCAAAAAAAAACAAACAGAAACCGTTTGCATTAAAAATAAAACTATGCTATACTAACATCATCAAAACAAAACCTATTACGGAGGACCCATTTATGGAATGGAATTGGAAAAAATTTGCCTTTGGTGCAGTAACATTGACTTCAGCAGTAACTTTAGCTGCTTGTGGCAATGGTTCTTCAAACAAGTCAGCTGATTCAGGTGAAGATTCTAAAAAATTAGTCGTATCTGTAGACACTGGCTACGTTGATTACATCAAATCAATTGAAGCAGATTTTGAAAAAGAAAATGGTGTAGATATTGAAGTTAAAGAAGAGGGAATGATTGATACCCTCGATAAACTCTCTACAGATGGACCAACAGGTGCAGCACCAGATGTGTTCATCGCTCCGTATGACCGTGTTGGTGGACTTGGAGCGGATGGTCAAATTGCAGAAGTAAAACTTGGTAATGAAGCTGAGTATGATGAAACTGCTAAAAAATTAGTTACTCTTGAAGGTAAAGTTTATGGAGCTCCCGCTGTTGTTGAAAGTTTAATCCTTTACTACAACAAAGACCTTATCAAGGAAGCACCAAAAACATTTGATGAGTTGATGGCTCTTCAAAAAGATGCGAAATATGCATTTGCTGGTGAAGAAGGTAAAGCAGTCGGATTCCTTGCCAACTGGACTAACTTCTACTATGCTTACGGTTTGACTGCTGGTTATGGTGGTTATGTCTTCGGTAAAGATGGTACTGACGCATCAGACCTCGGATTAGCAAATAAAGGGGCTGTTGAAGGTTTGACTTACGCTAAATCTTGGTATGACACTTGGCCACAAGGTATGCAAGATACAACTAAAGCCGGTGACTTTATTACAGAGCAATTTACAACTGGTAAAACAGCTGCAATCATCGATGGACCTTGGGCAGCAACGTCATTGACAGAAGCTGGCGTTAAATGGGGAGCAGCACAAATCCCAGCACTTGCTAACGGAGGTAAATATGAAGCCTTCGGTGGTGGTAAAGCATGGGTAGTTTCTAGCTACAGCAAAAACATGAAAGTAGCTCAAAAATTCTTGGATTATGTCACAAATGAAGCTAACCAATCAGCATTCTATGATGCGACACAAGAAATCCCTGCCAATGTTAAAGCACGTGAGTATGCAACTTCTAAAGGAAATGAATTAACAAGTGCTGTTATTGCTCAATTCGCAGATGCTCAACCAATGCCAAACATTCCACAAATGGCAGAAGTTTGGGAACCAGCAGCTACACTTTTCTTCGATGTTGCATCTGGTAACAAAAAACCAGAAGAAGCAGCTAAAGAAGCTGTATCTACGATTAAAGAAGCTATCGAACAAAAATATTCTGAATAATGAACATGTCAAAAGCTGATTCAGAACATTTCTGATCAGCTTTTTATCTCTTTGTCTCAGCTCATGTGACAGAGAGATAAGAAGCTAAGGCTATGGCATTTAGAAAAGGAACACATCATGAATAGAGCGGCTATTTTTCATGAGCCAGATTCACGTTATTGTTTTGCAATTTCAAATGATACTTTGGTTCTTCGTTTGCGTTTAGCCAAAGAGGATAAAGAAGCAGAGATTGAGCTAGTTTATGGCATGAAATACAATTATCACAATCATCAAAAACGGATTAAAATGCCGTTTGTTGGTTGTGACCATCTTCATGCTTATTATGAAATTTGCCTCCCTTTAGAGGATGTTCGGCTAGCTTATATTTTTCATATTAAGTATGGCGAAGAATGTTTCTATTATAGTGAGGGCGGTTTTTTCGACAGTTATGATTTTGACCTAGGTTATCAGACCTATTTCCAGATGCCCTATATCAATGCGATTGATGTTCACCGTCCAGTGGAATGGATGAGTCAGGGGACTTTCTACCAAATCTTTATTGATCGCTTTGCGCGTGGTGATTTTGAAAAAGACGATAGCTACATTGATATGGATTGGTTTGCAAAACCTACCTCTCGTAGCTTCGCTGGTGGTGACTTAGCAGGTGTTTGTCAGAAACTTGATTACCTTGAAGATTTAGGAATTACCGCTATTTATCTGACACCGATTTTCAAATCACTTAGTAATCATAAGTATGATATTAGTGATTATTATGCGATTGATCCGCAATTTGGAGATCAGATTTCTCTGAAAAACTTGATAAAAGAAGCACATCTCAGAGGCATAAAAGTTGTTTTGGATGCTGTTTTTAACCATTCAAGCTACCTTTTACCTGAGTTTCAAGACATTTTAAAACACGGTCGGAAATCTAAATATTATGAGTGGTTCATGATTAATGGGGATTTTCCAACAAGGAAACCACTAAATTATGAGACCTTTGCAACCGTTTCAGAGATGCCAAAATGGAACACTTCAAATCCAGAAGTTCAGGACTATCTTCTTGAGATTGCAGCTTATTGGATTAGGGAGTATCAAATTGATGGCTGGAGATTAGATGTTTCAGATGAAATTTCTCATGATTTTTGGAGGCGATTTAGAAAAATTGTAAAAGAACTGAATCCTGATGCGGTTATCATTGGAGAAAACTGGCATGACGCATACCCCTATCTCAGAGGTGACCAGTTTGATAGTATCATGAACTACGCTTTCTCAAAAGCTGTCTTAGACTACGTTTCAAAAGATGATTTTGACAGTCAAGTCTTAATTGAGACATTGACGAATTTGAGGATGCGCAATACATGGCAAGTTAATCAGATGAATTTGAATCTTCTTGATTCGCATGACACTCATCGTTTTTTAACACAAGTAAATGGGGATAAAGATAAGCTCTTATTGGCAGTGGCGATTCTTCTAGCATTTGAGGGCAGTCCATGTATCTATTATGGTACAGAGATAGCCATGAGTGGTGGTTATGATCCTGATTGTCGCAGAGGCTTTGACTGGGAAAAAGCAGGGGTAGCTAATCCTTTCTGGGTGACAATGCGAAGTCTTATCAATAGTCGTAAATACGAAGAGTGCTTACACAAGGGCAATACGCGATTATTGAGCAAAGAAGGTACCTTTATCATCCGCAGAGAGCTAGGCGATACTGTGGTAGAATTACGAGTCAATGACAGCAAGCAACCACAGGTTTTACCACAAGGAGAAGTCTTAGCTAGTCACCTACTAGAACAGCATGATCTTATGCCTAAGGGCTTTGCTTTATTGAAATATTCAAAAAGAAAGGAGTTGACCTATGAAAACGTCAACTGAACACAAAAATCCAAAACTAGCCATGCTTTTGGGGCTGATTCCAGGATTGGGACAGTTTTATAATGGGCAAAAAAGTAAAGCACTATTGCTTTTCTTGGTCTTTGTTTTGGAAATAATTGAATGGGTCGTTTTTGGGGCGTCTGCTCTAATTGGATTGGTGACTTTGGGAGATACACCGATAGTGGATCACTCTCTGTTCATGCTTATCCAAGGATCAATGCAATTGATTATGACCTTAGTTATGGTGTTAATTCATTCAGCAAGTATGCATGATGCTAAATCAACTGCAGAGCGCTTGAACAATGGTGAAAAGGTTCCAATGACGTTTAAAGAAACCTTTAACAGTCTTTATGAAAATGGTTTTCCTTATCTTCTCATCATTCCAGCATATCTAGCAATGGCTTTTGCAATTGTCTTTCCAGTTGTTGTAACCCTATTTATTGCATTTACAAATTATGATTTTCGTCATATTCCGCCTCAAAAATTATTAGACTGGGTTGGGGGCAAAAATTTTGTCAATATGGTGCAATTGAGCACGTTCCGTAAGGCGTTTGGTTCAGTTCTTTCATGGACCTTCATTTGGACCTTCGCAGCTTCAACGCTTCAAATCGTTATCGGTGTTGCTACTGCGATTATTGCCAACCAAAACTTTATCAAATTCAAACGTCTGTTTGGTGTTATTTTCCTATTACCTTGGGCGGTACCTGCCTTTATCTCAATCATGAGTTTTGGTAATTTCTTCAATGACTCAATCGGTGCCATGAATGTTCAAGTGCTACCATTTATTGAAAAATTGTTACCATTCCTTGATTTTGGCATTGTACCGTGGAAGACTGATGCCACCTTTACAAAGATTGCCGTTATCATGGTACAAGGTTGGTTAGGTTTCCCATATATCTATGTTTTGGTATCGGGAATTTTACAATCTATTCCTGCTGATTTGTATGAGGCAGCAACAGTAGATGGTGCAACGGCTTGGCAAAAATTCCGTCAAATTACCTTACCAATGATTTTAGCAGTTGCAGCACCAACTTTTATTTCACAGTACACCTTTAACTTTAACAACTTCTCTATCATTTACCTATTCAACAATGGTGGACCAGGATCTGTAGGTGGTGGTGCTGGTGCGACAGATATTTTGATTTCATGGATTTACAAATTAACAACACAAACGTCACCACAATTCTCAATGGCATCAGCAGTTACCTTGGTGATTTCTCTAATTGTTATCTCAGTATCCTTGATTAGCTTTAAAAAATTCAATGCTTTTGATATGGGGGATAAATAAATGGCTAAACCTCGTGTAAATAGTTCACTAAAAATGAAACGCTTTTGGACACAATTTTGGACCTATGCTTACTTGGTGCTACTGACAATCGTTATCCTATTTCCTCTAATGGTAACAGTCAGCTCAGCTTTTAGGTCTGGAAATGTGACATCCTTCACTCTGAATTTAAGTCAAGAATGGGGACTACAAAACTTTCATCGTCTCTTCACAGAAACGCTTTATGTTAAATGGTATATGAATACCCTTATCGTAGCTGCTTTTACGATGCTTATTCAGGTAACGGTCATTACCTTGACAGGATACGCTTACAGCCGTTATAATTTTATTGGACGCAAAAAGAGTTTGATGTTTTTCTTGATTGTCCAAATGGTACCAACAATGGCAGCTCTAACAGCTTACTTTGTTATGGCTTGGCTCTTTAATGCTCTTAACCAATATTGGTTCTTGATTCTCATCTATGTTGGTGGTGGTATTCCGATGAATGCTTGGCTGATGAAAGGCTACTTTGATACCGTACCATATGATCTTGATGAATCAGCGAAGCTAGATGGTGCAGGGCACTTCCGAATTTTTTATCAAATCGTGTTACCATTGGTACGACCAATGTTGGCGGTCCAAGCGCTTTGGGCATTTATGGGACCATTTGGTGACTTTATGTTAGCGAAATTCTTGCTACGCTCACCAGAATACTATACCGTAGCAGTTGGACTTCAAACCTTTATTTCAGATGCTAAAAATCAAAAAGTAACCTTATTCGCTGCAGGGGCAATTCTGATTGCCGTTCCGATTTCAGTATTATTCTTCTTCCTACAAAAGAACTTTGTATCAGGCTTAACTAATGGTGGTACTAAGGGATAAGTTATTGGGAAGAGCTGCGAGTCCACTTGATGAAAGGAGTTTTGATCAATGCCCTTCCCTTTTTCTTATTTTGCTCAAATCATGGCACCTCGTAGGATTTTTGCCAGTCGAAAATCCTATAAATGGTGGCAGATTGTCATTAGTCTTGTCTTTTTAAATAGTCTGATTTTAATGCCAGTTTCTCTGCATTATGCTAGCTTAAAGACCTATGACATGGAGAGAATCGTTTCAAAAGGTTTAAATGCTGTGACAGATGAGACTTATCAGGCCTTGCAAGTGGGGCAAATTTCAGAAAATCAATTTACTGGAGAACCTGTATCAATTGAAGGAACTGATGCTGTTGTTTCGGTTTTGCCAACAAAAGCAGAGCAGCAAAAAATAGCGACAAGTGGTAAGTATGGCTTAGTATTGACCAGAGATAAGTGGATTTTCACCTATCCAAATGGACATAGTCTAGAAGCGCTTATATCAGGTCAACAAGATTTATCAACGTTAAAAACTAAGAGAGATGTTCGAGACTTTATCAATCAACAATGGTTTGTAAGTCATAAGGCCGATGTGTTTTTATTTCTCATTCTAGTTTACACAGCATTTCTCTATGTCGGTTCTATCTTGTTGTTAGTAGCAGGTTCAGCGACCTTATATCTGACACGAAAAGCTGGAATATTTGATTTAAAAACCTTAAAAGAGTGCTTTGGGCTCTTGTTAAATTGTATGGGATTACCAAGTTTTCTTGCCATCATTATGGCTTGTTTAGGCTTAGTTGACAATCCTATTTTATTGATGAATGTCCAAATTTTTGGTAGTATTTTGATGATGATGCTTGTTTTGTATCGAACTGGTTTTAAAGACTATAAAAAATAAATGAATAATATCAGCTAGGAACTGTGTACTAAAATGTGTCACGGTTCCTTTAGTAATTTTAATCTCTGGATGGAGGGAAATAATGGTTACCATAAAAGATGTAGCAGAGCGCGCAGGCGTTAATGCTTCTACCGTAAGCCGTGCTTTAAAGGATAGTTCAACCATTTCGCAAAAAACAAAAGATAAAGTTAAAAAAGCGATGCAAGAATTGGGGTATGTGCCTAACGTGGCTGCCAAAATGCTGGCAAGTGGATTGACACACGCTGTTGGTGTCATTTTTCCTCCGCTGTCAAATGAAGAGCGTGTCACCCACCCCTTCTTTATGGAGATTTTAACGGTTATCAATGATGAGGCTAAAAAACGTGATTTTACCGTCTCAATTGCGACAGGTGGAAGTGTTGAAGAATTAAAAGAGCAGGTGCAACTCATGTATCGTCAACGTTTAGTTGATGGCTTTATTGTTCTTTACTCAGAAAGTCATGACCCTGTTCGTCATTACCTAATGGAAAATAATATTCCTTTTGTCATTGTTGGGCAACCGGAAGAATTTGAAAATGAAGTGACGTTTGTGGATAATGACAATCAGCTCATGTCAAAAACAGCGGTTGATTATTTGAATCAACGTGGTCATGAAAATATCCTTTTTGTGACAGATGATCTTCAGAGCGAGATTTTTTCTGAGCGCTATATCGGTTATTTAAAAGGCGTTAATAAGCTTGGATTAAAGAGTAGCGAAGCGATTTTATTTGACCGTACAGATGCGGAATCACTGCAACTATTTATCGAAACAATCCAAGAAAACTCAATTACAGCTTTGATTGTTATTGATGATATGCTCGCTTTGAGAGTGATGCAGTTTCTATCATTTTATGGCATTAAAGTGCCAGATGATGCCTCTATTGTTTCCTTCAATAACTCAGTCTATGCTAAGATTATGCATCCTTACTTAACTACATTTGATATCAATGTCAAAAGCTTGGGACGTTCTAGTCTGATGCGTTTACTAGATATGGTTGAAAAACGGATGTTACATACAGAGCGCGTGATCATTCCTTTTCTTTTAAAAGAAAGAGAAACGGTTAGAAATTTATTAAAATAAGGTAAAAATCTGGGGGAACTCAGATTTTTTTAAATTTTTGCTTGACTTACGCAAACGCTTGCGCTATTATAGTTATATAATATCGCAGGAGGAATTCCGTATGAAGAAACGTTTAAGTGGTGTCTTGATGTCAGTAACATCTCTTCCAGGTAATCAAGGAATTGGTACTTTCGGTCAAGCAGCTTACCAATTTGTAGATTTTTTAAAAGAAACCAAACAGACTTACTGGCAGATTTTACCGTTAACAACAACAAGTTATGGGGACTCTCCTTATCAATCCTTTTCTGCCATTGCTGGAAATCCCCATCTGATTGATTTGGATTTATTAGCGCAAGCGGGCTATTTAGATAGAGCAGCTTATGAGAATATCAACTTTGGTGATAATCCAGAAGAAGTGGATTATGCTCGTATCTATGAAGCACGTCGTCCAGTTTTAGAACAAGCGGTTTCTGGATTTTTAGCAAGTGAAAATGGCCAGGCTCTCTTAGCCTCTTTTGAACAAGCAGAGCAGTCATGGTTATCTGATTTTGCTGAGTTTATGGCAATCAAAGAACACTTTGGCAATCGAGCGCTTCAAGAATGGGATGACTTAGCGATTGTTGAGCGTCAGCCCGAGGCACTTGAAACTTATCGTCAGCGATTAGCAGATCAAATCACTTATTTTAAAGTGACACAATATTTCTTCTTCCAACAGTGGACAGCGCTTAAATCTTATGCTAATGAGCAAGGGATTCAAATCATTGGCGATATGCCAATTTACGTGTCAGCTGATAGTGTGGAAGTTTGGACCATGCCTGAGCTCTTTAAAGTAAGTGCTGATAAGAAACCAATTTTTATCGCAGGATGTCCCCCAGATGATTTTTCAGATGTAGGCCAACTTTGGGGGAACCCAATCTATGCCTGGGATAAACATGCAGAGACTGACTTTGCATGGTGGGTTTACCGTATCAAAGAAAGTTTCAAAATTTATGACTTACTTCGTATTGACCATTTTAAAGGCTTCTCAGATTATTGGGAAATTCCTGAAGGATCAGAGACAGCTAAACCAGGTCAATGGGTTTCTGGACCGGGAGTTGCCTTGTTCGACGCTGTAAAAAGGGAACTTGGTGACTTGCCAATCATTGCTGAAAACCTCGGCTATATTGATGAAAAAGCTGAAAAGTTATTAGCAGATACAGCTTTCCCAGGTATGAAAATCATGGAATTTGGTCTTTTTGATACGACTGGTCAAAGCTTTGACCTTCCACATTTTTACACGTCAAACACCATTGCCTATACAGGTACTCACGACAACGAAGTGGTCAATGGCTGGTATGACAATTTGTCAGAAGAACAACAGCATTTTGTAGATAAATACCTTCACCGCATAGCAGATGAGCCAATCACACAGGCAATGTTGCGCACGCTTTATGCAACAGTTAGTGACGTTGCGATTGCCTGTATGCAAGATGTTTTGGATAAAGGTGCTGAATCTCGGACCAACACTCCAAATACTGTCGGTGGAAACTGGCAATGGCGTATGCTTGCAGAAGATTTAACACCTGAACGTAAAGCATTTTTAACTGATATTACAGAGCTTTATGCTCGTACCCCTGATGAACAAAGAAAGGATGACATGTAGGCTTATTGATTCAAATAAGCTAGCATAAAAATAAGAATGATGACTGGTACATTTACGAATTATCTTGAAACAAAAGGACACGTTTTAGCTCAAATGAGCAATGAGGAAATCTATGTAGCGCTTTTGAATTTTGTCAAAGAAGCTGCTGCAAGCAAAGGAAAAAACACAGCAAAACGTAAAGTTTACTACATTTCAGCTGAATTTTTGATTGGTAAACTTTTATCAAATAACTTGATTAACCTAGGTATCTACAAAGATGTCAAAGAAGAGTTGGCACAAGCTGGAAAATCAATTGCAGAAATTGAAGATGTAGAGCCAGAACCATCACTTGGTAACGGTGGTCTTGGACGTTTGGCATCATGCTTTATTGACTCTATCTCTAGCTTAGCAATCAATGGTGAAGGTGTGGGCCTTAACTATCACTGTGGTTTGTTCAAACAAGTCTTTAAACAAAACCAACAAGAAGCAGAGGCAAACTTCTGGATTGAAAATGATTCATGGCTGGTTCCAACAGATATTTCTTACGATGTGCCTTTCAAAGATTTCACATTGAAATCACGTTTGGACCGTATTGATGTCCTTGGTTACAAAAAAGAGACTAAGAACTACCTTAACCTTTTTGACATTGATGGACTTGACTACGGTCTCATTAAAGATGGGATTTCATTTGATAAGACTGAAATTCAGAAAAACCTTACCCTTTTCCTTTACCCAGATGATTCTGACAAAAATGGTGAATTGCTCCGCATTTACCAACAATATTTCATGGTGTCAAACGCTGCACAGCTCTTGATTGATGAAGCGATTGAGCGTGGTTCAAACCTTCACGACCTTCATGAGTATGCTTATGTACAAATCAACGACACTCACCCATCAATGGTGATTCCAGAGTTGATTCGTCTTTTGACTGAAAAGCACGGCTTTGACTTTGAAGAAGCGGTGTCAGTCGTTTCAAAAATGGTTGGTTACACCAACCACACCATCCTTGCAGAAGCTTTGGAAAAATGGCCACTTGACTACCTCAATGAAGTGGTGCCACACTTGGTAACCATCATTGAAAAATTGGACGCCATGATTGCCCAAAAAGTGCCAGATGTAGCCCTACACATCATTGACGAAAATTACCGAGTTCACATGGCACACATGGACATTCACTTTGCAACGTCAGTCAATGGTGTAGCTGCCCTTCACACAGAAATCCTCAAAAACTCTGAACTTAAAGGCTTCTATGACCTTTACCCAGAAAAATTCAACAACAAAACGAACGGAATCACTTTCCGCCGTTGGTTAGAATTTGCCAACCAAGATTTAGCTGATTACATCAAAGGACTTATTGGCGATGAGTATTTGACGGAGGCTACTAAACTTGAAAAACTCTTGGCTTTTGCGGATGACAAAGCGGTGCACGCGAAGTTAGCAGAAATCAAACACGCTAATAAATTGTCTTTGAAACGTTATTTGAAAGAAAATAAAGGCATTGAGCTTGATGAAAATTCAATCATCGATACACAAATCAAACGTTTCCACGAGTACAAACGCCAACAAATGAATGCCCTTTATGTGATTCATAAATACTTGGAAATCAAACGTGGCAACCTTCCAAAACGCAAAATCACAGTTATCTTTGGTGGTAAAGCTGCGCCAGCTTATACCATTGCCCAAGACATTATCCACCTTATCCTTTGCTTGTCAGAATTAATTAACAACGACCCAGAAGTAAGCCCATACCTCAATGTTCACCTTGTGGAAAACTACAATGTTACCGTAGCTGAAAAACTCATTCCAGCCACAGATATCTCTGAGCAAATTTCTCTTGCGTCAAAAGAAGCGTCTGGAACTGGGAACATGAAATTCATGCTAAATGGTGCCCTTACCCTTGGGACTATGGACGGTGCCAATGTGGAAATTGCAGAGTTAGCAGGCGCTGAAAACATCTACACATTCGGTAAAGACTCAGATACCATTATTGACCTTTATGCAACAAGTGGTTACGTTTCTAAACACTACTATGATGAACACCCAGTTATCAAAGAGGCAGTTAACTTCATTATTGATCCAAAACTTCTTAATTTAGGAAATGAAGAACGCTTAGAGCGTCTCTACCTAGAATTGCTCAATAAAGACTGGTTCATGACCTTGATTGACTTAGAAGAATATATCGCAGTTAAGGAACAAATGCTTTCTGACTATGAAGATCAAACCGCTTGGATGACAAAAGTCATTAAAAACATTGCCAAAGCAGGTTTCTTCTCATCTGACCGTACCATCGAACAGTACAACGAAGACATCTGGCACTCACACTAAAAAGCAGCCCTTGTGGCTGTTTTTTTATATATTAGAAACAGTCGTATCGCCCTTCGGAAATGCTCAGAACACCTAGAATATTAATATAACATTAAGAATATTTAGCCAACATTAAGATAACCCAATCTTTAGGCAAAATCGTTGAAATCCTATTGAAATAATGGCTAAAGCTATTAAACTAGATAATAAAGGGTGTTTTAGACGATACCTAGAAAGGAAAATAATTATGAAACAAGAGAATACAACGCATCGCGTCAAAATGATTAAACGGAAAAAAGTTTGGGTTAGTGTGGGGACAACACTTCTATCTCTGATGCTAGTTGGAGGTATGTTAGCGCCAACTGTTGTTAGAGCAGACCAAACTGTTGAGACTAAAACAGCAATTGAAAATGTGATGACAACTGCTGATGAGACGGTAGCAGTACCTAATGGACAAACTGAAAGTAGCATCGTTTCTCCAACTACGACTGAAAACATACTTGAACTGAAATCTCTAGCAGATTCAGAAGGAACAGAGCAAGTTCAAACAGAAGTTGCTGATGACCAGCAACAATTGGACGTTGAAGTAGCTAGTGAAGTGCCAACTACAATTGCAGAAGGAATTGGAACAAGTGAAGAAGAAGTTGTTGAAGAAACCTTGCAATCGAGCCCTACAGAAGAAACTTCATCAACTACTCAAACTGATAATGAACGCCTGGTCTGGGCAGAAGCTACTGATGCAGACACGTCAGAATTAGGTAAAGAGCAAAAGAAATCGGAAATAACCGAAACTCTATGGGTTAAGGGGGTTCATATTAATCGTGACCAATTTAAGGAAATACAAACTGAAAATAGTGATAAAAAGGTTACTTCAAAATACTTTGCAGCAGACTACGACGCTGGTTCAGGCTACTATGACGCTAATAAGTCGCTGAATCATGATGAAAAACTTTGTTCAGGTGCAGTTGCCTCAAACATGTTTCATTGGTGGGTAGAACAAAATAAAGAATCAATCAATGAATATCTAAAGCAAGACGATAAAAATGGGACATTTACAATAAATAATCAGACTTTTACAAGTAGAGATTTGTACAAGTATGATAGAGATACAGACCAAAGTGGGCTATTTGATTATATCAGAACAAAATTTACAAATACTACCTTGATTCCAGAGCGCTTAGTCAATCTGTTCTTAAATGGTTACCCTTATAACAATAATAGGTCCTACATAAATTGGAGTGAACGAACTTTGGAAACTCCATCAACGGTTAATCTTTTCAATAAGGTCCTTGGAGATAAGGTAACTGTTGCGGTGGAGACCTTTAAAAAAGGCCAATGGGATTTGAAACACTTCTCAAGTAAGATTCGAGAATATATTAAAGACAATAAAGCACTTGGTATATCTTACGGTATTGGCGAAACAGGCATGGGACATATTGTGTCACTGTGGGGTGCTGATTTTGATAAAGATGGTCTTGTAAAGGCAATCTACATCACTGACTCTAATGATAAAGAAGTTAAACTTGATGGTGGCAAAAAAGTTGGTATGATCAGATATGATGTGAATGCTGATTCAGAAAATACCATTCGCTTATCAACACATAAGAATATCGAAGGACAAGGCCCTAATACAACAGGTGTCCTAGGGTGGGATCTTTATTCCATGTCAAATAATAAAAAAGAGTGGGAAGAGTATTTTAAACAACATCCAAAACAAGACAGAGAGACAAAACGCAGTTTGGATGCAACAGAAGAAAAAGCGAGACCACAAGTTCGGTCAAGAAGAAGTGTGTCATCTTATGCTCACAAAAATGAAATAGAAAATCTTCTTTCACCAATTACTCAGCATTATACTAATCTTAAAGATGCAAAGGAAAGAGTGGTCAGAAAAGATATTCAATCTATCACCGATTTGATAAATACACAATATCCGGGTTCTAATCGTTTAGCTCGTGAAGATGAGAGCTTGATAGATTTGGAAAAACTTGATGAATATGATGAGAAAATCCCTAATGAACAATTAAGATATAATTACAAGGAAGCTCTGATTCGATACTACGAAAATTCTGTTTATGAACATATGATTTTGAAGATTGCGGATGCAGCTAGAAATAACAGTGAGAAGATTAAAAGAGATTATAAGGTTCAGTTAGATACCTTAAGATTTAAGGAGTCTAAAAAGAAGTAGAACAGTTCTTTGAAGACATAAATAAGACCTTCAAAGATTATATACTTGATGATTCAAATGAATCTGTGGCTCAGAAAAAAGTAAAACAATTTTATAATGAATTAAAAGATATAAAAGAGAACTATGATTTTGGATTTGCTTTTGAGGATAATCAAATTCCTAAAGTAATTGAAATTCTTCAGAAAACTGCACACGATAGCCGAAAAGTCTTATCACGAACGATTGATTTTTATGATCAAATTAAAAATATTAAGATTGAACTGGAAGCTATTATCAAAAAAGATACCGAAAACTTTAAGAAAGTTCAAAAGAATAGTTTTGATGAATTAAGTCAATTTAATGACGAGGTACAGTCGCTTCTTCCTTCTACCGAATCTAAGAAAAAACTTGATTTTGATTCATTTGAAAAAGAGACAAATGGTGGTTATGAACAATTACAACAAAAAGTTGAAGATATAAAAACAGAGCTAGCTGATTTAGGAAATTATTATCTTTTTATTGAGCTGGATTCGTTATTGCTTAATAAGCCAGAAGATCAGGGTAGTCTAAGCGAGAAAGTAAAAGATTTACAAGAAAAATTTGAAAAATTAAAAGAAGATCTTTTGGAGTATGAAGCAGGGGAAGAGTCAAAAGTTGTTTATAGCTTAGGTAAAGAGACATTTGAAACAAAAGGGGAAAATGTATCACATGATGTCTATCGTGTTCTCAAAACAGCAATAGCTGATTTGAAAGAACAACTTAAATCTTTAGAAGAAGAGGATGATAATCAGAAAAAACAAGCTCAAGAAGAATTGCGTAAAGCAGAGCTTTCCAAATATAAGAACGATCACAAAACATTCCTAACTACAGAAGCTAGATCCCATATTAAAGGAGATGATAGCGAGATAAAAGATCCCGACCGGATAGCAGCTGTTCGCAAAATAGTTGAGGAAGCTAAAAAAGAAATAGATAATGCCCAAAATAAAGAAGATGCTAAAAAAATCTATGATATTGCTAAAGCAAAAATCAAAGAGATTGTCCAATTAGAAGTTAATCGTCAGAAAGAAGAACTTTCAACTTATAAAGATACTCAGAAAAAACTATTAGAAACTGAAGCATATCCTCAAGTTTTGGGTGGTGAAATAAAAGATATTAAACGTAAAACTGAAGTGCTTAAGCTCGTTCAAATAGCTAAAAAAGACATAGATAAGGCTCAAACCACAGAGCAAATTCAAAAAATCTTTAATACAGCTAAGGGCAAAATACAAGAGATTGTTCAACAGGAAGTTAAATTCCAAGCTGAAAAAACACGCAGAGAGCAAGAACTCAAAGAGAGAATCCGCAGAGAAGAACTACGTAAAGAAGAACTACGTAAAGAAGAACTACGTAAAGAAGAACTACGTAAAGAAGAACTACGTAAAGAAGAACTACGTAAAGAAGAACTACGTAAAGAAGAATTACGCAAAGAAGAATTACGTAAAGAAGAATTGCGTAAAGAAGAATTGCGTAAAGAAGAATTGCGTAAAGAGCAAGAACGTCAAGACGAATTGCGCAAACAAGAGGAGCAACGCAAGCAAGACGAGTTGCGTAAACAAGAGGATGCCCCTAAACCTCAGGATATGAATGATCCTCAGCTAGATGATTCAAACCAAATCATCAGCTTTACAGATACAGAGACAAGGGTAACGGTATCTGGTAAGAAAAAACATCTCAAAGAAGTAGCAGGTATTCGTGTTGTACCAATGCAAACACCAAGCCTAGGAACACCAGTTTCTGAATCTTATGATATTGTTCTTGTGGATACTAAGGGTGAAACGATTCAACCATCGGGTCCTGTTGTTGTAACAGCCCCAACCAAAGGAATTGTAGATAAGGTTTACTACGTTTTAGGTGAGATGAAAGAAAGTCTACCATTTGTACAAAATTCAAATGGCACTGTCAGCTTCGGAGTCACTCACTTTAGCGTGTATGCGATTTTCTATAAGCAAGCGATGAATGATTCAAAATCATCTGACACATCAACGCCAAAATGTGACGATAAGGTGGAACAAAAATCAGAACCCAAAGAGCACATGAAACAAGAGCAGAAACGTTCAGAAGAGGCCCCAAAATCAAATGCTAATCAAAAAGAACCAAAAGTAACACATGGTATCGCGCGTAAGATGACACCATCTCGTAGAGCTACGAATCTTCCTAGAACAAACTCATTGGAGACAAGTCTCCTCTCAGTTATGATGTCAATTCTAGGAGTAGCGGGTATTCTATCGCTTGTAGCCTATGTGGTGAAACGCCGTCGCTAATCTTTTTGAGGAGACAAAATAACGATAAAAGGTTGGGTAACTGTCCAGCCTTTTAACATAGCGATGGAAAGAACCTCTCTCTCATTATTAAGATAACATTAAGAACATTTAGCTAACATTAAGATAATCCAATCTTTAGGCAAAATCGTCGAAATCCTATTGAAATAATAGTCAAACGGGGTAGAATGATAGAATAAAGGATATTATGCATGATATCTCAGAAAGGAAAATAATAATAATAATGAAACAAGAAAATTCAGCATATCGTGTAAAAATGATTAAACGCAAAAAAATATGGGTCAGCGTAGGAGCCACGGTGCTATCAGTAGCCCTTGTTGGCGGTATATTACCTCCGACAGTTGTTAGTGCTAACCAAACTGATCGTGTAGATACAAGTAAGGTATCGGTTGGGATTGTTACAGATGACTCTGATTTGCTTGATAAAGAAAAATTGAAATCTACCTCATACCTGGCAAGTGTTGCATTACCAAAAGACAACAATAAAAATATCTATGTGGCAGAAGTTCCTTCAAATGGAACAATTAGCTCTCCTTCTTTGTCTGAAGCTCAATCTGCTGTTGCTAAACAAGAAGAAGTTGTTAATGCTAAAAAAGAGCAAGAAGCGACAACTACCCAAACAGAAATACAAGCCCAACAAGCTCTTGATAACTTTAAATCAGAGCAAGAGAAAATGTTATTATTAGATGCGCAGTCTCATATCAGAGGTGGTGAAATAACTGATGAAAAACAAAAATCAGAGGTAAGAAACCTAGTTAAAGAAGCTAAGGAGAAGATTGCATCAGCAAAAGATAAAAAAGAAGTTGAAATTATTGTTGCGAAGACTAAAGAAAAAATCAATGCTATCGTTAAAGAGGCAGAGAAACGCACAAAAGAAAACTTGCGTAAACAAGAAGATTTAAAACGTCAAAAAGAAGAAGAGCGCAAAGAGCAAGAACGCAAGGCCGAAGAAGCACGCAAAGAGCAAGAGCGTAAAGCTGAAGAATCTCTTAAGGCTGAGGAACTTCGTCAACAAGAAGAAGAACGCAAAGCTTTGCACACATTCAAGTTAGACGAAACAGTGAAATTAAAAGCACAAGCAGGAATGCACTATGATAGTCTCAAAACTCCTGAATTGAAAGCTGAATTAAAAGAAAGTATCGTGAAAGCAGTAGCTGCCATCCGTGAGGCTTCAAGCAAGGCAGATGTTCAGAAGATTGTGTCTGATGCAACAGCTAAATTGAAGGATATTGTATCACGTAGTATGAATCTTTCACAAGATAAGCATGAAGATCTTCGTCAACAAGAAGAAGCCCCTAAAACTCAGGATATGAATGACTCTCAGCAAGATGATTCAAACCAAATCATCACCTTCCAAGACCCAGCGACAAAAGTTTCTGTATCTGCGAAGAAAAAAGATTTCAATGGTGCTGTAGGTGTTCGTGTCGTGCCAATGAGAGCTGCTATTCTTGGTCAAGCACCATCTGATAGCTATGACATTACCCTTGTGGATGCTAAAGGGGAACTTGTTCAACCAACAGGTCCTGTTACTGTAACAGCACCAGCCAATGGAATCGTTGATAAGGTTTACTATGTGCTAGATGATATGAAAGAAAGCTTACCATTTACACTTAATGCTAATGGCACTGTCAGCTTCGGAGTCACTCACTTTAGCGTGTATGCGATTTTCTATAAGCAAGCGATGAATGATACAAAATCATCTGACAAATCAACGCCAAAAGGTGACGATAAGGTGGAACAAAAATCAGAACCCAAAGAGCACATGAAACAAGAGCAGAAACGTTCAGAAGTGGCACCAAAATCAAATGCTAATCAAAAAGAACCAAAAGTAACACATGGTATCGCGCGTAAGATGACACCATCTCGTAGAAGTAATCAACTTCCTAGAACAAACTCAGAAGAGACAAGTCTCATCTCAATTATGATGTCAGCTTTAGGAGTAGCAGGTATTCTATCACTCGTAGCTTATGTGATGAAACGTCGCCGTTAATGTAAAGGTTAGCGTTAGGTAAACTGTCACTATTCCTAAGAAACAAGAGGCTGAAAATATTTTTTTCAGCTTCTTTGTTTTTAAGTAACTTACCCAAGTGTGACAATACCATAACTTTAACTTGGTAAGATAGGGGTGTACCATTTGTGAAACTGAATTCCCTGATGAGAAATGATTAATAATATAATAAAGGAGAAACACGTGATTTTAATGATTGTTGGAGCAGTGTTTGTACTGCGTTTAGCGTTTTTAAAAATTTCAAAGAAAAATGAAGCTGCTATTTTGGCTAATGGCGGTGTAGAGTATGGCGTGGAAAATACTAAGCGTTTAACGATTGCTCACATCATGTTTTATCTAGGTTGCTTTATTGAGGCTTACTTGCGTCGGACGGCACTTGATAGCATTAGCCTTTTAGGATTAGGATTGCTTTTCTTTGCATTTATTATGCTAGTTGTCGTTGTTCGCTTATTGTCAGATATTTGGACAGTCAAGCTCATGATTGCTAATAATCACCAATTTAATGACCATTGGCTTTTCCGAGTTGTTAAACATCCTAATTACTTTTTAAATATTGCTCCAGAATTGATAGGGCTTAGTCTATTGTGTCATGCCTGGTACACCTTGCTTTTTGTAGGACCACTCTATGCGGTTATTCTTGGAAATCGTATTAAAGAAGAAAATCATTTGATTGTGAGTCAAATTTTACCTAACTCAGAAAAATCTAGATAAGGTTAAGAAATATCCGAACATCTCATTTTGGCACGACAAACGCATGAAGAAAATATGGCTTACAGAAAAGACTTTCATGGATGAATTCAAAATCCTTCGCTATAATAAAAGTGGAGGATTTTGTTATGGAAGACCTTTTAAATTTCTTGATTACTGTT
>NZ_RCVM01000022.1 GCF_003686955.1 Streptococcus hillyeri
TTATATTTTGTCATAGTAAGGACTCATTTCTAACACAAACGTCTCAGACTTAATTCCACCATAAAAATCCGTTTTAGACTAATTTCCACTTCGAAAGCTAAAGTGGAAATTACTTTGGGAAATTACCTTTATGAAAAAAATATGGCACTTTCCTATCATTTTAGAAGTGATTGTGTTACACTAGATAAGTTGTTAATCAAAACGACAAACCGTGCAGAGTTGGTCTGCACAAAATAAGTGATATAAGACGGCTTCGCACCGTTTTTTAGAAAAGAGAAACAATTGAAATTTACTGAATTAAACTTATCTGCTGATATTCAATCAGCTGTTGTTACTGCTGGTTTTGAAACCCCATCTCCAATCCAAGAGTTGACCATTCCACTCGCTCTTGAAGGAAAAGATGTCATTGGTCAAGCCCAAACGGGAACTGGTAAGACAGCTGCTTTTGGTTTACCAACCTTAAATAAAATTCGCACAGCAGAAAACACTATTCAAGCGCTCGTTATTGCCCCAACACGTGAGTTGGCTGTTCAATCTCAAGAAGAACTCTTCCGATTTGGACGTGATAAAGGTGTCAAAGTGCGTTCTGTTTACGGCGGCTCAAGTATTGAGAAGCAAATTAAAGCCCTCAAATCAGGCGCTCACATCGTTGTAGGAACACCAGGGCGTTTACTTGACTTGATTAAGCGCAAAGCTTTAAAATTGCAAGATGTTGAGACGTTGATTCTTGATGAGGCTGATGAAATGTTGAACATGGGCTTCTTGGAAGATATTGAGGCGATTATTAGCCGTGTTCCAGAAGAACGTCAAACCCTGCTATTTTCAGCAACGATGCCAGAGCCAATCAAACAAATTGGGATTAAGTTCATGAAAAATCCTGAGCACGTTAAAATCAAGGCTAAAGAATTGACTAATGTTAATGTGGATCAGTATTATGTTCGTGTGAAAGAGCAAGAAAAATTTGATACCATGACACGTCTGATGGACGTTGATCAACCTGAGCTATCAATTGTGTTTGGTCGTACAAAACGCCGTGTTGATGAATTGACACGTGGTTTGAAATTACGTGGTTTCCGTGCAGAAGGTATTCACGGTGACCTTGATCAAAATAAACGTCTGCGTGTTATTCGTGACTTTAAAAACGATCAGATTGATATCTTAGTAGCAACAGACGTAGCAGCGCGTGGTTTGGACATTTCAGGTGTTACACACGTTTACAACTACGATATCCCACAAGATCCAGAAAGTTATGTTCACCGTATCGGACGTACAGGCCGTGCGGGTAAATCTGGTCAATCAATTACTTTTGTCTCACCAAATGAGATGGGTTACTTGGCTATCATTGAAAACTTAACGAAAAAGCGCATGACTGGTTTGAAACCAGCGACAGCAGAAGAGGCTTTCCAAGCTAAGAAAAAAGTAGCTCTTAAGAAAATCGAACGTGACTTCGCTGACGAGAATATCCGTGCAAACTTTGAAAAATTCAAAGGTGATGCGGTTAAGTTGGCACAAAAATTTACACCAGAGGAATTGGCGCTTTACATCCTTAGCTTAACGGTACAAGACCCAGATACCATGCCTGAAGTTGAGATTGCACGTGAAAAACCATTACCATTTAAATATGTTGGTGGTGGTCACGGCAATAAAAATTCTGGTAAAAATGGTCGTGGAAATCGTAATCGCAATGGTCGTGATAATGACCGTCGCGGAGGACACGATCGCCGTCGTGATGACCGTGATGACTACCGTGGTGGGAAACGCCGTGAACGTCGTGATACCCATGATGGCAACGGACGTAGCGATTTCAAAGGTAAATCACGCCGTAATAATGAGTACAAGAAATCATCTAAATCAAACAATGGCTTTACCATTAGACATAAAGGTGAATAATCTGGATAAGAGTGGTATAAATGCTCTGTTCTCCTAGAGAAACTCATTGATTGGAAAGATAAGACATTAAAAAAGGTAATAAAGACTTTGTGACAAACAAGGTGTTTATTACCTTTTAGTGTTACTCATATAAAAAAGCATCGGAGAATGAATTAAAATGAGGATACCAATTAAATGGAATGATACAAAATAATGCCATCAGTTAACCCTTTTCTTTCACTCTATTTCTAATCAAGTGACGATAGTAACCAACATAGCGTAGCGATTGCTCAAGTAAAAAATAAACTTCTTTTTAAGGTTCCACTAGCCATAAGAGATGTTTCGTGATACAATAGTCATAATATTTTGAAAATTCGAGGAAAAAAATGAAGATTCCCTTTATTTCAGCGACTGAATTAGATAAAATCACAGAAAACTTTCCAACTCCTTTTCATCTTTATGATGAAAAAGGCATTCGTGAAAAGGCGCGTGCCTTGAATAAGGCCTTTTCTTGGAACAAAGGATTTAAGGAATATTTTGCGGTCAAGGCGACTCCAACACCAGCTATTCTCAAGATTTTACAAGAGGAAAATTGTGGAGTGGATTGTGCAACAGGTGTTGAGCTCTTGATGAGCCATAAAATGGGCTTTACCGATATCATGTTCTCATCAAATAATACACCTGCAAGTGAGTATGCTTATGCCAAAGAAATTGGTGCAACCATTAACCTTGACGCCTACGAAATGATTGACTTTGTTAAGGAAACGGTCGGTCTGCCAGAAACTGTCTCTCTTCGTTACAATCCTGGTGGTGTGTTTACGCTTGGAACAGATATCATGGACAACCCAGAAGAGTCTAAGTTCGGGATGACCCACGCTCAGCTCATTCAAGGATTTAAAGACTTGAAAGCTGCTGGTGTTAAAACCTTTGGCATCCATTCTTTCTTGGCTTCAAACACAGTAACCAACGATTACTATCCAGTTTTGGCGAAGCAGTTGTTTGAGCTAGCGGTTGAGATTAAGCATGAGGTTGGCATTAATCTTGATTTTATCAATCTCTCAGGTGGTATTGGTGTCAACTATCGTCCAGAAGAAATGCCAAATGACATTGCTGTGATTGGTGACGGCGTTCGCCGTGTTTACGAAGAGGTCTTGGTTCCTGAGGACCTAGGTGAGGTCAAAATCTTCACAGAGCTAGGCCGTTTTATGCTTGCCCCTCATGGTCTTTTGGTGACAAAAGCGGTGCACCGTAAGAAAACCTACCGAGACTATGTGGGTGTTGACGCCTCAGCTGTGAATTTGCTGCGCCCTGCAATGTATGGCTCTTACCATCACATTACCAATATAACCAATCCTAATGGTAAACTTGAAACCGTTGATGTGGTCGGTTCTCTCTGTGAAAACAACGATAAATTTGCCAAACAACGTGAATTGCCAGAGGTTCGTGTGGGAGACACACTAGTGATTCACGACACGGGAGCCCACGGTTTCTCAATGGGGTATCAATACAATGCCAGATTACGCTCAGCAGAAATTCTCTATCAAGAAGATGGAACAGCGAGACTGATTCGCCGTGCGGAAACCCCAGAAGATTACTTTGCCACTCTTTATGGATTCGATTTCGAGAAATGACTTTAAAACCGCGTGTTAACGTGGTTTTTATACGTACAGGATAGCTTATACTTACTCTAAGGACGAAAGGAAAGTTCAATTTTAGTTATTACGAAGATTGAATAAGAGACAATCGTTAGAAGCGTAATGATTATCTCTTGGTGCATAAATTATGAAACATTCAGGTCTTGATTTGACCAAAGGTTCTGTGTTAAAAGTCATTTTAGCCTTCGCTTGGCCGATTATGATTTCTAATATTTTTCAACAACTCTACAACACCGCTGATACGATGATTGTGGGAAACTTTTTAGGTGAAAATGCCCTAGCGGCTGTAGGGTCAACCGCTTCAGTTTTTGAATTGATTGTGGGATTTACCATCGGAATTACAAATGGTATGGGAATCGTCATTGCTCGCTATTTCGGTGCTAAAGATGAAGAAATGCTCAAAAAATCAGTAGCAGTAGCTGTAACGATATCCCTAGGGGTGTCACTTGTTTTCACCCTTGTTGGTTGGTTTGGTTTACTACCCCTATTGAAATTGTTAGGAACACCTGAGAGCATTCTTAATCAAGCTTTCAGCTATATTATCCTTATTTTATCTGGGTTAGTTATCACGGTTTCCTATAATCTTGGAGCGGCCCTCTTACGTGCGATTGGAGATAGTTTGACAGCTCTCTATATCTTGGTTTTTTCTGCCCTTCTTAACATTGGTTTAGACTTGCTTTTTGTTGGGCAATTTCAATTGGGAATCCGTGGGGCAGGGGTTGCAACCTTGATTGCGCAAGCTTTGTCAACAATTCTTTGTTGGGGCTACATTTATCAGAAACGCAGAGTGCTGATTCCTGAAAAGAGGCATTTTGAAGTGGATAAAACCCTCTATAGGGATATGTTGGGTCAAGGTTTGTCAATGGGCTTAATGTTTTCAATCGTATCCATTGGAACGGTCATCTTGCAAACGGCAATTAATGGTTTCGGGGTTTATATTATAGGAGCTCAGGTAACTGCGCGTCGTATTCAAGCTTTCTTTATCATGCCAATGACAGCAACGGCATCTGCTATGGCGACCTTTGCGTCACAAAATCTGGGTGCCAAGCAGTATGACAGAATTAGAAAAGGTGTTAAAAGAGCCTCAGTCCTTGTTGTTATCTGGGCAGTTTTTGCCTTTTTAGTTCTGTATGTTGCGGGTGAATCTTTAACCACCTTAATTTCTGGGTCAAGACAGGTGGAACTGCTATCAGCTTCTCAGCTTTATCTTCGATTGACTACGCCATTTTACCCAATACTTGGTCTGCTATTTATCTTGAGAAATAGTTTGCAGGGCCTAGGTTTAAAGAGGTTGCCCTTGATTTCTAGTTTCATTGAGCTATTTGGGAAAATTCTGTTTGTGGTGGTCATCATTCCTCGTTTAGGGTATTTAGGTGTTATTCTCTGTGAACCGCTCCTTTGGGTGCCAATGGCTGCGCAGCTTTATTTTGCCTATCGTAAGAAAAAAGAAGAACTGCAGCTGTTGCAAGCCTAGCTTAACCTTAAAGGGACAGTCATCTGATAGCTCTTGGGGAAAAATGGAATTGGTATCCGATGAGAACGACTTTTTCTCATTGTCATTTGACATGGAAAATGTTATAATAATCCAGTAAAAACATTTAGAGAGAATAGGAATTATCATGAGTACATTTCTTTGGATTTTATTAGTCATTGTTGCCTTTGTGGGCGGATTGTTTGCAGGTGCTTACATCCTACGTAAGCAAGTTGAAAAAGAATTTGCTGAAAATCCACGTTTAGATGTCAATGCTGTTCGTGAAATGATGAGCCAAATGGGACAAAAACCAAGTGAGGCTAAAGTTCAACAAGCCTACCGTAACATCATCAAACACTCAAAAGCAGCAGTAAGCAACAAGAAAAAATAAAGGATAGGGAGTGGGAAAGTATTCCCGTTCCCTTTCTTTGCTTATAAAAGAGTGTTTAGCTAAGTTATAAGGCCATTAGAAACTGTAGCACTCATAGCAACATAAAAGTAAATTCGTAAAGTGTGTTTTTGCAACCTTCCTGTTTGCATCATAAAATAGGAACTGTTCAGAGACACCATTACAACATTAGGAAAGTGTATATGGATAATCGACCAATTGGTTTTTTAGATTCGGGTGTAGGTGGCTTGACTGTAGTGCGTGAGCTCATGCGTCAGCTACCTCACGAAGAAATTGTTTATATTGGAGATTCAGCAAGGGCTCCGTATGGTCCTAGACCGGCAGAGCAAATTAGGGAATACACTTGGGAATTGGTGAATTTTCTATTAACTAAGAATGTTAAGATGATTGTTTTTGCCTGTAATACAGCGACAGCAGTTGCTTGGGAAGAGGTTAAGGAAGCTCTTGATATTCCTGTTATTGGTGTGATTTTACCAGGATCAAGCGCAGCGATTAAGTCAACAACCTCAGGTAAGATTGGTGTCATTGGAACACCGATGACCATTAAATCAGACATTTATCGGGAAAAGATTAATCAGCTCTCGCCTCAAATGACAGTAACAAGTCTTTCCTGTCCGAAATTTGCCCCTATTGTTGAATCAAATGAGGCAAATTCTAGTCTTGCTAAGAAGGTGGTCTATGAAACCTTAGCTCCCTTAGTGGGAAAAGTTGACACCTTAATTTTAGGGTGTACCCATTATCCTCTTTTACGCCCTATTATCCAAAATGTGATGGGGGATCAGGTTAAACTAATTGATAGCGGAGCAGAGTGCATTCGGGACATATCTGTTCTTCTTAATTATTTTCAACTCAATCATAGCCGCGAAGTCGCGTTGGAGAAGCACCGCTTTTTTACCACCGCAAGCGTCGCCTCTTTTCGAGAAATTGCTGAAAATTGGCTAGGGCAAACTATTCATGTGGAGCATGTAGATTTATGACAGAAAAAATTTATGAATATAAAGATGACAATAATTGGTTTATCGGAAAAGGTTCTTTTGCCAATATATTTTCCAGTTTTGGAGAGGGTGGGAGAGAGCAAGAGATTTCTCAGTTGGGGCATCAGTTAGATCAATTGATTGCACCAAGGTATGAAGATGAGTTTAATCAATGTGTTGCTATTGAAGTAATCAAATTGCAATCAGACGTTCGGCTGATTCAGTTTGCCCTAGAGATTTTAAATGACTTAAATAATCGTCAATTTAGAGCCGTTCATCATAAGGGGACTGTTCTCATTATTGAAGGGGAAAAACTGTACTCGGTTTATTTGCCAAAGACTGGTGTGAGTCTAACTGACTTTTTTGGTCAATCCGAAACAGGTTTTGGTGATACCCTGTTAATTGCTACAAAAAATGAAGGTAAGACTAAGGAGTTTCGTAAATTCTTTGAAAAAATGGGGATTACGGTGGAAAACCTTAATGATTACCCAGACTTACCAGATGTTGCAGAAACTGGTATGACCTTTGAAGAGAATGCCCGTTTGAAGGCTGAGACAATTGCTAAGCTGACAGGTAAGATGGTTTTAGCAGATGATTCAGGGCTTAAAGTGGATGTTTTAGGTGGTCTTCCTGGTGTTTGGTCAGCTCGTTTTTCTGGACCAGATGCGACAGATGAAAAAAATAATGCCAAGTTGTTACATGAATTACAAATGGTATTTGAGCTAAAAGACAGAAGCGCTCAATTTCATTGTTGCTTGGTGGTAGCAAGTCCAGATAAGGAATCTTTAGTAGTTGAAGCTGAGTGGCCAGGCTATATAGGCGTGCAGCCACAAGGGGAAAATGGTTTTGGCTATGATCCTCTCTTTCTAGTCGGTGAATCAGGACGAACAGCTGCGCAGCTTTCTTCTGACGAAAAAAATGAACAATCGCACCGCGGTTTAGCGGTCAAAAAACTCATGGAGGTCTTTCCATCATGGCTGAATACACGTTAATTGTTATGAGTGATTCTCACGGCGATAGGCAAGTTGTGGAGAATATCAAGTCCCACTATCTTGGAAAGGTAGATGCTATTTTTCATAATGGTGATTCTGAACTAGAATCTAAAGATAGCATCTGGGATGGCATTTCAGTCGTTCGTGGGAACTGTGATTACGATTCTGGTTACGAGGACAGTCGTGTGACACGTTTTCCAAATGTAACCATTGCTCAAACCCACGGTCACCTTTATCATATCAACTTTATGTGGGACCGCTTAGATTTATTTGCCCAAGAAGCTGAGGCAGATATCTGTTTGTACGGTCACTTGCACCGTGCAGCTGCTTGGCAAAATGGCAAGACAGTCTTTATCAATCCAGGTTCTGTTTTACAGCCTCGTGGGGAAGTGTCAGAGAAGCTTTATGCCAAAGTGATGGTCACAGATGATAAGATTGCCGTTGATTTCTACCGTCTTGACCACACACGATTTGAAGGGTTATCAGAGGAATTTTCACGATGATTGCAAAAGAATTTGAAATTTTTTTAAAAGGGCAGTTGAACACTTATTTGACACCTGCTGAAGAGGTTGCTATTTTTGTGGATACTCACAATGCCGACCACGTGCTCTTACTTCTTGCTAGTAATGGCTTTTCCCGCGTTCCTGTCATTACGAAGGAGAAAAAATACGTGGGAACCATTTCTCTTTCAGATATCATGAAGTATCAGGCTGAGAATGGTTTACAAGACTGGGAGATGGCACAGACCGATATTGCCCATATGGCAAATAGCAAGATTCCTACGGTGTCAATCAATGCAGATGTGACAGAAGTGCTTCATAAATTGGTTGATTTCCCCTTTTTGCCAGTGCTTGATGCTGAGCAAACCTTTGTGGGCATTATCACACGCAAGTCGATTTTAAAAGCGGTCAACAGTCTTCTCCATAATTTTACGAAGGATTATACGATTCATCCAAATGACTGATTTTATTCCTTATATTACTGATTTTTTATCTGAGAAAAAGCTGGCGCAAAATTCTAGAAAGTCTTATCAGTATGATCTTGAACAATTTCTTCAAGAAATCAAAGGCACCCCTGATGATTATAGCTTGCGCCTCTATCAAGAAAAATTGAGCGATTTGAAACCGTCAGCGCAAAAACGAAAACTTTCCAGTGTGAATCAATTTTTGTATTACCTCTACGAAAAAGGTCATCTTGATCGTTTTTACAAATTAAAAGTTGCCAAGAAGCCTCTGGCTCAGACTAGGGTGAGTACCTTACTAGAGTTAGATTGTCTCTATCACGAAACAGACGATTTAACAGGTCAGCTGATTGCGCTTTTGATATTAGAACTGGGTCTAACACCTAGTGAAATTGCAGAACTTCAGGTGTCGAAAATTGATAAGGAATTTCAGATCATAACGCTAAAAAAATCTGGTGCGGTACGAATTTTAGCCATTAGTGAAAAATTGCTGCCTTATCTTAATTGGGAAACCAATCAGAAGTACCTTTTTGAAAACTCTGGTAAACCCTACACCCGTCAATGGTTTTTTACAAAATTATCTCATTATCTGAAAAGCCTTGACTTGGTGGAATTGACTGCTCAAAAATTACGTGAGCAGTATATGTTAAGAGAACAAGCAGCAGGAGTTCCTATTTTAGAATTGGCTAAAAAATTAGGATTGAAAAACACGACCACCTTAGAAAAATACTATAAACATGGACATTAAACTAAAAGATTTTGAAGGACCATTGGACCTCTTGCTCCATCTGGTTTCTAAATACGAAATGGATATCTATGATGTCCCGATTGTGGAGGTTATCGAACAATATTTAGCTTACATTGAGACCTTGCAGGCGATGCGTTTGGAGGTGGCTGGTGAGTACATGTTGATGGCTAGCCAGCTGATGTTGATTAAAAGTCGCAAATTGCTCCCTAAAATTGTGGAAGCAGAGCCAGAAGCTGATGATCCTGAACTTGATTTGCTTAGCCAGATTGAAGAATATCGCAAATACAAGCTTCTCAGTCAAGAGTTGGCAGTGCAGCATGATGTTCGGGCGCAGCATTTTTCAAAACCAAAACAAGAACTCATCTATGACGATGTGACCCTCAATCATGACCGAACAGCCATTGACTTGTTTTTAGCCTTTTCTCAGATTATGGCTAAGAAGCAGGCGGAAATTCGTAATAGTCACACGACGATTGCGCGTGATGATTATCGTATCGAAGACTTAATGGTCTTTGTTGAAGAAAAGCTGGCGCAAAAAAGCCAATTGCACTTGTCAGAACTTTTTGACCAAGCGACTGATAAACAAGAAGTGATTACGATTTTTCTTGCCACTCTGGAGCTGATTAAGGTGCAGAAGGTTCTTGTGTCACAGGATGAAAATTTTGGGGAAATCATTTTGACCAAAGGAGGGGAAGATGCTTAAGATTATTGTACATGCTTTTGCAGAACCAACGGAGGCAGTAGTAGAAGTCCTCTATGCTTCAGAAGATGAAAATGTTATTTCAAACAAAATGGCAGAGTTCACCACGCAATATCCCAATGATTATCTAGCCGTCTATGACTTGCCACTCGATGTGGATTTGGGAAGTTTGCCTCATTATCCTTCGGTTGCAATTTCACCAGATGATTTTAATGGAGGAGAGGGATGAGCCATTTAGCGAGTATAGAAGCTTTGCTCTTTGTAGCAGGAGAAGATGGCCTCAGTTTGAGACAGTTGGCTGAGTTGACCCAACTTTCTGCGTCAGCTTTGTCCCAACAATTGGAAAAATTAGCAGAAAAATACACAGCTGATGATGATTCTGCCCTTTGTCTTGTCGAGACGGGAAAAACCTATAAATTATTGACGAAGGAGCGACATGCTGAGATTCTGCGTCTTTACTCTAGCACGCCCATCAATCAAAGTTTGTCTCGTGCCAGTCTTGAGGTACTGTCGATTATTGCCTACAAGCAACCTATTACGCGTGTTGAAGTTGATGAGATACGCGGTGTCAATTCAAGCGGCGCCATTACCAAGCTTCAAGCCTTTGATTTGATTCGTGAGGACGGTAAAAAAGAAGTTCTTGGCCGTCCTAACCTCTATGTCACGACAGATTATTTCTTAGACTATATGGGGATTAATCGCTTAGAAGAGCTTCCAGATGTCTCTAGCATCCAACTTCAAAATGAAGAAGTCACTCTCTTTGACACAGAAACAGATATGGCGTAAGATGGAGACAGGAAAAGTGGTATTGTAGAACGTCCTACAAGCATAGTGAAAGTGAGAAAGAGAGATTGATAGAAATGATAGTCTCTAATCCCTTTCTAAAAAAGCTGCCCTGTCCGACATCATTTATCGAAAAACTAAAATACATATTACAGACGTGAGTTAGTAGAAAAGGAGCGAGGGGAGACCCTCGAAAAAGAATATGCGCATTAATAAATACATTGCCCATGCGGGTGTTGCTAGCCGTCGTAAGGCGGAAGAATTGATCAAGGCTGGTCTTGTGACCATCAATGGAGAAGTTGTCCGTGAGTTGGCAACCACCGTTAAATCTGGCGATAAAGTTGAGGTAGAAGGAAGCCCTATCTACAATGAAGAAAAGGTCTACTACCTACTCAACAAACCAAAAGGTGTGATTTCAAGCGTGAGTGACGATAAAGGGAGAAAAACGGTTTTAGATTTTCTTCCACAAGTTAAGGAGCGCATCTATCCAGTAGGTCGTCTAGACTGGGACACGTCAGGTGTTCTGATTTTGACCAATGATGGTGATTTTACAGATAAAATGATCCACCCTCGAAATGAGATTGACAAGGTTTATTTAGCTCGTGTCAAAGGCTTAGCTACTAAAGAAAATCTTCGTCCATTGACTCGTGGTGTGGTGATTGATGGTAAGAAAACAAAGCCTGCGCGTTACAATATTATCAAGGTTGATCCTGAAAAAAATCGTTCAGTTGTTGAATTGACCATCCACGAAGGGCGCAACCACCAAGTCAAAAAAATGTTTGAAGCTTGTGGGTTACTTGTTGATAAATTGTCTCGTACCAAATTTGGGACACTTGATTTAACAGGTCTTCGTCCCGGTGAAGCACGCCGTCTTAATAAAAAAGAAATCAGCCAGCTTCATAATGCTGCGACCACAAAGACAAAATGAAAAAGCTCCTTATAGCTCCTGTTAGATTTTATCAGCGGTTCATTTCACCAGTATTTCCTGCTTCTTGTCGCTATCGTCCAACCTGTTCTCAATACATGATAGAAGCTATTGACAAGCACGGACTAAAAGGCGTTCTTATGGGTGTGGCAAGGATTTTGCGTTGCCACCCTTTTACAGAAGGTGGAGATGATCCTGTACCAGATCATTTTAGTCTGCACAGGAATAAGTCGGCTAAAAGTGATTAAGGATGTTTTATTGTGGGATACATCATATTTATTAAAGAGATAGAAAAAAGAGGAGATTAGGTTTCTGACCGGGTCTCCTCTTTTGTGTGTTTCATTCACTTATTTTTGATGTAGGGTTTGATTTTTTAAATAAACTTCTGAAACTTTGGCAAATTTCTTCAGTTTTTTGAGGTCTTCTGGGTGGGTGACAAGGGTGATGACATTTCCAGTTTTTCCCATACGTCCTGTACGACCAGCACGGTGCGTATAGGTTTCTTTGTCACGAGGGACTTCAAAATTGATAACTGTTTCAAGACGATCAATATCAATACCACGGGCAACTAAGTCTGTTCCAAGTAGTAGAGAAATCTCGTGATTTTTAAACTTCTCTAAAATCACTTTACGGAATTTGACATTAACGTCACTAGCTAATGAGACAGCAGAGCTTTCGACAAATTGTAGACGTTCCTCAGTAGCTCCCAAATCAGAGAGGCTATTAAAGAAAACAAGCCCACGAAAATCAGGAATATTTGAAAACTTACGCAGCAAGTCTAAACGGTCACGCTTTTCAACCTGAATATAGAAGTGGCTGATAGTGTCTAATTTTTGGTCCGATAAATCCAGAATTTCAGTATTCTCAACCAAAGCAGTGTTATCAACTTTATTGGTTGCGGACATGTAAATCATTTGATGGTCACGCGGCACATAAGATGTGATGCTTTTGACAAAATGATATTGGCTATCACTCAAGAGCTCGTCAAATTCATCTAGAATAATCGTGTTCACGTTCATCATTTTGATTTTCTTGAGTTTAATCAGCTCGAAAATACGCCCTGGTGTTCCAATCAGAATTTCGGGCCCTTTTTTGAGGCGTTCAATTTGACGTTTTTGGCTTGAGCCTGAGAGAAATAGCTGAGCAGTTAGTCCGATTGGCTCTGCCCATTCTTTTGTCACTTCAAAAATTTGACCAGCTAATTCAGTATTTGGAGCCAGAATAAGTAATTGCTGAGATTTTTTGGGCGTTAATGTTTGCAGAGCTGGTAATAGATAGGCCAAGGTTTTGCCAGTTCCTGTTGGACTGATACCTAGAATATTTTTACCAGAAAAAATAGGGTCAAAGGCTTGTTCTTGAATAGGTGTTAATTCTGAAAAACCAAGTGTTTGTAATTGTTCTTGCCAAATCGTTGGAAAATGTTGATGCATAATATATCCTTTTTTATTCTTCTTATTTTCCATTATAGCATGAAATATGGTAAAATAGTGAGAATGCAAATTTTAGAATTTAGAAAAGAAGAAAGGGCAGATAAGTTAGAAAACGTGTTTCTGATTTTCTCTGTGTAGTACAATGCGTAAAAAACCTATTATTATTGGCGTAACTGGTGGTTCTGGTGGTGGTAAAACAAGTGTGTCACATGCCATCTTAGCTAATTTTCCAGATGAAAAGATTGCCATGATTGAACACGATTCTTACTATAAAAATCAAGACCACTTGACCTTCGAAGAACGTGTGAAAACCAACTACGACCATCCTTTAGCTTTTGATACGGATTTTATGATTGAGCAATTAAAGGAATTGATTGCGGGGCGTCCAGTGGATATTCCCATTTATGACTATACGCAACACACTCGCAGTAAGGAAACGTATCGTCAGGAACCTCAAGATGTCTTTATCATTGAAGGCATTTTGGTCATGGAAGATAAGCGCCTTCGTGATTTAATGGACATTAAAATTTTTGTGGACACAGATGATGATATTCGTATTATTCGTCGTATCAAGCGTGATATGGTTGAACGTGGACGTAGCTTGGATAGCATTATTGAGCAATACACTAGCGTCGTGAAGCCGATGTATCACCAATTTATTGAGCCAACCAAGCGCTACGCTGATATTGTCATCCCAGAAGGTGTGACTAACCTTGTTGCGATTGACCTTATCAACACAAAAATAGCCAGCATTTTAGGAGAGTAATAACATTAATTGTCAGAAAACCATTGAAATGGTAGCCTGACAATTTGGAGGCAGTCATGGATAAGAATAAGAACAATCACATTTGGGCTATGATAGGGATTTTACTCTTAATCGTGGCAATTTTAGCTCTCTTTCGTTACCGCCATTCACAACTTGAAGCACAGCGGATTATCATCGAAGAAAGAGTTAGTCGAACTTCTAAAAATAAACAACTAACCGCTGCGGAAGAAGCAGTTAAAGCACTTGAACAAGATATGACTGATGAGAATGTCACAAAGGCACAACATGCTGTCGATTACCTAAAAGAGAGTGATATCAAGATAAAACTTCAGAAGCGTATCAATGTGGTAAAAGAGCGTCTAGCTAAAAAGATGGAAGATGACAAGCTCAAAAGCCAAGCAGAAGAAACTGTCAATCATCTTGAGCAAAATAAGTCATCTGAAAACCTTATCCTTGCCCAAGAAGCAGTTGATAAACTAACGGATACCGAACTTCAAGCAACCTTGCAAGTGCGTATCAATAAGGTAAAAGGTGAACTTGAAGCTCACCCGCAAGAGTCTACCAATAGCGATGCGGTGACGGAAATTCCTATCCCACAAGAGAATCAAAATAGCAGTGATAATTCTGCTGAGACACCACCAGTCGAAAATGTTGACAATCAAGGATTGGAAACTGGCGGTATTGACTCTCCTCAAATAGTTCCAGATTCAGGAGATACGGATTCTAGTATTGGTGAACCTGCATCACCGACTTCTGGTGATACAGGAAATTAGAATGAACAATCAAAAGGAGGTTGAGACAAATATCTCAACTTTCTCTTTTTGATAGTAATGACAGATTGGCGCAGTGGTTGATTGGAGGTTTCCAACTGGACACTTCTTCATTTTCAAGTGTCCACCTCAAACAGTCCACTGGACAGTTTCAGCCTGAGCTTAGAAACCAGAGAGCGAGGAAAATCGAAATCGTCATTTTTTGACGATTTAACGATTTTTGTCCCACTCTCGCTTATTTATTGTCAATATCTTTTAATCAAAATGTTTATACCTTGACACTGAACGTTAAAAGGTCTAGAATATAACAATATTTGCATAACAGATATTGAGGTGTAAAAAATGGCTGAAACTAGAGAAGAACTTCGTCAACGTATTGGAGACTTGGCTTTTGAAGTGACGCAAAATGCAGGTACTGAGCGTGCTTTTACAGGTCGGTACGATGATTTTTTTGAAAAAGGTATTTATGTTGATGTGGTCAGCGGAGAAGCGCTGTTTTCATCGTTGGATAAATACAATTCAGGCTGTGGTTGGCCAGCTTTTACTAAACCGATTGAAAATCGAATGGTTACAAATCATGATGACCGGTCACATCACATGAGACGTGTTGAGGTGAGAAGTCGTGGTGCCCAGTCCCATTTGGGTCATGTCTTTAACGACGGTCCTCAGGAAGCAGGAGGGCTACGTTACTGTATCAACTCAGCAGCTCTGCAATTTATTCCTTATCATCAGCTTGAAGAAAAGGGCTATGGGGAATATCTAACTTTATTTGATAAGCAACCTTGAAATAGGAGGAGAAAAATGTCAATTATAACAATTATTTTAGGCACCTTAGTTGCCTTAGAATTTTTCTATATTTTTTACCTTGAGACGCTTGCGACCACATCAGCTGCAACATCACGCGTTTTTAACATGGAAAAAGAAGAGTTGGAGCGTCCGTCGGTCAATACATTGTTTAAAAATCAAGGTGTTTACAATGGCTTAATTGCTGTCTTGATTATCGTTGCATTGTTTATTTTACCAAGTATACAGTGGTTGATTCTTTTGATGGTTTACGTCATCTTAGTTGCCATTTATGGTGGTCTTACCAGTGATAAAGCAATTATTTTAAAACAAGGTGGTTTAGCAATTCTAACCCTAATTTCAATGCTATTTTAAGAAATATAAAGAGGACTGAGTAATCAGTTCTTTTTATATCTGCAAAATTTTGTAATCGTTTTCTTTGAGATTGTGATATAATGAAAATAGCTTTAAATCGATGAAAAATAGAAGGGAGTTTCTATGAAGTCAGTTGCGATTACAGAAACCTTGTTGCGTGATGCCCATCAGAGCTTGATGGCGACGCGTTTGTCTATAGAGGATATGCTGCCAGTTTTACCGTTATTAGATAGGGTTGGCTATTATTCACTCGAATGTTGGGGAGGTGCCACATTTGATGCTTGTTTACGCTTTTTAAATGAAGATCCGTGGGAGAGGCTACGGACATTAAAGAAAAATCTTCCTAATACCAAGCTACAAATGTTACTTAGGGGACAAAATCTTTTAGGCTATCGCCATTACTCAGATGATGTGGTGGATAAGTTTGTGGAACTATCTGCTGAAAATGGGATTGATGTTTTTCGAATTTTTGATGCCCTAAACGATACACGAAATTTACAGCGAGCTTTGGATGCTGTTAAACGAACTGGTAAAGAGGCTCAGCTTTGCATTTCTTATACAACCAGTCCAGTCCATACTGTTGACTATTATATAGCGTTGACCAAACAGATGGTGGCTATGGGAGCAGATTCGATTTGTATCAAGGATATGGCAGGGGTATTGACACCTAAGGACGCCAAGGATTTGATCGGTGGCATGAAGTCGGTAACAACTCTTCCGATTATTTTACACACTCATGCAACCAGTGGGATTTCTGAGATGACTTACCATGCAGCGGTTGAAGCTGGTGTTGATCGTATTGATACGGCCCTATCACCATTTTCAGGAGGAACGTCTCAACCTGCGACAGAGTCACTTTATCTTGCCCTTAAAGATGAGGGATATGATGTTTCACTAGATGAAAAACTGATGGAAGAAATTGCTGTTTATATGAGGACTGTTCGTCAGAGGTACCTCGATAACGGCACGATGAGCCCGACACTTCTTTTTGCAGATCCTAGGACCTTGATTTATCAAGTTCCTGGTGGTATGCTATCAAATATGTTGTCACAATTGAAACAAGCTGGTGCAGAAAGCAAACTTGATCAGGTATTGGCAGAGGTTCCTAAAGTTAGAAAAGATATGGGATACCCACCTCTCGTTACTCCGATGAGTCAAATTGTGGGAACTCAGGCAGCTATGAATATTATACTTGGTGAGCGCTATAAGATGGTTTCCAAAGAGGTCAAACAATATCTTGTTGGCGAATATGGAAAATCTCCTGTTCCAGTTGATCCAGAGTTTGCTAAATCAATTATTGGGGAGGCTGAGATTTATTCAGGACGTCCTGCAGATCGCTTAGAACCAGAGTTAAATAAACTCCGTGAGGAAATTGGTGAGTTGGCTAAATCTGACGAAGATGTGCTGATTTATGCTCTTTTCCCAAATGTTGCCAAGGACTTTTTAACAAAAAAATACGCTCCTAAAGATGAAGTAATTCGTGTGACGGGCTATGTGGTGTAAGGAGGAAAGATGACTTATTCACTGATTGATATTTTACAAGTAACGGTTGTTTCGATGGGACTGGTATTTATCTGCTTACTAGGAATCATGTTAATGATGCAGTTAACTGGTAAGATTTTAGGGAGACCGACACCAATTGCGGAACAGATGGAACAACCAACTCAGTCACCTGTGGCAGCAGCGCCAGCGCAAACGGGACTTGCTTTGGTAGAAGAAGATGAGCTGGCTAAGGTTGCTGTTTTAACAGCGCTAGCTTTTGCTTCTAAAAAGGAAAGCGGTAAACGTTTTGAAGTGGCAAATGTTGTCAAGAAGTAAGTGGCTTTAAATGACATGTGGTAAAAGAAAGGATAATTTAGATGAAATATGAAGTAACGGTAAATGGTCAAGTCTACGAGGTAACATTACGTGAGTTAGCGGAAGGAGAGACGGTAGCAACATCTAGTCCAGCTCCGAAGGCAGAACCTTCACCTGCACCAGTCGCTACAACTGGCGATGTCCTCAAGGCACCGATGGCAGGAACTGTTTTGGCCATTAAAGTGCAAGCAGGGCAAGCTGTTAAAAAAGGTGAGGTGGTTGCTATTTTGGAAGCGATGAAGATGGAAAATGAAATCCTCGCCCCAGCTGATGCAACAGTGTCTCAAGTATTGGTGACGCCAAATCAAGCGGTTGAATCAGACCAAGCGCTCTTAGCATTTTAGGAGGCGCCTATGTTAGAAGTAATCAATCAAATGATTGAAACCTCTGGATTTGCTAATATGACATGGCAACACATGGTCATGATAGCTCTGGCTTTGGTCTTTCTTTATTTAGGAATAAAAAAAGAATATGAACCTTATTTGATGGTTCCGATTGCCTTTGGTATTTTGTTGGTCAATTTACCTTTGGGAGGACTTATGGCACATCCAGAGGGTGGGAATCCCGGTGGCCTTCTCTATTATCTGTATCAAGGGACTAATCTAGGGATTTATCCACCACTGATTTTCCTTTGCCTTGGGGCATCAACAGATTTCGGACCATTGATTGCCAATCCAAAGACTATTCTCCTTGGAGGTGCAGCGCAGCTTGGCATCTTTGCAGCTTTCTTCTTAGCGATTGTATTTGGCATGACACCGCAAGAAGCTGCTTCTGTAGGAATTATTGGAGGTGCCGATGGACCGACAGCTATTTATGTGACAACACGTTTGGCACCTGATTTACTTGCCACCATTGCCTTGGCAGCTTATTCTTACATGGCTTTGGTACCAATTATTCAACCACCGATTATTCGAGCTTTGACCACAGAGGAAGAACGCAAAACGAAGATGGTTCAAGCACGCCCTGTTTCTCAAACGGAAAAAATTATCTTCCCAATCGTCGTTACGATTTTTGTTAGCCTCATGGTACCAAGTGCGACAACTTTAGTCGGCTGTCTCATGTTAGGTAACTTGGTTCGTGAGATTAAGATTGTTCCAAAGATTGTTGATAATTTACAAAATACGCTCATGTATTGTGTGACAATTATCCTTGGATTAACGGTCGGTGCTAAGGCAAATGCAGAGCTATTCTTGTCAGTAACAACGTTGAAAATTATTGCTCTTGGACTGTTAGCCTTTTCTATTGGTACAGCCGGTGGTGTACTTTTCGGAAAAGTGATGTACCGCTTGTCTGGTAAAAAAATCAATCCAATGATTGGTGCGGCAGGCGTTTCTGCGGTACCAATGGCTGCGCGTGTGGTACAAAAGGTTGGTCAAGAAGAAGATCCAAGTAATTTCCTTTTGATGCACGCCATGGGGCCAAATGTGGCAGGTGTGATTGGTTCTGGTATCGCAGCGGGTGCGCTTTTAGCTTTCTTTGGTTAATTAATAGTTTTATAGATAAAATGGAGGTTGGGAAGCTTTTTCCTAACCTCTTTCTTACAAAACTGTAAGCGTATATTTTTTTCAAAATTGTATACTGAATACAGTTGAAGCTTGACAAGTTTTGAGTTTAAAGATATCATTGTATTACATAATAAATACATAGAAAGAAAAAGTTATGGCACGTAAAAAAGATAAAAAGGGATTTTGGAATAAGAAGACGATCATTGGAGGCGTAGCTAGCTTGGTTGTTCTAACTGCTGGAGGATACGCTTATATAGCTTCTACAGGGACAAGCGGAGCTAAAGAAAATGTGGTTTATCAGACGACTGCAGTGACTGAAGGAACCTTAGCGTCAACCACGCTTTTATCTGGTACTGTCAAAGCTCAAGCTGAACAATATGTGTACTATGATCCTAGTAAGGGAACAGGGGCTACAGTAACTGTTGCTGTGGGAGATAAAATTACAGCTGGTCAACAATTGGTCCAATACGATACCACCACTGCCCAAGCAGCTTACGACGAAGCTGCTCGTGCCCTTAATAAAGTTGGTCGTGACATCAATCAGTTAACCACTTATGGACTCCCACAAGCTGTGTCTACTACCGATGAGAAAACTGGTGAAACAGTCACTGTTAATCCTACGGAACAAGCAAACGCAGAATATCAAAATCAGTTGCAGACCTTGTATGAAGCCTATGCTTCAGCTGAAGCTCAAGTAGCTAAGGCTCAAGCTGCGCTAAATGAAACAGTTTTGCTCAGCGATGTTGAAGGAACTGTTGTTGAAATTAACAATAACATCGACCCATCAGCCAAGGAAAGCCAAGTTCTTGTGCACGTCACCAGTGAAGGGAAATTACAAGTTGAAGGTAGTTTGACAGAATATGACTTAGCCAATATTAAAGTTGGTCAAGCTGTAAAATTGAAATCTAAAGTCTATCCAGATAAAGAATGGACAGGGAAGATTACCTATATTTCGAATTATCCTTCACAAAATACCAGTCCTGCAAACGCCGCTAATGCGACATCTGGCGCAAGCTACGCTTATAAGGCTGAAATTACGAGCGACCTAGCTGAATTAAAACAAGGCTTCTCAGTATCTGTCGAAGTCGTCAATGACCAAAAGAGTTTATTAGTGCCATTGACTGCGGTTGTGACCGATGGTGATAAATCATATGTTTGGGCTTTTGATGGTCAAAGTAAAAAAGCTTCTAAAATTGAAGTTAAAGTAGGAGAAGCAGACGCTGTTTCTCAAGAAGTCTTATCAGGACTAACAGCAGGTCAAACCGTCATTGCTAATCCAGATGACTCGCTTAAAGCTAATCAGAAATTAGAGGATACCAAGCCGTTTACAGAAACTGAGGTGACTTCTAGTGACAAGTGATCAAAAAGAATTGATGTCCTTGTCAGGTATTACCAAGTCTTATCGTAATGGTGATGAGGAGTTGCAAGTTTTGAAGGGGATTGATTTGACCGTCCATGAAGGAGAATTTGTAGCCATCATGGGGCCATCTGGTTCAGGTAAGTCAACTCTTATGAATATCATCGGTCTCTTGGATCGTCCAACGTCTGGCACCTATCATTTATCTGGGACAGCTGTTGAGGAATTGGGTGAGAAAAAATTAGCGCAGGTCAGAAATGATGAGATTGGCTTTGTCTTTCAACAATTTTTCTTATTGTCTAAATTAACGGCACAAGAAAATGTAGAACTTCCCTTGATTTATGCTGGAGTAGGCGTGAGCAAACGTCGTGAATTAGCGCAAGCTTTTCTTGAAAAAGTAGAACTCGGTGAACGTCGCAAACACCTTCCTTCAGAACTTTCTGGAGGTCAAAAGCAGCGGGTCGCCATCGCAAGAGCCTTAGTCAACAGCCCATCCATTATCTTAGCTGATGAGCCAACTGGGGCACTTGATACTAAGACGGGAAACCAAATTATGGATCTTTTGACACAACTCAATCGTGAAGGCAAGACTATTATCATGGTCACTCACGAACCTGAAATAGCTGATTATGCGACTCGAAAAATTGTGATTCGTGACGGTGAGATTACTGCTGACACGACCGAAAGTGTCAGAATAGATTAGGAGGGGTTATGGAAAATTGGAAATTTGCAATTAGCTCTGTCCTTAGCCATAAAATGCGGTCTATCTTAACCATGTTGGGAATTATTATCGGTGTGGCAGCCGTTGTGATTATCATGGGGCTTGGAAATGCAATGCAAGCTAGCGTAGCTGACAGTTTTACTGGAGATCAGAAAACGATTCAGCTCTATTTTCAACCAGCTGATGCTGAAGAAGATCCCTATGCAGCCTTTTACGGCGGAAGTCTGAATGATGTCACTGTCAAAAATGAATGGTTACAAGAAATTGTAGATAATACAGAAGGAATTGATTCTTACTTCACTACAAATAGTGCAGGTGGTACCATTTCTTACGGTAAAAAGACTGTTGATAATGCCATGGTTACTGGTGTTAGTAGCCAGTATTTCTCTGTTAAAGAATACGAAATTGTTGCAGGGAGAGCCTTTCGAGATGCTGATTATCAGAATTTTTCACGCATTATCATGTTAGATACTGTGATGGCTGATGATTTATTTGGTAAAGGAAAGTACGATACTGCCTTAAATAAGGTGGTTAATCTGGGAAATAAAGATTATCTTGTCGTTGGGGTTTTTAAAACAGAGACATCAAGTATTGGAATAGCAGGTTTAACAGGAACTGCTGTGATGACCAATACACAGGTAGCTCATGAATTTGGAACCAAAGAAAATGCTATGATTTATTTCCATGTCAATGATGTTACCCTTAGTCAGGATTTAGGTAAAAAAGCTGGCGCTTATTTAACACGTCTCTCTCAAGTGAAAGATGGGGAGTATACGGTAGCGGATACGACGGAAATTCTTAATGAGATTAACACTCAGTTTGGTATCATGACAACGGTTATCGGCTCAATTGCTGGTATCTCATTATTGGTAGGGGGTATCGGCGTGATGAATATCATGTTGGTATCTGTGACAGAAAGAACAAGGGAAATTGGTCTTCGTAAGGCTTTGGGAGCAACACGAGGAAAAATCCTTACGCAATTCCTTATTGAAGCAGTTGTGCTAACCGTTTTAGGTGGTCTAATAGGGCTTGGTCTAGCTTATTTAGCCGTAGGTGCGGCAGGAAATGCTCTGCAATTATCTAATGCCACGGTGTCTCTTGATGTTGCAGGGATTGCGATAACCTTCTCAGCAGGTATTGGTATTTTCTTTGGATTGTTACCGGCCAATAAAGCAAGTAAATTAGATCCGATTGAGGCCTTACGTTATGAGTAAAGAAATTAATCCAAAACGTTATCAGATTTATCAAAAGATTGTTAAAATTGTAGGTGTCTTGGCGCTGGTTTTATCAGTCGTTTTAGTGGCTTACCTTATCCGAGGATTGAAGGTCTTTGAAAATCCAGATGCTTTGGCTGAGCTAATTAAAGATCATATGATCTTTGGAAGCATTAGTTTTTTCCTTATTCAAGTGATTCAAGTAATAGTTCCAATCATCCCAGGAGGGGTGACAACGGTTATCGGCTTTATGGCCTTTGAATTTTGGTGGGGACTCTTTTTAAATTATGTTAGTTTATCTCTGGGGTCGTTGATTTTGTTCTGGTTAGTCAAAGAATACGGTCGCCCCTTCATCTTACTTTTTGTGGATGAAAAGCACCTCATTAAATATGAGAAGCACCTGAGTTCAAAAACCTACGAACGCTTTTTCATCCTCAATATGTTATCCCCGATGGCACCAGCTGATGTCATGGTTATGGTGACTGGTCTCTCTAGCATGTCCTACCGTAAATTTATTAGAATTATTTTGATTTGTAAGCCAATTTCTATTGTAACTTACAGTTACTTTTGGATTTACGGTGGACAGTGGTTGGAGAAGTTGTTTTAAAAAATGCTAAAAAAGATTAAAATTTTTAAAGGTGTCAAGTTTTTTTCTTGACATCTCTTTTTTATATGGTATACTAAATAAAGTAAGTTAGTAGCTCTGCTATTAACCATAATAAAATAAAGAAAAGAGATTTATCTAAAATGGCAGTAAAAATCCGTTTGACTCGTATGGGTTCTAAGAAAAAACCTTTCTACCGTATTAACGTTGCAGACTCACGTGCACCACGTGATGGTCGTTTCATCGAAACTGTTGGTACTTACAACCCACTTGTTGCAGAAAACCAAATCACAGTTAAAGAAGATCGCGTTCTTGACTGGTTGGCTAAAGGTGCACAACCATCTGACACAGTTCGTAACATCCTTTCAAAAGCTGGTGTTATGAAGAAATTCCACGAACAAAAATTTTCAAAATAAAATAAGTGAGTGACTAAAAGCCTATGGATACCATCGAAAACCTCATTATCGCTATTGTGAAACCCTTGATTTCACAACCAGATAAATTGACTATTAAAATTGAAGATACTCCAGAATTTTTGGAATATCACCTTAATTTAGACCAACAAGATATCGGTCGTATTATTGGTAAAAAAGGACGTACGATTACAGCGATTCGAGCGATTGTCTATTCGGTACCAGTATCAGGTAAAAAAGTCCGCTTGGTTATTGATGAAAAGTAGTGACAGCTAGGAGAAAATCCTGGCTTTTTTTGATATCAAAAAAGACTGAAACAACGTCAGTCTCTGATAAGATTATTTACCGCCAAATAGCCCTTTAACTTTATCGAGGATACCGTCAGCACCTTGAGCGCCTTCGATGAGGGTTTTAGCTTGTTCGAAGTATTCTCCGAGGTTATCTTTTTGGTCGTTGACGAAGTCAAGCGCTGCTGAAAAATCGCGTTTTTCAATCATTTCTTTTACTTGGTTAAATAGGTCTTGTGGATTCATAGTGGAACCCCTTTCTTTTTTGATACTTTCATTAAACCATAAACAATCATTTTTTGAAAGTTTTTAGCTTAATAGTTTTACTTTTGCTATAATAGGATGAAAAAGGAGACAGTATGAAATTAGCAACGATTTGTTACATTGATAACGGGAAAGAATTTTTACTCTTGCATCGCAATAAGAAGTCAAATGATGTTCATGAGGGAAAGTGGATTTCTGTCGGGGGAAAATTGGAGAGAGGTGAGAGCCCAGAGGACTGCGCCAAACGGGAAGTTTTTGAAGAAACGGGTTTGACTGTTGAGGAGATGGAACTTCGTGGGATTGTAACTTTTCCAAACTTTACGCCTGATACGGATTGGTATACTTATGTTTTTAAGGTGACGGCATTTACTGGTCAGTTATTAGAAGACTGTGCTGAAGGGACATTAGAATGGGTTCCTTATGATCAGGTGCTATCAAAGCCAACATGGGAAGGCGATTACGAGATGTTCAAGTGGATTTTAAACGATGAGCCATTTTTCTCTGCTAAAATGACCTATGGTGGAAACGTTTTGAGAGAGAGTCAGGTTGTTTTTTATCCGAATAGCAAGAAATAAACTCTGTTTCTCCACAGCTTAATTTTATCAGCTTAAAGTCACCCTAATCGGTGATTTTTTGCTCTGATTTTGGTATAATGGTTAATAATAAAAAATCCTTGTTGTTCTAGTTAAAAAGTCATCCGATAACCATCATTTACGATGGTGAGGCTCATTCGTCTGCTGATGGAATAACTAGCACAACAACTACAAAAATATAGAAGAGTCTTGGAGAGCATTTATGAAAGACGATAACAAATTTTCGCTTAGTTGGTTTTTTCGCTGGTTTCTAAATAATCAGGGTGTGACAGTCCTGTTAGTGATGTTGCTGGTCTTTTTGAATATTTGGGTGTTCAGTCACATCAGTTCCTTATTGACTCCGATTTTTTCATTTTTAGCGGTTGTGAGTCTCCCTTTGGTGATGTCAGCCCTTGTTTACTATCTTCTTAAGCCAGCTGTAGACTGGTTGGAAGGGAAGAATTTTGGACGTGTATCAGCCATTGCAGTTGTATTTCTCGGACTTATTCTCTTTTTGATTTGGGCAATTGCTGCGCTGGTTCCAATGATTGAGACACAGTTGACAGCCTTTATTACAAATCTTCCTAATTATATCAGGGATGTCGAAGACCAGGTTACCTTAATTTTGAAGGATGATCGTTTGGCACAATTCCGTCCACAATTAGAGGGTTTAGTAACAGATTTCTCTGGAAAAGCACTTGAATTTGCGCAAACCTTTTCTAAGAATGCTGTTGACTGGGCTGGAAATTTTGCTGGCGCTGTAGCCCGTGTAACGGTTGCCATTATCATCTCTCCATTCATCATTTTTTACATGCTCCGAGATGGAGACACAATGAAAGATGGATTTGTGAAGTTTTTACCAACTACTATGAGAGAAACAACGGCAAGAATTTTGCACAATGTCAATGCACAATTGTCAGGCTACGTGCAAGGGCAAGTGACCGTTGCTTTAGTAGTTGGGATCATGTTTTCTATTCTCTTTACCATTATTGGGTTACCTTACGCCGTAACTTTTGGGATTACTGCGGGATTTTTAAATATGATTCCATACCTAGGAAGTTTCTTAGCAATGGTACCTGTTGTGATTTTAGCACTGGTAGAAGGGCCATTAATGTTAATTAAGGTTGCGGTGGTCTTTACGATTGAACAGACCATCGAGGGACGTTTTGTAACGCCATTGGTTCTTGGAAGCAAGCTCAATATTCACCCTATTACCATCATGTTTATCCTTTTGGTTTCTGGTTCGGCTTTTGGTGTGTGGGGAGTATTTCTTGGTATTCCAGTCTATGCAGCAGCAAAGGTTGTTCTTGCAGAGATTTTTGAATGGTACAAGGGTGTTAGTGGCTTGTATGAAGAAGTAGAGACACAACCAATTGTTGAAGGAGATGAACATGCTAAATAGTGAGAAAATGTTAGCGTCACTGCAAGCTCAGGACCTCGTTCGTGTGGAAAAATATTTTCAAAGAGCGCTTGATAATGATCCCCAAGATGTTTTATTAGAATTGGCAGAATACCTTGAATCTATTGGATTTTTCCCACAAGCTAAAAAGATTTATGACAAACTAAAAGGAGATTATCCTGAAGTGAATGTGAATCTTGCTCAGATTGCAGCTGAAGACGGTGATATGGAAGCAGCCTTTCTCTATCTTGATGCTATTTCAGCAGAGAGTGAAGATTACCTCTCTGCACTTCTAGTTATGGCTGATCTCTATCAGATGGAGGGGTTAACAGATGTGGCAAGAGATAAACTTCTCCTAGCTGCTGATTTGACAGATGAGCCTTTGGTTATTTTTGGAATAGCAGAGCTTGAATATGAATTAGATAATTACAAAGAAGCTATTGCTTATTATGCCAAATTAGATAATCGTGACATTCTAGAAACCACTGGAGTATCAACGTATCAAAGAATTGGTCGTTCCTATGCCAAACTTGGTAAATTTGAAGCAGCTATTGAATTTTTGGAAAAAACACTAGAAATTGAGTATGATGATTCTGTTGCCTTTGAACTAGGTGTAATTTTGTATGATCAGGAAGAGTATCAAAAAGCTAATCTGTATTTTAAACAGTTGGACACCATGAACCCAGATTTTGCAGGGTATGAATATGTTTATGCACTGTCCCTTAGGGCTGAACATAAATCAGAAGAAGCTCTGCGATTGGTCCAGCAAGGGTTAACCAAAAATGAATTCGATAGCCAGTTACTGCTTTTAGCTTCGCAATTGTCTTATGAGACACACGATCGAAAAGCTGCAGAATCCTATCTTTTGTCAGCTAAAGACTTATCAGAGGATCTTGAAGAAGTGTTGCTCCGTTTATCAACCTTATATTTAGAAGAAGAACGCTATGAAGAGGTTGTTGCTCTCCAGTCAGAAGACCTTGAAATGGTCCTTACTAAGTGGAATATTGCTAAGGCTTATCACGAACTGGAACAAGAAACGGAAGCCTTTGAGCTCTACCAAGAAATTGCAGGTGACTTATCAGAGAATCCAGAGTTCCTACAAGATTATGCCTATCTTTTGAGAGAATTTGGTTACCGTGATGAAGCGAAGCAGATTGTGAATCGTTACCTTGAAATGGTTCCTGATGATATCAATATGCTTAGTTTTAAGGAGGAACTCTAGTGTCAGAACCGATAAGATTATTTCAATACAATACCTTAGGAGCTCTGATGGCAGGGCTTTATGATGGTTCTTTGACCATAGGGGAGCTTTTAGAACATGGAACTTTGGGAATCGGTACCTTGGATTCGATTGATGGTGAATTAATTGTCTTAGATGGCAAAGCCTATCAAGCCAAATCAACGGATGGTCAGGTTCATGTTGTAGAAGTGCCAGATTATGTTAAAGTGCCTTATGCAGCAGTGGTGCCTCATCAGGCAGAAGTCATTTTTAAACAACGGTTTGAAATGACCGATAAAGAATTAGAGAAACGCATTGAATCCTATTATGATGGTGAAAATCTTTTTCGTTCTATCAAAATTCACGGCATGTTTCGTAAAATGCATGTACGAATGATTCCAAAATCAAGTTCTCATCGCAAATTTTCTGAAGTGGCTACCAGTCAACCAGAACATGAACAAGAAGATATTGTTGGAACGATTGTTGGTATCTGGACACCTGAAATGTTCCATGGTGTAAGTGTTGCTGGTTATCATTTGCATTTCTTATCAGATGACCTTAGCTTTGGAGGTCATGTCATGGATTTTGTGATTCAAGAAGGTATTGTCGAAGTTGGACCAGTAGACCAATTAGATCAACGTTTCCCAGTCCAAGACAGAAAATATCTATTTGCAAAATTTAATATTGATGAAATGAAGGAAGATATTACGAAAAGCGAGTAAAGATGACCCACGACAAACGCATGAAGAAAATATGGCTTACAGAAAAGACTTTCATGGATGAATTCAAAATCCTTCGCTATAATAAAAGTGGAGGATTTTGTTATGGAAGACCTTTTAAATTTCTTGATTACTGTT
>NZ_RCVM01000023.1 GCF_003686955.1 Streptococcus hillyeri
TACTTTTTGGTGTATAATAGTTTTGCATCTCAGAATCTTTCTAATTGTTGTTGTGGTGATTACAATTATATCTCTCTGAGATGTTTTTTGATACCCTTAGGTGGCTAACTTCATTTTAGAACTTTCCATAAGGAATAGAACAATGTCTTAAGAAATTTCTATCATCAAATAGACTTGACAATATCCTGACACTCACTACAGTACATAAGGAGACAAAATCATGACTACTACTCGTCAAAGTAAAAAACTCGCAAAATTGGCTATCCTTGGTGTAGGGTTCTTATTCAGCTCCCAAGCTATGTTTGGAACAGTCTCAAACAAACCTACAGCTAGCACAACACCAGCAGCGGATAACTCAACTATCTTCAAAGACACCCAAAAACTTGCTACTGATTCTAATCAAGCGACTGCTGAAAACTGGATGTCATTTGGCTTCTTATTCTAAAATGTGACATACGAGTTCTTTAATCCTCAAGTCAATTAGCTCCCTTTTGAAGATAGTAAGAAATCTACACATTAAAAAATGGCTTATACTTGATTAAAATTTAACACATAAAAATTCCCAACCATCAACGTTTTTAAAACATCATGGTAGGGAATTTTATGATTTATAGATATCTTTAATACTTGTCAAAAATCAAAAATTACTTTTTTGCTTCTTTCTTAAAAGGTGCGGACGCTCAAAAGATTTGGGGGGCATTTTGAGGTGGGAAATAGAGTTGACAAAGTCAACATCAAAACTTCCTTTGGAGTTTCATTGCTACTTTTTGAGCCTAGGTCTCAAAAAGTCCGTTATAATCAAGAGTTTACTCTTGATTATAATACCACCATGGCGAAAGAAGCGATGGGAAATTGATACCTTTATTGATTCTTAAGTTTGCTCAATATGCTAATTTTGATTTTGGTTGAGTATAAACTATCCGTGATTGAAAATAGAATAGAGCAAAGCAGATAATCACTACTAGACCACTATTTATTAAAATGACTTAACCGTAATAGGTTTTATATCAACTCATCTCGACTGACTTGCTCATAATTTTGCTGACCATCATTTAGCCTCTCCCAGATGACAACCTCTCCTTGTGCTAATGACTTTTGCACATCAATAATCCGTTGATTTGAAGAACCTCTGAATTGCAACATGAGGTTCTTTTTTGTACGATCAAAACGTCCATCCACCAAAATATCAATCAAATGGAGCAATTCCAATTTATCATCGGTCTCCAGCATCATTTCTTCCCAAGTGTAACCTGTCCAAGACCAAATATCTTTCTCTGGCAATTCCCTGCGAATGCGTTTGACAAGAGGCAGTAAAATCCCTGTATTTAGGAAAGGCTCGCCACCAAGAAGTGTCAGCCCTTGCACATAAGGCTGAGCCAAATCTGCCATAATTTGGTCTTCCAATTCTTTCGTGTAAGGAATGCCTGCGTTGAAGGACCAAGTCGCCACATTATAGCAGCCTTCACAATGAAACATACAACCAGCAACATAGAGACTACAACGAACGCCTTCACCATCAACAAAATTAAAGGCTTTATAATCAATAATCCGCCCCTGACTAAGTTCCTCACTCTTCCATTCTTGCGGTTGAGGATTATTCATCACCTACCTCCTTTCACACAGGTACCATCATGCCTATATACTTGCTTCCTCAATCCAGTAGCGCTCTGTCCCCTCACGGGTATCCTCTAGGACACCCCCATTCGCCACGATAACAGCACGACTAGCTGAATTGTCAACACTACAAGTCACTAGAATTTTCCTTATATTTTTAGAAATGGCTGCGCTGACGCCCTGTTTCAACATTTCCTTGGCGTATCCCTTGCCACACTCAGATGGTCTGACAGAGTATCCAATATGACCACCTTTCTCACGTAAGTAATCATTTAATCGCAAGCGCAGATTGAGAAAACCAACAGCACGGTCCCCTTCAAAGCCGACAAATTGCACCGCAGGGACCCAGCCTTCTGGAATATTGAACCCCATCTCCGCATCCGCATTTCCAGCTAGCCATTCGTCATAATCAAAGTTTTCAGTAGTCCAAAAACCACCATCGTGAGCTGAACCCGTTTCTTCAAACTCCCGCATAAGGTTTAGCACTGCTTCTTTATCAGCTAAGGTCGGTCTGCGTATTTCCATAAAATGCCTCCAAATTCAATTCACCAAATGGCTCTTCTGAACGATTAATCTGATCACAAATCCAATGACTTAACAAACTGGATTCAGGTGACACAGGATTGATTCCAGTCTCAATAGCCTGTAAAAAAGCCTTAATAATGCTCTCAAACCCACGTTTGTAGAGTGTGGTATCCCAAGAACCAAAGTTTTTACGTGTCTGATGCGTTCCTGTAAAAATCGTCAACTCATCCAAATTTTCCAAGTGGTAAGTTAATTGTGGTGTTTGCACCTCCATGATTTCACGACGACTTCCAGACTGCAAGTTCATGCTGGCTACGATAGAGGCTTGAGCCGTCTGTAATTGAACAGATACCTGACTCAATAAACCGTCAACCAGATGATAATGGAAATGTCCCGCAATCGGTTTGTCATCAGCTAGATAAAGTGCGGTGTCCAACGGATGAATAAAGAAATCAAAGAGCTTGTATTGCAACTCACCCAGACGGTTCACATCATTTTTCTCCACCACAATGCGTTTCTTATCTGTCTGCTCTGCCATGTCCAAAACCCTAGGCGCAAAACGACGGTTAAAGCCTGCCATCAAAAAGGTACCGTTGGCTGCCGCTAGCTCATAAAGAGCCTTGGTCGTCTCGTAAACCTCCGTCAAAGGCTTATCCATGTAGACTGGAATTCCTTTTTCTAAAAACAGCTGCGCAAGGCTCACATGAGCCACTGTCGCTGCATGGATAAAGACCCCATCTAACGATGCCTCAGCTAAAGATTCGACTGTATCGTAAGTTGTGCAAGCTCCAAATAAACTTGCCACCTCTGCCAATACGGCTTGATTTCTGGTTGACACATGCCAATGAATGCCCGATAACTGTCTCATATAAGGCAAGTAAGCTTTCTGTGAGATTCCACCTAGTCCAACAATACCAATCTGTTTCATCTATTCTCCTATCCGATGTTCGTCAACTAAAAATATCTAGCCAACTCCCAAATTGCACTTATCAAAAGACCAAAAAAGCAGGTGATAGCTATTCACCACCTGCCTCCTACTTGTTCGCTTATTTTTTCTTAGTCGCTTTTTTCAAGAGCGCTTGCACGCGCGCCTTCTTATCGTTTTTTACAGTCGAATGTTTCTCGTGAAACCTTTCAACCTGCTGCATGCCCTTATAATCTAATTGATATTTTCCCATGACCTGCTCCTTTCTTTCATGCTTTTCCATTTTTTACAAAAAAGACTTTTCAAGCTCAAAAATATCTGCCATCGGTACTATTTTGGTTGAAAAACCGTCCTGACTTTCTTTAGACCAAAGAAACGGATAATAACTAACTCCTTCGTGAGGTTGGAGTTGTTCCAAATCCTGCTCCCAGCCCTCCCATCTAGCGTGACTGTAAAACATAGCCATCCTTTGAGGACTGGTACTAAATAAAATCAATTCATTGTAAGAAATGTCTAAATCTTCCCACTCTAAACCATCTGCTGAAAAATAACGAATTTTTCCATCTGATTGTTGCGCAAACAGTCCACCTGTGACATCTTCTGCTACTATGAGAGATGAGAACTCTGATAACTCTTCATTTTTGGTGGCAAAATCATACTGACCACTGCCATAAATTCGAAGCCAGTTTTCCACGACTATACCACCTGTATGAAGCAAGATATTACCCATAAAAGATTCTTCATCAATTTGATAAATTGACTTTAAATGGTCCACCGCCTGAGGATTTGGCTCACAAATCTTAACTGTCATATCTGTCTGACAATACTGTTTTTCTAACCAATCAATCATATCACTCATCAATTTCCCTCAACCTTAATCGTTGAGCCGTTCATGTGTTTCACACGTGCAGAGATTTCCTTGTGACGGCCATTGACCATCGGACGCGCCTGCGGATTTCCTAAATAGCCACAAGTACGCTTCACTACGTCCACCGTCTTAGGATCACTGTTTCCACAATTTGGACACTTAAAGCCACGTTCAGTTGGATCAAAATCACCTTCAAAATGGCAAGCGTAGCACTTATCAATTGGCGTATTGGTTCCCAAATAGCCGACACGATCATAAGCATAATCCCATACAGCTTCAAGCGCCTTCGGATTTTGTTGAAGGACTGGGTATTCGCAGTAATGAATAAAGCCTCCGCTGGCACCAGCTTCTGGGTAGATTTTTTCAAAATCTAATTTTTCAAATGGTGTTGGGTTCTTACGAACATCATAGTGGAATGAATTGGTGTAATACTCTTTATCCGTAATGTTTTCCACAATACCGAATTTCTCCGTATCCAAACGACAGAAGCGGTCTGTCAAACTCTCTGATGGTGTCGAATAAACTGAGAAATGGTAGCCGTACTCGTTTGACCAACTTTCACAGAATTCTTTCATCTGACGGACAATATCGACCGTAAAATCTTTAGCGGCAGCATTTTTCTCCCAATCGCCACCATAGAAAACCGTTGCCACCTCGTAAAGTCCAATGTAACCAAGAGATACCGTTGCACGACGATTTTTAAAGAGTTCATCAACCTTATCCGTCTTCTCCAAACGTTGTCCAAAAGCACCATATTGATAGAGGATTGGCGCATTAGCAGGCGTCGCCTCTTTGACACGCTCCACACGATAGACCAAAGCGTCCTTAGCAATAGTCATACGCTCTAGGAAAAGGTCCCAAAACTTGTCAATATCACCATCTGACTCTAGGGCAATGCGGGGCAGATTAACCGTAACAACCCCTAGATTCATACGTCCAGAAGTCACATCATTGCCATTGTCATCTTTCCATCCTTGCAAGAACGAGCGACACCCCATTGGCGCCTTGAAAGAACCTGTAAGCTCAATAATCTTATCATAGCTCAACATATCTGGGTACATGCGTTTCGTTGCACACTCCAAAGCCAATTGCTTAATATCATAGTTTGGTGTCCCTGGCTCCAAATTAAGCCCACGTTTCACCGTAAAGATTAATTTTGGAAAAATCGCGGTGCGACCTTCACGACCCAAACCTTTAATGCGGATATTAAGAATAGCCTTTTGAATTTCACGTTCAAACCAAGACGTTCCCAAACCAAAACCTAGGGACGTAAATGGTGTTTGCCCATTGGAAGTAAACAAGGTATTAATCTCATACTCCAAAGATTGCATGGCATCATAGATGTCTTTTTGTGTCTTTTGACGGGCATAATCTTCACGCTTCTCTTCGACCACCCACTCCGCAGCATCTTTCAAATGCTTTTGGTAATTAAGCTCTGCGTAAGGCGCTAAAAATTCATCAATGCGATCTGCCGTACAACCACCGTATTGACTAGAAGCCACATTGGCAATGATTTGAGAAATCTGAGCGGTCGCTGTCTGAATGGATTTCGGACTTTCCACCTCAGCATTTCCAATCTTGAAGCCATTTTTCAACATCCCTTCAAAATCAATCAAACAACAATTGGTCATTGGTGTATAGGGACTATAATCCAAGTCATGATAGTGAATGTCACCTTTTTGATGGGCATTCGCCACATGAGGTGGTAACATTTTGAGACCGATTGATTTACCGACAATACCAGCCGTCAAATCACGTTGGGTATTGAAAACATCACTGTCCTTATTGGCATTCTCATTAACCACCGTTTGGTCTTTATTAAGCAATTTATCAATTGAAAAATTAATATCCGTTGCCTTGGCACGGTCAAAATCACGTTTGGTACGGTAGTTGATGTATTCCTGAGCCAGAGCATATTCTCCAGCCTTCAAAAGCTCATGTTCAACAATATTTTGAATTTCATAAATTTTAATATTGTCATGAAAGCGATCATTGATTTCTGCAACAATACTTGCTGCAAGTCCCTCAAGTTTATTTTCAATCAGAGGTGTCAGCGATGTTATCTCATTACTTGCTCGCACTAGCGCCTGATAAATTTTATCCGTATCAAAAGCTACCTGTCTACCATCACGCTTAATTACTGTAATCGTTTTAATCACCATCACTGATACACTCTTTTCCTTTAAATGTTAACAAAGTCTATTATAGCATTACCACAAAAAAAATCAACATATTGTGCCAAAAAATATTTAAAACACAATATATTGATATCAAACCCTTATTTTAATTGGTAAACGGTAAAATGCTCTAGATTGTCTAAAGACAATTTCGTGTAATGTTTTGATAAACTTTCTGTGACCGATTGGCTCACCGTCAAGGCATTATTCACGACAACGATTTTTGATTGACTACCTAAAAAGTCATCTTCAAAGTCTCTGACACGACTGTCAGAAGCCTGATAAAGACTAGCCACCGGATAATGAGTTGCCGTACGACACTTGCTTAACAAATAAATGTCTGCCCGATTATCAATGACAACCACAGGCTCATCAGCAGCCGTATTCTCCTTAAGATAGCTAGCAATCACCGCCCGTTCACTATCCAAACTCTCATGCGTCATCTTTTGGTAAAATGGCAGAGCTAATGCCACCACTACCAAGACCACTGGACCCATCAGATGGCTAACGAGGAAGCTTCCCCACAAGCTACGCTCATCCTCTGGACGACGGTGTGAATTGCGACGCATCTGACGTTGCTTGGCAAAACCATCAAGGCTAATAACCGTTAATATTAGGCCAAATGGCAGAGCTGGCAAGAGCTGATAGAAAGCCCAGCTTTTTGACAAGACCGCCCAAACCACATAAACCAAAAGACTAAGAAATAGTAAAACACGAGACAACTGATCTGTCTTAACTTTTCGAATGTGCTCAAAAAAGACCACTCCCCCTAAAAGTAAACCAGATAAGAAAGCAAGCCCAACTTGCAGAAGCACTGTCTGCCAAAGAGAACCATCCCCCCATGCCAAATGTGTGAAATTATAAATCAGAACCTGTCTCAAATAAGGAACCGTAAGCTCAAGGGTAAAAATGAAATACCCCACCGTATAAATGATGAGAATCAATCCAAAAAAGATAGCAAGATTCTGATAGAACCCACGTGCCAAACGCTTTTGAGACAAATTATATCCTGATAACAGCACAAAAGCAATCAGCCAAAATAACAAGGTCTTAGGCTCAAAAAACAAAGCCAAGGCAGCATTAAGCCCGTAAAGAATAAAACCCTCGTCCTTAGTCATTCCTGCAAAATAACGAATAAGGAACCAAAGCCCCATCAAAACAAATGGTGCCGCCCACTGCATAGGATAAAGCCCCCCAAAACCAAGAACAATATTAGCCAAATAAAAAGCTATTCCTCCAGTCATACTAGCAGCATGGCTATCCGTATAAAACAGAATGATTTTTGAAAGCGTCACTCCTGATACATAAAGTGCTAACAATTGAATCCCAAGCAGATACAGTTGGCTTCCCCATGCCTGACTAAGACCAATGACAGCATAAAAAAGAAAACCGCCTGTTGTAAAAAGATCACTATAAGGTAATTGATTCTTCACCATCATCAATCCCGCATAAAGATTAAATTGCTGATAATCTGTCGCCAAAGAAGTCATATAAGGCAAGACAACAGTCAATGCAGTCACAATAACACTCAAAAGTAATAGTTGAAAGTGTTGTGTAAAGCCTAAATGAAAATGTCTTGGAGCTTTTGGTTCTGTCTCCTGTAGATATTGACTGTCTTCAAGAGACTCATAAATCTCTCTATCCTCACGATGTCTACGACTATACGTCCCTCGTTGAGTTATTTGCATTTCTTTAGTATCGTTCACGATAAGTCTCCTTGCTAGTTACCTTTCTAGTATAACCAAAAACTAGCATATCGTCAATTTTTCCAAGAGCTTGGCATAGCGTAACATTTCTTTAAAAGTATGCAAATACTTGGATTCATAACGTTCCATAAACGCTTTTTCTTCTTCTGTTAGTCCCATAAATAGTCTCCTTTCAAAAGAATATTCGTAACAAAAGAAAAATGTCTCCGACAAACTAAAAAAGTTGAGATAAGCACCTCAAGTACCTATCTCAACTTCTTGTCTTATTCATTTTCATCAAGGAAGCTATTGAAAACTTCTTCAATCATATCCCATTCAGCATCTGAATCTTCTGGGATTGGTTGTAAATCGCCTTCAGTACCATCTTCATTTTCAGTGAATGAGTAAGCTTGAATTTCAACTTCACCTTCTGCATCTTCTTCTGCCCCATGAGGTACAAGAAGAACATAGTTTTTACCAAATTCTTCACGCCCATCAATGGTCATCAAGATTTCAAAAAGTGTTTCGTTTCCTGCTTCATCAACAAGAGTGATCAATTCCACATCTTCGTGGTTATGGTTGTGTTCGTGTGACATAGTGTCTCCCCTTCTCTATAGGCTAAACTCAAAGATTTCTTGTTCTCTTTCTTTAGCCAAAATCCTTTATTATTAAAAATGTCTATCTAAGTAATTTTGCAAAATAAGCTGCGCTGCTAATTTATCAATGACCTTCTTACGTTTACCACGACTAATATCTGCCTGTTCAACCAACATACGTTCAGCCTGAACCGTTGTCAAACGCTCATCCTGATAATCCACTGGTAAACTGAAAAGCTCAGCAATTTTTTCGCCATATGAACGACTAGCCTCAACACGAGGTCCTTCAGTGTTGTTCATATTTTTAGGAAGTCCAACGACAAATTTGTCAACACGGTATTCCTTGACCAATTCACCTAAGCGATCAAATCCAAAGTTGCCAGCTTCTTCATCAATTTTAATGATTTCAACCCCTTGTGCAGTAAAACCGAGTGGATCACTAATCGCAACACCAACCGTCTTAGAGCCAACATCTAGTCCCATGATTCTCATTTGAGGTCAATCCCATTTCCTTTAAGATAGTAACGAACAAGCTCTTCAACAATTTCATCGCGCTCATACTTACGAATCTGATTGCGAGCGTCATTATAGCGTGGTACATAGGCAGGGTCACCACTCAATACATAACCAACAATCTGGTTAATTGGATTATAGCCCTTTTCATCCAAAGAACGATAAACACTCGTTAATGTCTCGCTAATCTCCTTGCGATTTAAATCGTTCAGATTAAAGCGGACAGTTTCTTCTGTAAATCCCATAAAAACACCCTCTTTCTGCTATGGTCATGGCTCTATTATAGCTTATTATAGAGGATTTCACAAGTTTTCTAGTGTTCTTTTAAATGACAGAATACGAAAAATTAGCCTTTTATCTAATCTCGTAACAATCACTAGTGATACTATCAGACTGCCTAACCAATAAATAAGAAAATTGAACTGTGATATAACTTTCCATACAACAAGCGTTCCTTTATTACTTTACGAGTCCGTGGCACCACAAAAACGCCAGATACTCTCTGGCGTCCCTTTTCATTTTTACAGTGCTGCACGCATGCGAGCTTGAGCGTTCTCGACATTACGAATCGAACGTGGTAAGAAGGTGCGAATATCATCTTCTTTATAACCAACTTGCAAGCGTTTATCATCAACTAAAATAGGGCTTTTTAAAATGCGAGGATTTTCTTGAATTAAGTTAATCACTTCATTAACACTCAATTCATCAAGATCAAAATTAAGGGCTTTAGCATAGCGATTTTTTGAAGAAATAATGCTTTCAACCCCTTCTTCAGTTTTGGTTAGAATATCCATGATTTCCTCTCTGGTGAGAGGCTCTTTACCAATATTTTGTTCTTTGTAAGGGAGTTTGTGGGCATTAAGCCAACTTTTGGCTTTTTTACAGCTAGTACAACTTGAAACTGTATAAATAGTAATCATGTTCCGTCTCCTTTCACATGATAGTATGATTATACCACAAACATCCTATGAATAACATAGGTCTTCGGACCTATTTGCTATTAAAATACAAGTTTTGAGGTTTTAAACACAGCGTCGTTATAAAATGTCCCACATTGATAACAACACTGACAGGCCGAACTTTCATTCACAGCAACTGACTTCTCTTTAAAAATCAGTTCCTATTCAGCCTTCTTAATCATCCAACTCAAGCTCAATAGCAATATCTTCAGTATCAATTTCCGGTGCTGAAGTAACTTCTTCGACAACTGGAGTTGCTTTAGCAGCTTTTTCTTCGTCGCTTTCTTCAAGCAAGCCATAGTGCAAACGAACCTTACGATCGATTTCTTCAAACACTTCAGGGTGTTCTTTCAGATACTCTTTAGCTTTTTCTGAACCTTGGCCAATTTTCTCATCGTTGTATGAGAACCAAGCGCCAGCTTTTTTGATAATATCCAACTCTGTCGCAATCTTAAGAAGCTCACCTGTTTGTGAAATGCCTTCACCATACATGATTTCAACTTCTGCCACTTGGAATGGCGGAGCAACTTTGTTTTTTACGACTTTAATCTTAGTTTCTTTACCAATACTTTGATCTTTTTGGTCGCCAGTCCCTTTGATTTGAGTGCTACCACGTACATCCAAACGTACAGAAGCATAGAATTTCAACGCACGGCCACCAGGAGTTGTCTCTGGATTACCAAACATTACGCCCACTTTTTCACGCAATTGGTTGATAAAGATGGCAATCGTCTTTGTTTTATTGATTGAGGCACCAAGTTTACGCATGGCTTGACTCATCATACGAGCTTGAAGACCAACATGGCTATCACCAATATCTCCATCAATCTCAGCACGTGGCACAAGAGCAGCAACTGAGTCAATAACGACCAAATCAACTGCACCTGAATCGATCAATTTACCAGCAATTTCTAGCCCTTGCTCACCTGAGTCAGGCTGAGAGAGAAGCAACTCATCAATATTAACCCCAAGAGCTGCTGCATAGGCTGGATCAAGGGCATGTTCCGCGTCGATAAAGGCAGCAATACCACCCTCTTTTTGTGCTTGAGCAACCGCATGAAGGGCAACTGTTGTTTTACCTGAACTTTCAGGACCGTAGATTTCAATAATACGTCCTTTAGGGTAGCCACCCGCACCAAGAGCGATGTCTAGCGCCAATGAACCTGAGCTCATCACTTGAACTTTCTGCTCCGCACGTTCACCCAATTTCATCACAGCGCCTTTACCAAAGTCTTTTTCAATGCCTTTTAAGGCTTCTTCCAAAGCTTTCTGACGCTCGTCACCAAATTTTTTGGTAATTTCTTCTGTCTTTTTGGTTTTCTTAGCCAATATTTTTACCTCTTCTTAGATATTCTCTCTATTATACTAAAATTTCATCAGATAATAAAGCCTGACGCACAAGATTGAAAGCATGAAGAGTGGCGATATAACGGACATCCGCACGACTACGCCCACCAATTACCACCTTAATACTTGTCACACTCTTTTCACTAGCAAGTCCTATGAAAACTGTTCCTACCGGTTGTCCCTCTAGTTCATCTGGCCCAGCGACACCTGTAAGAGAGATTGCAAAATCACTACCAACTAATAATCGTGCCTGCTCTGCCATTTTTTCAGCCGTAAAAGCCGAAACCACACCATGACCTTCCAAGTCTTCCTTAGCAATACCAAGCATTTTAGCCTTTTCTGACAAACTATAAGTCACAAAACCACCTGCAAATACTTGAGATGCTCCTGAAATATCAGCAATGCTTGATTGGAAAAGCCCAGCTGTTAAACTCTCAGCTGCTGTCAAGGTCTTCCCCTTTTCTTTCAGTAGGTTGACCACAGTTTGGGCTAGACTATTGTCATCGCCGTAACCATAGCAGAGCTCCTTGAGAGCTTTTCCTTCTAAGGTTTTAACAGACAAGATTTGACTTTCGAACCCCTCTAAACGAGCAATTGCCTCCGCCTCTGAAGTCGCCTTGGTCGAGAGACGCAAGGTCACCTCGCCCGTCTTAGCATAAGGAGCAATGGTTGGATCTGTCTGCTCATCAATCAGATCAGACAAAACCGTCACCAATTGGCTTTCCCCAATCCCAAAGAAACGGAGAACACGAGAATACAGGCGTTTATGGTCCTGACTTAGAAGTGGTACTAGGTTTTCATTAACCATCGGCTTTAGCTCACTCGGTGGACCAGGCAAGACGACATAACGAACCCCATCAGCCTCAATTAAGCCTCCTACAGCCAAACCAGTCACATTTTGGATGGGGATTGATCCTTCCACTAATTGTGCCTGACGTTCATTGTTTGGTGTTCGAGCATACTGTGGACGCGTAGAAAAGAAGTCATCTAATTTTTGACTGGCTTGAGAGTCAAAAACCAATTTTTTTCCAAGGTATTTCGCCAAAGTCTGCTTGGTTAAGTCATCCTCAGTCGGACCAAGACCCCCACACAAAATCACCAAATCGCTCCGCTTTGCCGCAATGTCAATCACAGATAAGAGACGCTCCTCATTGTCTCCAACGGCTGTCTGAAAATACACATCAATCCCCAGCTCCGCCATTTTCTCCGACAAAAATTGAGCATTCGTGTTGACAATCTGCCCTGTTAAAATTTCGGTCCCAACCGCAATAAGTTCAGCTTTCATATGACCTCCTATATGATTATTCGTTATTTATGAGGATATTTTATCATAAAAAAACTCACCTGTATAAAATACAAGTGAGGCTTTTGTAACTTATTGAACCAAATTTAATAAAGCTGGTCTTGCTTCACCAAGCATAGTTAGGTTCAACACAGGTCAGCATAGCATTTAATAATTCTTCTGGTGCTACTTTTTTCAATCCACCATAGACAGGATCACTAACTCCAGCAGATGGGTCAAGATAGTAGATATACGCTATATCTTTTCCATTTTCAGTAAGCTGAGAGCCATTTCCTATAACGTTATGTTCACCAACTTTACCAGGGTAAATTTTTGAACTATCAAAAATATAATAGACAGAGTAACATTCATCAACGAATGAAATTTCATTACAGAATTATCATTTGTAAAGCTTTTTCCTTTTTCAATCTGATTTTCTATTTTTTTGAAAGCTTTTGAAAAAATCATCTCATGATGCCTAAAGAGGCTGAGAAAAAAATTATCCCAACCTCTATATTATTTTAAATATTGAGTTAACCACCTAAAAATAAATAACCTAAAGCCATCGTTACAAAGAACGCAAACAAGAATAGTAAACCAAACCAAAAATATTTTATTTTTTTTGCATACTAATGATAATATCACTAAACATATTCCATATAATGGAAATACGTTAAGAAGTAAAGTATTACTAATAAAATAATTTTGACCTAGCCATCGATTTGGAACAAATGCTAATGATAGCCACACAAGGATAGGTATACCGACAATTAATACAAAATAATCATCAGCAATTTTTTTGATACTTTTTAACATCCTATCTATTTCCTCCTTTTTTGATATAATGATATCTTCATATTTTTTATATTTTCAAAATGTATAATATTTTCACACCTAAAGGAGGACTAATATGCGCTGGGATTATGGACAAATCTATAAAACAATCAGAACATCAAAAGGATATACGCAAAATGACGTCTGCGGAGACTTTATGAGTCGCTCCACACTTGCTAAAATCGAAAGTGGTGAAGTTATCCCTAGTTTTGAACGAATGGTATTTCTCCTCGAGCAAATAGATATGACTTTACCTGAGTTTAAATATATTTGTAACGAATATCATCCCAGTCAACGTCGAAAAATTATGACGACTATTCAAAATCAAAATTCATTCACGGAAATTCAGTCCCTGTCTAAACTACTCGAAGATTGCAAAACCTATCTTAAAACTCACCATGATGTACCAATCCAAAATCTCTACCACTCCTTACAAATTATTTTAGAAATTCGTAAAAATGGTATTGAAAATAATGAAACTTTACAAAGTATGACCCAATCTATTTGGAATTACCTAGAACCAATGGATACTTGGTATATTAGTGACTTGAAATTTCTAGGAACTATCCTCTATCATTTTGATATAGAAACCCTACCTCATATTGTTGAAAAGATTCTAAGTAGCCTTGAAAAATACAAAAACTACCGAGATATTAAGCCTTTTCAACTCACATTACTCTCTAATCTGTCAACTATATATTTACAAAAGGGACTTATTAAAGATTGTGAACAGCTCACTCATAAAATCCTGACACTCTCAAAAGAACTAAAAGTTTATAACAGCTTAGGCTTTGCCCAAGTCCGTCTCGGTATCTGTCAAAGAGATGAATCTCTGATTGACAAGGGCTTGACACTGTTAAAACTCACTGAAGAAGAGGAATTAGTTGCTACGCTTGAAAAAGAAGTTGAGCAATTTTATAGACAAAAATAAGCCTACCGAAGTGATAGGCTTTTTGGATTATTTTAACCGAAATGATTTTTTCAATTGCGTTTCCCAGTCGCAAGTGAGAATCATTTTATATTCGATTTCTTATTGAGCAATTATTGAGCCTGTGCCTCTTTTACAGCCTCAATAATTTCTACTGGTGTTGCTGCATACTCGCTCTCAAAAGCTAAATCTGGATACACCAAACTTCCATCTTCTGCTCGTAACTCTCCAGCTGATTCTCCATGCCAATCGAATCCCTCGCACATTGCGCTGATTCCCCCCCCCACTTCATCTGGGTAAGCAATAACTGGCACTTCATTTGGTATATGCGCTAAATAACTTTCCAACTCTTCAATTGGTCTATCTTTCCACACTTCTACTAGTGCATCGGTAGTTTTCATAGGAGCTACCTGAGGCGCTTCCTGAACAACCGCTGTTTCACTAGCTGATATTTGGAGAGTTGATAGTCCCCAGTAAGCTCCTAATGCTATAACCGTTGCTAATACAGTAAGCATTGTAAGTTGTTTTTTCATGTTTTTTCTCCTTATTCTTTATTGTAAACGATATAATAAGACCCCGGTTTTGGATTATAGGTGTAAAAATACTGCCACTTGTAATTGCCATCTATCAATAAAGACTGATTTTCCGAAACAAAAGTACCATGTGTCCCTTGACCGCTATATGTAGCAAAAGCCTGGTCATAATTCCCTACCATACCACTATCATTCACAGCTTTCCATTTCAAGTAAGTGCCTGAACCACTGGAAGGTTTGAATTTATAGCCTGAAAAACGCCATCCTCTACCAGAAAAATTTTCAGAAGTATAGTGCTTGCCATATTCTATCACCTTTTCTGTAGCACCTGATGGACTAGCCGCTCTAAATAGTGGAAACAACTCAAAAGCACCAATACTAGCATTTATTTTAGGTAGCGTCTTGTATTGCGCATACGTCATCAAAGTACCCCCATTTACTTTAATAATCTCAGGATCAAAGTCTGAACCGCCATCATTATCAGCAATATAACCACCTTCTGGGAGAGCCACCACCAGTTGATTGTCTGATGGCTCCAAAATGGTGAATGTCTCAGAACTACTATTTTGAGGATCTGCCGCCGAAACAGTAGTCACCGGAAGCATTAAACCAAGAGCGGTTACACAAGTCATTGATAACATTATATTTCTAATTTTCATTATTTTTTACCTCATAGTTAGATCATAATATATTGCCATAAAACTCTTTTGATCAAGTCATGCTATCTTATCCATCGAACTCACCTTCTTTCGATGTTTACTAACTAAAAGCTACGGAAGCCACGGCCACCATTGAATGTCCCCCTCACCTAATTTGTAAGTAAGGGTAACAACTGTTAGCAATAATAAAATTTTTAAAATTTGTTTTTTCATCTTCTCCCCCTCAATCTACTATTATGGTATAATAATTTTACGATAATTGTTCAAATTGAAGCATGCAGTAACATTTTATTTTTGGGAGGTAGCATATGTTACGCTGGGATTATGGAAAGTTATATAAAGAAATACGAAAATCAAAAGGGCTGACTCAAGAAGACATTTGTGCCAATGTTTTTGCACGATCTACCTTGACACGAATTGAGAGTGGAACAGTTATTCCTAAATTTGATACAATGATTTTTCTCTTGAATCAAATAGATATGACCTTAGAAGAATTTGAATACATCTGCAATTTATATTACCCTAATGAGAGGCAGAAAATCTTGAATAACGTCTCACATATTAATAGTATTGTTCCAATATCTCAGCTAGAAGCATTAGAATTGCAATGCTCTGATTACCTAAAAAATCACCATGACCTCCCCATCGAAAATCTTTCAAATAGCCTTCTGGCAAATATTTTATTGAGAAAATTTGGTGATTTTGGACAACATGCTGAACTGGATCATATAACAACTAAAGTTTGGAATTATCTAGAAAAACAAGACACTTGGTATTACGGTGATTTAAGACTTCTCAGCAATATTCTCTATTATTTCCCTTTAGAACAGGTCAAAAAAGTCACTCAAAGAATTTTAGATAGTTTAGAAAAATACTCCGACTATAAAAATATCAAATTACACCAATTCACTATTTTAATGAATTTATCAACTATTTTCCTATATCATAAGCACATCAAGGAATCACAAGCAATAGTACTATGGGCACTAGATACCGCAAAAGAAATAAAACGATTTGATTTCCTCGGTTGCGCCCAAGTCCGGCTCGGTATCTGTCAAAAGGATGAAGAACTGATTGACAAGGGATTGACACTGCTAAAACTTACTGAAGAAGATGACCTAGTAGCTATGTTGGAAAAAGAAGTTGAGCAATTTTATAGACAAAAATAGAGGTTGGGACATAAATATCTCAACCTTCTATTCTTAATGGTATTAACAGATTGACGCAGTAGTTGATTGGAAGTCCTAAACCCTTGCTACGCAATCGTTAGCGACCATCCTATACGAATGTGATGAACTTCGTTCATCTTATTTCCAACCTCCAAAGGTCTCCCAGACTTTTGGAGCTGTGCGGATGTGGGAGTGAAACTGTCCAGTGGACAGTTTCAGCCTGAGCTAAGAAACCAGAGAGTGAGGAAAATCGAAATCGTCATTTTTTGACGATTTAACGATTTTTGTCCCACTCTCTTTTTGGTTTATTTGAAGTCACAGGTTTCCTCATGATCATTGACAAGTCCTGCTGCCTGGAGATAGGAATAGACACAAACAGGTCCAACAAACTTAAACCCTCGTTTTTTCAAGTCTTTAGAGAGACTTTCTGAGAGTTCTGTCTTAGCAGGAGTATTTTGATAATTGTCAACCTTATTGACAAGAGGTGTAAAGTCCACCCAAGACCAGAGGTACTTATCAAAGGTTCCAAATGCTTTTTGAACGTTAAGAAAAGCTTGCGCATTAGCCCTTGTGGCGTAGAGCTTTGCCTTATGGCGAATGATGTCAGGATTGTCAAGCAGACTGTCAAGGTCACTATCAGTCATCTGTGCAACTTTTTCTATCTCATAATCATGGAATGCTTTGCGAAAGGCCGCGCGTTTATTTAGCACTGTCTCCCAAGACAGTCCAGCCTGATAAGACTCTAGACATAGTAATTCAAAAAGTGCTTGCTCATCATGGAGAGGCTTTCCCCACTCCTTATCATGATAATCAATGTATAAGGGATTGGTCAGTTTGACCCAACCACAACGTTTAGTCATTTGTTCTCCTTGGTATTTGGTATTTTTAACAGCTCTGTATTTTACTTAACTGAACTCCTATTTTCACTGGGTTTGTGACGCTCTCATATCTTATTTCATCAACATCTTCAGTGCTGATTTAATATAATTCTCTGCCGTGTCAGTTGTTCCTTCAAAGAAGGCTTTGATTTTCTTAAGCTCTGCTGCTTTGTAGCCGAGGGCTAAGAGGGCTTCCATAGCCTCATCCAAGGCTGGATTTCCTGCCTGAACGGTCTTAGTAGCTTTGCTATTGTCAACAGGCGCTTCGACAAATTTACCTGCCAAGTCCAGCACCATTTGTTGGGCTGTTTTTTTCCCAATCTTAGGGAATTTCATCAGGTACTTAATGTCGCTATTGTCAATCGCAGCAACCAGTCCTGCATTATCATCGACGGCAACAATAGCTAGCGCAGTCGTCGGACCAATGCCTGACACCGAAATCAGCTTGAGGAAAACCTCTTTTTCATCTTCGTTGTGAAAGCCAAAAAGCAGATGGGCATCCTCACGGATAACTTGGTGAAGGTAAATCTGAACCTCGGTACCAACCTTATCTGAAAAGCTGTAAGGATTGGCAACGTTGATGATATAACCCAGACCTGCGGTTTCCACCACAATATATTTAGCTGTAATTTTCGTTAATATTCCTTTGATGTAATCGTACATCTCTAACTCCTTTTTCTATTCTGATTTAATAACCACTCAAATCCTATCTTTAACTCTCTATACCAAACCATTCCAAAAGCGATTGCTTCGCTTTGCTTTCTGACCAGTCATGATAACTAGCAAAAATAGCTTGAACAGTTCCTAGTTTTTCAACTAACTGGTCTATGGCTAAAAAGCTGCGCCAATATTCATAAAAAATGGCAGCATAACTTCCTTCATAGGTTTTCTGTCCAAACTCTGACAGAGAGTGCCAACCATATTTTTCTTGATATAAAGCTACCAACTCTTGATTTACCGATTTTTCAGCCTCAAACTCTGTTTCCGTCAAAAAATAACGACGGCTGATGTACTCAACCATGCCCTCTTCAAACCAGATATCCTGCTCTAGATCATCATCAAAATCATCTAAGAAGAGTTCACTCCAGTGTGCTAATTCATGACCTACGATTTGTAGCAGGTAATTCTCAGAGATATTTTGATAATGCTGACGTAAAGTGGCTATTTGCTCAGTAGCTTCATAATCATCTAGTTGTTTTTCATAGAGTTCTTGCCAAACAGACAGCTCAGGTGTCATAACCATGCGGACATCATTCGTGTAGGCAGGAACAGCGATATCACGAATATATTTGGTAGCTATTATTTTATCAGACCATAAAATCACTTCTGGCAATTCGTCGACTTGAAAATTATTACTTAAATAAGCGACATAGTCTTGTAAAAGATTATCATATCGTTTCACAAACTGTTGATAAATTTCTAATTGCTCTTTCGTTTCAACGGCATATAAATGGTTCATTTTGATACCTCCTTCTCATGCATCTGCGCTGCTTTTACAATGAGAAACACCCCTGTAGTTGCGACAGTAACAAAGACAATTTGGACACCTAAAACACCTGTCAGACCACTCAAAGATACCATACCTCCTGCAAGGACAATCCCCAGCGGTTGGGCGATGGAAATAAAACCTGAATAAGACCCAATTTTATTGTCGTCCATCATCTGAGCACGTAAGACCTGGCTGGCGGGAACATTAATCATTTCACCGATGGTATAAACAACAGCTGACAGAAGGATTGGTACCAAAGTCTTAAAGGTAAAGGCTGCAAAGAGCCCGCTTGCAAAAATAGCAGAGCCCAAGACCAGTTGCGGTATCAATTTCATTTGTCGCGTCAGCCGATTGGCAGTCGTCATAAAGAGGACAATCATGATGGTATTGATTAAGACTGTGATGCTCAGCAATTTTGCCCCAGTCCCTCAAAACCCAATAAGGTGCTTGGCTGATAGATAGTCTTGTAATGAACGGCAATGTAATTGTCAATCTGAGCCCAAACACTAGCAAAGAGAATTGTTCCCGCTGTGTAAATCATGAAAATCTTGTCCTTGACCACATCACCGTAATTGGCAAAGGTTGATAGAATCCCCTTACCGTGGTTAAAAACTAGATTAACCGGTCTAGTTTCGGCAAATTTAAAGTACATCACCATAAAGGTAAATAAGGCAATTCCTGTCATGGCAATGAGCAGCTCGAAGAAATGATGATCGTAAAAGGCACCAGCAATTCCTGCTCCAAACATCACCGCAACATTGATTAACCAATAATTGATGGTGTAAACGTAACGACGGTTTTTCTCATCTGTTAGGTCAATAATCATGGCATCATAAGCAGGGTGATTAAAATTTGACATGATTTCAACAATGAAAATCCCAACAAAGGTCAAAAGTGGCATCACCCGTCCAGGAATATTGGCAAGCATGGTTAAAATATAGCCAAGTACAACACCAAAATTTCCGATATCTGCTACTTTTTTTCGTCCAATAGAATCCGATAAATGCCCTCCATAGAGGATAGCAACAAAGCTGAAAACCTGTGTAATGATGACCAACATTCCCGTGATAAAAGCACCAAAATACTCCACATAGTACATAGACATAAAAGGGAAAATAGCAGAGCCTAAAACCACAGATAGAAAACTCAACTCCAAACGCCACTGCAACTGCTTAGGTAAACTAAAAAATTCCTTCACTTCACAATCTCCTTAATCTCTACTAAGAGCGTTTCTTTCTCTCCAACACACTCTCTAAAACCCAATAGAAAAAGGTCGCTAAAGCAGAGATTCCAATCCCATCGTACCAGTCATAAGTACCACCAGAAAAGTTATTTTTATAAATAATAAAAAGTCCTGTCACAATCACGAAAAACACGAAAACAATCATTAAACGTTTTACCATTATTCATACTCTCCCTATCAATAATCTTACCTATTATAACATAAAAACCAAGGTCATTAGGTAACCTTGGTCTTCTAAGCAAGAGAATACGGTCTTCATTTTATCGTTTTTACTAATACTTCCCTAATTCTCTCAAACTGGTGTGATTTTCTTGAATACGGCGGAACATTTTTTCCATGTCAGCCTTTGTAAAGTTGACAAGAACTGGTCTGCCGTGTGGACAGTTATAGGGATTTTTCGTTTGTGATAACTGTACTAGCAAATTACGAGCCGAATAATCATCTAAGGTATGATTAGCCTTGATACTACGTTTACAGCTCATCATGATAGCAAGCTCTGCACGGTACTTCTTGATAGAAACTTCATTGGTTAAAAGTAGCATGTCACACATCTCGTAGACACCACTTTCAATCTCTTCTTCTTTCATCCAAATCGGATGCTCACGCAAGATAAAGGTATTCTCACCGTAAGGTTCTAAGTTAATCCCAACTTCATTTAACATTGGCATTTTTTCTTGTAAACTTAAAAAGTCAGAAGTTGAAAATTCAAACAAATAAGGCACTAGTAGCTGCTGTAAAGAACTGTCAACGTCTCCAATTTTATCACGATAGTATTCATATTTGACACGCTCCTGAGCCGCATGCTGGTCAATAATATAGAGTCCGCCTTTTCCTTGAGCAAAAAGATAAGTGCCGTGCATCTGCCCAAAGTAATCTAACTCGGGGAAAGTTGACTGTTCTTCATTTTCTAAATTTTCTAGAAGACGATTCAGCTTTGTCTTATTTTTAAAATCAAGACTGTCATGTTCATCATCTTCTTGAATGTACTGGCGTTCAGCAACTTTAACACTTGACGATACATTGACAACTGTGTCAACTTCTTTCAGCTCTGCTTTGTCCCTAGAAACTGGTAATTCTTCAACGAGCGTCGTCTCAGGCTTCACAAAGAAGTCTTGCTTCTCAGTATCATAATAAAGATTTGTTGATTTTAGTGGAAGACTGGTCTGTACTGGTTTCTCAACTTTTCTGACGCTAGATTTAGCTAAATTTTCCAAAGCATCTGGAATTAAATCCTGTGCTCTTAAACTATCAGCAATAGCAGAGCTAATTAGCTGCATCAGTTCTTTTTCTTTAGAAATACGAACTTCCTGCTTGGTTGGATGGACATTGACATCTGCAAGATAGGGATCAATTTGAATATCAATCACAGCTAGAGGAAAACGACCGACCATCAGTTTAGAACCATAGCCATCTAAAATTGCTCGATTGAGCAAAAAGTTTTTAATGTAACGACCGTTAATGAGAAGGGTAATATAATTACGATTGGCCCTTGTCAACTCAGGTAAAGAGACATAGCCAGACACTTCAAAATCAAGGTCTGAAGCTGAAATCTCAACCATCTTTTTAGCTGTATTTAATCCATAAATACCAGCAATAGCTTGACGTAAATCACCCGTTCCAGAAGTTTTAGTTAGTTCACGTCCATCTGCAATAAGGGTAAAAGCCACCTCTGGGTGTGCCAAACTCAAGCGATTGACCACATCAACGATATGGGCCAATTCCGACTGCAGGGTTTTCATGTATTTGAGACGAGCTGGAGTATTGAAAAAGAGACTTTCCACCGTAATTTTTGTTCCAATAGGAGTGGCAATCGGCTCAATACTTTCAATTTTACCGCCATTTGAAACTAAGATTGTCCCGTGCTCTTCACCCTCCGTAGCGGTAACAATAGTCATATGACTGATTGAAGCAATAGATGGCATGGCCTCACCACGAAATCCAAGCGTTCTGATACGAAAAAGATCTGCCTGTGTCTTTATCTTACTAGTGGCATGGCGGCGTAGAGCAAGTTCAACATCACTTGAGCTCATTCCCTCACCATTATCGGTAATTTGAATTTTTTTAAGACCAGATTCTTCAATTTCAATCGTTATTTGACTGCTTCCTGCATCGATAGCATTCTCAACTAATTCCTTTACCACACTTGCCGGGCGCTCAACCACTTCACCAGCAGCAATTTGGTTTGCCAAAACTTCAGGTAATTCAATAATTTTAGTCATAATTATCCTCGCTTTACTTGTCTTTTATTATACCATAAGAAAACAGAGGTAGGCTCAACAGAACCTACCTCTCTTCGTCTATTCTATTTTTAAGGTCACAAGAACCATTCACGTAGCAGATAACTACAGTAATTTTTTCAACTCATATAAAGCATTCATAGCTTCCATTGGTGTCAAATTCATGACATCAATCGTCTTTAATTTTTCAATCAGTGCTGAGTTTTCATTCTCTGAGAAAAGGCTGAGCTGTTCTACCTGAGAACTCTCTATCTCTTGATGCGCTTGCTTATCTACCGTATGTAATTGCGCTGCACTTGACTCTAGGTTGGTCAAAATATTATCTGCACGATTTAATAAGGACTCTGGCAGACCTGCAATTTTAGCGACATGAATACCATATGACTTATCCGCAGGGCCCTCTGCAATTTTATGAAGGAAAGTCACTTCCCCGTCTTTCTCCAAGGTCGCCACATGAACGTTGACAAGCTTTGTCAAGGATGTTGACAGATCTGTCAACTCATGATAATGAGTAGCAAACATCGTCTTAGCTCCAACTTTGTCATGAATGTACTCAATGATTGACTGAGCCAATGCCATTCCATCGTAGGTGGCCGTACCGCGTCCCAACTCATCAAACAAAATCAAAGAATGTTGTGTCGCTCTTTGAATGGCATGATTAGCTTCCATCATTTCCACCATAAAGGTAGATTGACCAGAAATCAAATCATCCGCCGCTCCAATTCTTGTAAAAATAGCATCAAAAACGGGTAAGGAAACAGACTCTGCTGGAACATATGACCCCATTTGAGCCATAATGACTGTCAAAGCTAACTGTCTCATGTAGGTTGATTTACCAGACATATTAGGACCAGTAATCAGCTGCATGGTTGTCTGACTATCAAAATGGATACTATTGGGAATGTAAACTTGAACTCCCATAACTTTTTCGACAACCGCATGGCGACCTTTTTCAATAGCAATCGTTTGATTATCATTAAATGCTGGGCGCACATAGTGATTAATCTCTGAAACCACCGCCAAACTTTGCAGAACATCAACCGTTGCGATTGCTTTAGCCAATCCCTGTAAACGATCAATGTAGCGCTCAACCTGTGCACGAATGCGCATAAAGATATCGTATTCTAGCGTTGCAGATTGCTCGCGCGCCTCAAGCATTTCACCTTCAATTTTTGCTAATTCTGCCGTTCCAAAACGCTCTGAATTTTTAAGAGTTGCCTTACGGAAAAAATAATCTGGGACTAAAGACAGGTTAGAGTTGGTCACGTGGAAATAGTAACCATCTTTTCGGTTGTAATCAATTTTGAGGTTATTGATTCCTGTCGCAGCACGTTCTCGTGCCTCAATATCAGCAATCCAAGTGGTTCCCTCTTTCATGACTTTACGATATTTGTCTAAGGTTTCGTCAAAGCCTGTTCGGATGATATTTCCCTCAGAAACCGTCGCTGGGGCATCTGGGTCAATAGCTGAGCGAATAAGATTTTCGAGTTCAGGTAAGGTGTCAATTTGATTGACAAGTTTGTCAACTGCTTGATGTCCAAATGATTCTAAAATCGCTTTGATATAAGGTACCTGAGCTAAGGTTTGTCCTAACTGTAACAAATCTTTAGGATTTGCCTTACCAAATGACACTCGGCTTGCTAGCCGTTCAATATCATAAACACCTTTAAGACTATCCGATAAATCACTACGCTCAATGAATTGCTCTAAAAAGACAGATATGATTTCCTGACGCTCTAAAATGCGCTCCAAGGAAACTAAAGGTCTGTCAATCCAGTTGCGTAACAAGCGCATGCCCATGGCTGTTTTAGTTTCATCTAACAACCAGTAAAGACTGCCATGCTTTTTAGTCGTCCTTGCATTTTCAAGTAAATCTAAACTTGACTTCGTTGCATAACTCATTTGAAGGTAATCCTTAACTTCATAATGAACCACCTTTTGCAAGTGAGATAATTCTCTCATTTGAGTGCGATGAATGTATTGCAATAATTTTCCAGCGGCAGCTTTTTCCAAATCTGTCAACGTATTGTCAATTAAATGACCATCGCTGTAAACCTCTAACTCCTGAGACAGCAAGATGTTCATCTGCTTGGCTAAAACGTGCTCATCTTCTTCAGACAACTGATAGCCGATAACCACTTCACGCGCCTTAAGGTTCTGCACTTCACTGCAGACACTCGAAAAATCAGATAAGTTAGTCACAAAAAACTCACCGGTTGAGACATCCATATAAGACAGGGCAAAGTCCTGTCCGTTACGGTCAACAGCAACAAGAAAATTATTGCCACTATCTGGTTTTGTAGAATCAACAGCTGTCCCTGGAGTAATCACCTGGACAACTTCACGTTTCACCACACCGACTGCAGTCTTAGGATCTTCCATCTGCTCCGCAATAGCAACCTTGTGTCCCAAATCCACTAGCACATCAATATAAGTCTGTGCCGAATGATGGGGAACACCCGCCATAGGAATGGGATTGTCTGCATTTTTATTACGACTCGTTAACCCAATCTCTAAAATCTGCGCAGCTTTTACCGCATCCTCGTAAAACAGTTCGTAGAAATCGCCCATGCGAAAAAGTAAAAAAGCATCTGGATATTGTGCTTTAATATCCAAATACTGTTGCATGCCTGGCGAAATTTTTTCATTTGCCATAATATTATTATAAAAGGGGCTACAGAGCATAAATTAGCCATTTCAGTAGTGAGCTTTGATCATCGTGTGTCAATCAACTACCGAAAAATCAGCTCTGTTGCTCTGCCTTTTCCCTTGTTTAGTTAGGGTCGCTAACCAAACACTCCTTTCCCAAGAGTATTGCTTTATTAAAGACTAGTGAGCAAGTCTTTTTCATACTCACTTGCAATGACCTCATCCTTGCAGACAACCAAAAGCGTATCTGCTCCAGCAACTGTCCCTAAAATATTGTCATTCGCATCTTTATCAATGATGTTCGCTAAAACATCCGCCTCACCTAGCTCTGTGTGAAAAACAAGCATAAAGCCCGCACGCGCCACTCGACGGATATAAGACCTAGCCGCTTGACTAAAGTGTAAACTAGCCGCTTCAGATAAGCTATAGTAAAGTTTGCCATTTTCATCGCGCAGTTTTAAGAGACCAAGCTCTCGTAAATCACGAGAAAGTGTTGCTTGTGTCACAGAAATGCCATACTCTTCAAGTATTACTTTTATCTCTTCCTGTGTGCCAACATGACGCTCTGAGATAATTGTTTTAATCAACTCATGTCTACTCTTTTTATTAACCATGTGTTACCCACTAAAATTGATAAGAAATAAGTAACCAGTCAGTCCTCTATCTTTAAAACTACTTATTTTCCTAACATTTTAGCCTGTTCAGTTTTACTTCTGACTGAACAATCCTTTCTCTGCTTTTATTTACCATCACATTTTCTTTGTCATTTTTCATTTCAATCTCTAAAATTATATCAAATACAATGAAAATATACAAACCAAAAATACTTTTATCCTTAAAAATATTTCTAAAAAATCAATTTGGAAAGTTCTAAAATGAAGTTAGCCACCTAAGGGTATCAAAAAACATCTCAGAGAGATATAATTGTAATCACCACAACAACAATTAGAAAGATTCTGAGATGCAAAACTATTATACACCAAAAAGTA
>NZ_RCVM01000024.1 GCF_003686955.1 Streptococcus hillyeri
TGAGAATCATAATAGACTCATCCGGCGTTGGTTGCCTAAGGGAAGCAAAAATGCGACTCAACAACAAGTCGCATTTATTGAAAACTGGATTAACAACTATCCAAAGAAACTATTCAATTATAAATCTCCTATAGAGTTTTTACAGACTGCCTAACTTGAACTTGAAATTTGGCTAAAAAATCAATTTTCTAATGAATTAATAAATTTTCGTCCTTTTAAATGGTGTTGTAGTCGTTTTCAAAGTATTTTTACGTGACATTTTTTCTAACCTAGCACCTTTTATGGTAAAATAGAGACAATGATTATTTTATATTGGAGAGATTATGGACACAAAATTAATGATTGCAACTGAGATTGCAAAAGCTGTTCCTGAGCTTGAATTGGAGACTATCTTAAATCTCCTTGAAAAACCTAAAAATGCAACTATGGGAGATCTCGCTTTCCCTGCCTTTTCTTTGGCAAAAAGCTGGCGCAAAGCACCTCATATGATTGCTAGCGAGATTGTCGAAAAGATTGATGCTACTAACTTTGAAAAAGTTGAAGCCGTAGGCCCTTACATCAATTTCTTCTTAGACAAGGGGCAAATTTCTGCTCAAGTATTATCTCAGGTAATCTCAGCAGGTTCTCACTATGCTGACCAAGAAATTGGACAAGGTCGCAATATCGCCTTTGATATGTCAAGCCCAAACATCGCAAAACCATTCTCAATCGGTCACTTACGTTCAACGGTTATCGCGGATGCTTTGGCCAATATCGTTGAAAAACAAGGCTACAAACCAGTTCGTATCAACCACTTGGGTGACTGGGGGAAACAGTTTGGTATGCTTATTGTTGCCTATAAAAAATGGGGAGACAAAGAAGCTGTCGAAGCTAATCCGATTAACGAGCTTCTCAAACTCTATGTCCGCATCAACGCTGAAGCTGAATCAGATTCGACGGTTGATGATGAAGCACGTGAGTGGTTCCGTAAATTAGAAGCTGGTGATGAAGAAGCCACTTCTCTATGGCAGTGGTTCCGTGATGAGAGCTTGGTAGAGTTTAACCGTCTTTATACTGAGTTGAATGTTTCCTTTGATAGTTATAACGGTGAAGCCTTCTACAATGACAAGATGGACGAGATTGTTGACCTTCTAACTGAAAAAGGGCTCCTCGAAGAATCTCAAGGCGCTCAAGTCGTAAATCTTGAAAAATATGGCATTGAGCACCCAGCCTTGATTAAAAAATCTGATGGTGCAACACTCTACATTACCCGTGACTTGGCAGCAGCCCTTTACCGTAAACGTACTTACGATTTTGCTAAGTCTATCTACGTTGTTGGTAACGAACAAGCGGCTCACTTCAAACAATTAAAAGCTGTTCTTAAAGAAATGGGCTATGAGTGGTCTGATGATATGACGCACGTACCATTTGGTTTAGTTACTAAAGAAGGTAAAAAACTATCAACGCGTAAAGGAAATGTCATCCTGCTTGAGCCAACTGTTGCTGAAGCAGTTAGCCGTGCTAAAGCTCAAATTGACGCTAAAAATCCAAACTTAGCTAATAAAGAAGCCGTTGCACATGCTGTCGGTGTCGGAGCAATCAAATTCTATGACCTTAAAACAGACCGCATGAATGGTTATGACTTTGACCTTGAGGCTATGGTTTCCTTCGAAGGTGAGACCGGCCCTTATGTGCAATACGCGCATGCTCGTATCCAGTCAATCTTACGCAAAGCTGACTTTGTGGCAAAAGCTGACGCAACCTACAGTTTAAACGATGTTGAAAGTTGGGAGATTATTAAACTCATTCAATCTTTCCCACAAGTTATCAACCGTGCCTCAGATAATTTTGAACCATCAATTGTTGCTAAATTTGCTATCAATTTAGCGCAAGCCTTTAACAAATATTACGCACACACACGCATTCTTGACGAAAGCCCAGAACGTGACAGCCGCCTAGCCCTCAGCTACGCAACAGCAACTGTCCTCAAAGAAGCTCTTCGCCTCCTCGGTGTTGAAGCACCAGATGAAATGTAAGATTCTAAAAAACACGCCCTCGCTTGAAGGCGTGTTTTAGTTATGGTAAAAGCCAGACATAAATCAGTGATACAAGCATTGCCAAAATAGCGAAAATGCCAGTAAAAATTAAAACAATCAGAGGTTTCTGATAAGGATATTTTGCATTTTCGGCAATGGTTTCTGTCTCACTCAGAGTTTCTCCTTGGCTAAAAGCCACAATTTGTCGATAGGTTTGAACCTGATTATCCTTCTTAATTTTCTCAATGCGATTAGCAAAATGAACTTCTAGCCCCGAGAGAGGTAAATAAATCAACAATCCCCACCAGCCTAGGCAGTAAAAGACAGGGAATACTAAAAGTAAAAGAGCAATCATACACCCTATCATATAGCGTGTTGCCTTATCCATATCCTGAATGTCCGTATCTTTAATCACTTGTTTCATCGTTTCTAGGTCTCCTTTTATCAATTGATCCAAGGTAAGCTTAAAACACTGACTCAGTAATATCAGAGATTGTAAATCTGGATAAGATTTTTCAGTTTCCCAATTGGATATCGTCTGCCTACTCACATAAAATTTTTCAGCTAATTCCTCTTGAGAAAGTTGTAATTGCTGACGCTGTTTTTTAATCTGTTGACCGACTTCCATAAATTCTCCTTTCTATCTTTTTCTTACACAGACTAGCCCTCCTTGGTCATCTGTATTAAAGTCAATTAGTTTTTATTTAGTATTTTTGTTAGCACTTCTCCTAATGTGGTGTGGGGCGGAAGCGACCTCCTACAGAGTTCCATTCCTTCTTGGCAAGCCTAGTTCTTGCCAACCCCTTCACACTAAAACTTATTAGTTTTAGTGTTATCACCACTGCGGAAAGTGCTAGTTGTGGCGACTTCGTCGCTCGTAATGATTGCAGAAAATACCAGCAATAAAATATTATAAAGCAACCATATATTGAAGAGGAATTCATTGTGACTGAGACATTTTATCTTAAACGAGTTTACTATTTTAAAGCTAAAACACTATATCTAGCATTTCTCTTTCTTATTCTATCAAATTTTCTTGACTAAGTATGAAAAACCCTTGTCAAAAGTTTTTGACAAGAGGTTTTCACTATTCTACACTCTTTAGTGCTTCTAACATGTCTACTTTTCTAAGCTTGTGATTGACAAACCAGCCCAAAATCCCCAAGATACCGATAATAGCAATAACAGGTATCAGATAAACATAATAAGCAACTTTAGGTTGGAACATAATCTGATTTGAACCAATCATATCCAAGATAACTTGGTGGAGTATGCGTCCACTGACAAGTCCCATCGCAATACCTATGATAGATAAAACAATTGTCTCTCGGTAGATATAAAGAGTAACCTCACGGTTGTGGAAACCTAATACTTTGATGGTAGATAGTTCTCGAATGCGCTCTGCTACATTGATATTCGTCAGATTATATAGAATAACCACACCAAGCAATACAGATAGGGTGATCAATATAATCATCACAGACTGTAATGAATCTGCTACGGTATGTAGGGTCTTTCTGAGCGCTGTATTTTGTGCCACGGCGGCAATCTCTTTCATTGCCAGAAAATCAGCTGCAACATTATTGATGTTTTTCACCGATTTATTCTTTAAGGAGACGAGGTAACTATTAGACTCATAGGTTTTTCCAGTGACACTCTCATAATAATCTGCGGTCATATAGAGATACTGACCGACATACATTTCTGTGATACCAGACACGACCACTGTCACTTCTTGGTCAGAAAGCGTAAGCGTTAGGCTATCTCCCTTAGAAATACCATATAGTTTTGCCAGTTTTTCGGTGATAATCGCTCCGCTTTGTCCCAAGGAAAGAACATTACCTGAATCTCTTTCACGAAGACTGATGTCTTTTGAAAAAGCAGGGCTGTCAGTTACGATAAGATTGATTGCAAGATCATCATCACTTCCTTTAATCTTCTCGGACAACGTTTCAAAATAAATGGCTTGAGACCTCTGTATCCGAGAAGTTTTCAGGGTCTCTTCAATCACTTTTTTATCCTTTTGTCTTTTTGAGGCAACAATCATATCGTAGTGAATAATCTCTCCGAACTGTGTATCAGCAACGCCTGAAATAGATGACTGGATGCCCAATCCAGCAAATAGCAGAGCAACCGAGCCTGCCACTCCAAAGATGGTCATCAACATCCGCTGTTTGTATCTAAAAATATTTCTAGCTGTTACTTTATGGGTAAAACTGAGACGTCGCCAGATAAAAGGGAGTTTTTCTAGTAAAATCTTCGAACCTGAGACTGGGGGCTTAGCTTGCAACAATTGCGCAGCCTTTTCCCCAAGCTCACGTCTAGCAACCAAGTAAGTTGGAACAACCGCCGAAAGAAGGGCAAGTCCGATGGCTAGCAAGGTCCAACTTGGGTAAAAATATGTCCTACTACTGCCAATCACCGTTCCCTCTGTTAAAATATTCCCAATAACAGGAGACAATAGGAAATGTCCTATAACAATACCCACCAGAGTCCCAAGTAAACTCGATACCAATCCATAAATGACAAATTTAGCAATAATCTGACCATCAGAATACCCCAATGCCTTAAAAATCCCAGCCTTTTGTCGCTCCTCATCAACAAAGCGTGTCATCGTCGTCAAAGTGACCATAGCCGCGACACCGTAGAGGACCACAGGAAAAATATCTCCAACAGCTGAAATCGAATCAGCTCCCATAGAATAGGTCGCATATCCCTCTCCTCCTGGAAGAGTTTTCCGAGTGTAAACGGTATAGGCTGGCTCTTTCAAACTTGCCACTTCTTCCTTAGCTTCTTCCAAATCATTTCTAGCTGTGGTGAGTTTTTGATCTGCTTCTAATTTTTGACTTTGATAGGCTTTCTCAGACTTATCCAGTTCAGACCTCGCCTGATTTAAGTTTTCCTGCTGAGCTGAAATTTCTTGTTGAGCAGCTTCTAGTTTCTCAGCATTAGCTTGGTAAGTTGCTTGACCAGTTTGATAATCTTCTAAACCAACTTGATAGACTTTCAATCCTGCCTCATAATCAGACATTCCCTTATGATAGTCATTAACACCAGATTCATACTGAGAGAGACCTGACTGATAGGCTTCTAGATTACTTTCATAAGTAGAAAGCCCCGTTTCGTATTGCGCTTGCCCGTCCCTAAAGGTAACCCTTGCTTTCTCTAATTCTACTTCTTTTTTAGCCAATTCTTCTTGCGCCAAGCTAATCTCGTCAACAGTCATAGGATCAATGCCAGCAGCAACTAAAGCATCTGTTTTAGCATAAATCTCTTCTTGTGCCTTTTGAAGCACCTGCTCACCACTAGCAATAGCTTGCTCACTCGCCTCTAGTTGCGCCTTGTTGCTATCCAAAGTAGCTTTAGCACGTGACAACTCTTCCTGAGCCTTATCTAACTGGAGCTTGGTAGTATCCAGCGCTTTCTTAGCATTATCGAGTTCTACCTTTGATTGCGCTAATTTATCAGCATTAGCATCCAATTCAGCTTTTGCATCAGCAAGACGCTCAACAGCACCAGCTAACCCTTCTTGACCAGAGGTCAACTCTTCTTGTGCGCTGTCAATTTGCTTCTGCCCATCTGCAATTTTATTTTTACCGTCAGAAATGGCCTGCGCTGCGTCAGTTAATGTCTTTTCGGAGTTATGAATATCATCGTAACCTTTAATAATATCAGCTTGCGCGGACGCTTGAAGCGTCGTTAGACGCTGTTTGCCATTATCCGCCAATAAATGTTTCAATTCCTCACGATACTTGGCTAGTCTTTGCTCATAAATGTCCTGATAATAGGTCAACTGATCCACATCTTGATAAGAAATACGAGCAATCATATAAACATCTGAATCAAAAGTTGTCTCCGGAACAATCCCATACCCCGTCAACTCTCCAGTCCCAGACTTGGTCTGCCCCATGGCATCATTGTCCCAAATCTCAGCTGAATTAACAAAACCAACAACTTTAAATCTAGTATCTGTCAAAATCCCATCTTCTAACAGTTTAAAAGTAATCGTATCACCTAACTGATAAGTCTCAGACATCTTCTCAGCCAGAGCGATTTCTCCGTTTCTTTTAGGAAAACGACCAGCTACCAATTGGTATTGCGAAATGCTCTTAGTTTGTGAAAATATCCTGACCGCATCATGGCTATCAGCTATCGTGACATCTGTTAGGTAACCAAATTCTACGTTCGCCTTGGGTAGAGATGATAATTCCTTAACATCTTCACGATCTAACCCATAGTCCGCCATAACTGACAAATCCATCAGATTAGTCTCATCAATAAATTCTTGAGCGGTCCGCCTCATATTAGGTGTTGTCACCTTTAGCGCAACCAAGGCAAGTGCACCAATTCCCATCAAAGAGAAAATCGAAAAGAGCCTTCCTTTGGAGCTAGAAAAAGATTGACCAATATCTTTCCAGTAAGTTCTCATACTCACTAACAATGCCTCCTAATATTCCAAAGTAGCAATATCCTGTGGATAATCATTCACCTTAATTGACTTGACTGTTGCATCACGCATATGGATAACTCTATCTGCAATAGGTGCCAAGGCTGCATTATGGGTTACAATAATGACAGTAGCTCCTTGATATCTAGACATATCTTGTAAAATTTTCAAAACTTGTTTACCTGTCTCATAATCTAGGGCACCTGTTGGTTCATCGCAGAGCAGAAGTTTAGGTTTTTTAGCTACCGCACGCGCAATGGACACTCGCTGTTGTTCACCTCCTGAAAGCTGGGCTGGAAAATTATCCAAACGATGAGCCAAGCCAACTTCTGTCAAAATTGCCACAGGATCCATAGCATCCCTCACAATTTCTGAAGCTAGTTCCACATTTTCTTTCGCCGTTAGATTAGCTACTAGATTATAAAACTGAAAAACAAAGCCTACATCATCTCTACGATAATTTGTCCTTTGATGGGAATTGAATTGAGAAATGTCAGTACCATCAATAAAAATATGGCCTTCATCATTAGTGTCCATCCCACCTAAGATATTGAGCAAAGTCGATTTTCCTGCTCCAGAAGATCCTAGAATAATAACCAACTCTCCTTTTTCAATCTCAAAACTAACATTGTTATTAGCAGGAATTACCGTGTCCCCCATATGATAATACTTAGAAACTCCCTGCACCTCAATATAAGACATCTTTCTCTCCTCACCAGTGCACTTATCTTGACACATTCTCTTACTTTATATATACTAATTTTATCACAAAATTATACATAGCGTTGATTTGAAATTCGTATGCCTTTCTATGCACTGATTGGCATAATGATAATTAAGAGTTTATTATGGAAAAGGAATTAAAAATTACGATGCCTAAACAAACCCGTCATACAGAAACTAAGAACCATATTAAGCGAGCTCTTTCAGAGCTACTAACCCAAAAACACCTTGAACAAATCTCTGTTACAGAAATTTGTAAAACTGCTAAGATTAACCGAGGCACCTTCTATCTCCACTATAAAGATAAATATGACATGATGGAGAAAATCAGAGAAGAGAAACTCTCTAATTTGTATAGGCTAATCACCCAGGAAAATCTATCCTTCAGTAAGGAAATCATCTGTGAAACACTCCAGTACATCCAGCAAGACATTGCATTTTTACGTGTGCTAGCTACTATCTCTTATGTTAACTTTTCGCCAGTCATGCGAGATTTCATTGGCTATATCTTAGACAATATCCCTGACTTTGACACTTATATCGTAGAAAAATTGGCAGTGCCACTCAACTATGCTAAAGCATCCTATATCGCTTCTATTGAGTCCTTACTACATGAATGGATTGTCTCAGGTGGTCAAGAAAGTCCAGAAGAGTTAACAGAAATCATCGTTCGAATTGCTCAATAATCATTACAAATCTGAAAAATAATAAAAAGCATAAAATCAAACTGTGAATAGTCCTGACTCAATGGCTTCACACTGATTTTATGCTTTTTTATTGGATTGTTATCTGTATCGTTTATTTATACTTAACAAAAATCAAAAATTACTTTTTTGCTTCTTTCTTAAAAGTGCGGACGCTCCAAAGGTCTGGGAGACCTTTGGAGGTGGGAAATAGAGTTGACGGAGTCAGTGTCCCAACCTCCTACGGAGTTTCATTGCTAGATTTGAGCTTATCTCTATCGCAGTAGATGATTGGCTGTACTTGTCGACTACTCGACAGCGTCCAACCTAATCATCCTTGCGGGGGAACTACTACGAAATTGACTTTCAATTTTGTAGTTCTCCCAAAAATCCGTTCTTATCAAGCCATTTACCCTCACTCTTTTATTTCTGAGCTTGGGCTAAAACTGTCCACTGGACAGTTTCACTAATAAGAATACCACCATGGTGAAAGAAGCTCTGATAAATCAAGCCATTTATTGGTTCTTGATTTGACTTAAACTGCTAATTTTGATTTTGGATGAGTATTATGGTGCGACAGCTGAACCTTGTGAGCTGGTTGTTGTATCAGGAGTGTTATTGGCTGGTGGAACAATGGTGCCTGAAAAATGTGCGCCATTACTGATACCAACTTCAACTGTGTAAGTCAAAGGTAACCATGTTTCTTTAACACTTTGTGCAACAACTGTTCCTTTTGGTTGGCTCGAATCCACATAGTAGCTTGTAAAGTAGATTTCGGCACCTTTCGAACGAAATTCATCATAGAAATATTGTTGGAGCTCTCCTTCATTTTTTCCTGATAAATCACGAATGTAAGGCGCTCCTGCTGAATAGACTACTTCAACATTCTTATCGTCTTTTTCGGTCAACTCTGTCCCAGCTGCTTTTGATTGAGAAATTAAAGCACCGTACGGAGCATCTCCATACACCTGACGTACAATAACAGTCAAGCCTGCAACAGACGACGCTTGCGTCATTGTTAAGGTAGAAAAGTCTGGCACCATGATTCCCTTACCTGCTGAAACCTGTACTGTCATTTTTGATTTCTTAGCCACTTTTTGATTAGCAGCAACTGATTGTCCCATAACAGTACCGACAGCAAGGCTTGCACTAGCTTTTTCTTCATAGGTCACTTCAATACTATTGGTCTTAGCCCAAGAATCCACATCCGTCTTGTTTTTTCCAACAAAATCTGGAACTTCGATATTGGCTTCAAGTACCTCTTTACCACGAGAGTAGGTCAATGTCGCCTTATCGCCACGCGTGTAATCACTTGCAGGGATAGAATTAGCAATTTCTAGTTTAATGAATTTTCCTTTAGCTGTGATGTCGCTATAAACTTGGGTGAGTTTAAGATTTTTAGCTTTGTTGTCGTCAATCCACTTTTGTGCATCGACATAAGTCATCCGAGAAAAATCTGGTAGAGGCAATACTTCTTCAGGGTCAGCTCCCAAGGAACCAACAACTGCCAATTTACTACCTTTGGCTACCTTTTGTCCCTTTTTAATCTTCTGAGACACGATAACATTTTCCTCAAACTTGATGCTATGTTCTTGAGTCAAATCAATCTCTACACCATTCTCATTTCCCCACTCACGCGCTTCTGTCACCGTTTTTCCGACAAAATTAGGGACTGTAACATGGGTCAATTGATAAAAGAGAAATAACCCAAGCGCTAAACAAGCAATGACACTTGCTCCAATCAGAATGACTTTTCGTTTTTTCTTTTTCTGATAATCTGGATCAATCTCAGTTTCCTCATGAGACTCCTCACGACGCCTACTTACAGAACTTTCTCGTTCTTGTCTTGTATAGGTTTGTCGCTCTGACAAGTCATCGTCTTCTTGAGCATGGAAGAACTGATCTATTCTTTCTTGTTTGACTTCTGGAATACTAGAGAAGACCTCTGAAGTTGTCTTAGGTGCCTTTTTTATCACCGTTTCAGACAATGGCTGCTCTGGTGTTTTTTCAAAAGAAAGCGGAGCCCTCGGACTTTTCTCTATTTCTTTCTCAGCTGACTTCAACTGATCTTCTTTGATTATTTTTCGTTTTTTATCCTCTTCTAAGAGTTCATCGTAATGATTACCAGAAAACTTTGACAAAAAATCACTCATACGGTTTTAGTTTTCCTTTCCTTAGATAATAAATCTCATCTGATAACGTTGCAATTTCTTGGGAGTGAGTTACCACGATGACACATTTTCCGTGTTCATGGGCTAATTTTTGGAAAATCTCAACAATTTCGCCTTCCATCTCTTCATCCAGATTTCCAGTCGGCTCATCTGCTAAAATCACATCCACATTTGTTGCCAAAGAACGTGCAATAGCAACACGTTGCTGTTCCCCACCTGAAAGACGATTGACCTGGCGGTCTGCTTTGCTTTTTACTATCCCAATATAGTCTAGCAAATTATAGGCAACATCCGCCTTATTGTCAGGTAAGTCATTTTCTGTAATCGCCATTGGTACCATGACATTTTCCACAGCTGTCATGTAAGGGATAAGATTATAATGTTGGAAAACAATGCCAATATTGTTACGACGAAACGTCTCATAACCAATATCTTTAATATCTTTTCCGTTGTAAAGAACTTTACCTTCTTTTGGACTTTCTAAGGCACTCAGAAGGGATAAAAGTGTGGTTTTCCCTGAACCAGATTGTCCTAGAATCGTGTAAAATTTTCCTTTCTCAAAGGCAATATCCGTCCCCTTCAAGATGTAACGACGATTTTCACCATCTTGATAAAAGTAGGATAAATTTTGTGCTTCTAAAATTGCCATAGCATACTCCTTATGTCAGTAACCTGAGGCTTGGAAAAATATTCCAGCCTTTATTTTTGCAGCAATGACCGCTGATACCGTGAGTGAGTGAGTGAACATCTATCATTGGATACATCTTCATTTTCAAGTGCCCACCTAGTCCACTGGACCACTTAGGACTACACAACCCGTTAGCAGCCCCCATACAAGGATGATAAACTGCCAAGCTGAACTTAGAAATTAAAGAGTAAAGGGAAGTTCATGACTTCTGTCTCACTCTTTGGTATCTGATGTCATCACATCATAATGCGTTTAGGGTTAAGTCGTGTCACATAGGCCATCGGCACAATCGTTGCTAAAAGAACTGTTCCAAGACCAATACCATACATTAATAACATGTAGCCAGCAGACAACGTGACCTTATATTGACTGACCACATCATCAAGAGTTGTATTTGTATTTAACTCACTCAATCCACCAAACATCACACCACCAAAGTGGTCCGTCTGATTTAGCTGATGTTGTAATAGAGTATCTGACAGTGCTTGTGCAATCAGATTTCCTGTAAAGACAGCTAAAGTAATCGCCACAAAGGCAATCATAAAGACTTCAGCAAGTGTCTGCAAGACAACCTTACCGCGGCTCTCTCCTAATGATAGGTAAATACCAAGTTCGTGCTTACGGTCGCGTAAGAAGAGCAGCACAACTAAGGTAATGATTAACACTGTCGCACCAATTGCCACCATGAGAACATAGCCTGCTAATTTAGACATTGATTTGACTGGTCCTGCAATGCTATCGTAATTATCTGAATTGGCACGAACAATGTAAAATTGTGGTAAATAAGCTTTAGCTTCCTGCTTAAATTTTTCAAGATCATCAGGATTTTTAAGCACATAAACAGGCTGACCAATATCCCCTACTGCTGTAGAGATTTCCTCACCAGTTTGCTCTGCAAATATTTCCATATTCTCAGAAGCGATAGCTTCAGCTATCTGGTTAGGAACGTATACAGTATTCGCAGCGCTTTGCTCCTCATGAGCTTTTTGGTACTCATCTTGCTCAGAGCCACTCTTATCATTGCTTCCTTTTTTAGCTTGCAAGTGGTTTGAACGGAAGATACCAACAATTTCTAGAGGATAGTCCGTTTCCTTAGCCGTCTCATTATTTTCATAATTGATAATATAATTTTTAAAGGTTGCAGTATCCCCAACTTTTAAGTTATTCAGCTCTGCTAATTGCTCTGAGATTAGAACTACAGCTTTCCCTGAACTGATTTCTTCCTTTGTAAATTGCCGTCCTGATGTTAAGCTAATCAATCCTTCTTCTAAAGGAATTAACTTAGGGGTTTGAGTGCCACGCAATGTAAAGGCATAGGTTTTAGGGTCTGGGAAACCTCCACCACCCATATCTTGATTTGCAATAAATTCAGGAATATACTGTTGCAGGCCATCACTAGCTCCCAAAGTCCCCCCAACAGAATAATCAAAATACTTCACATAAGGAAGCTCAGAAACCTTGGTGACAACATCCTTTGTAAGAGGCTCTACTTTTTCCCAATCAGAGTCCTTCATGTTTTCATAATCGGTTTGAATAGTAGCAGTTGCCCCCATTTGAGACTTTATATTACGTTCTACATTTTGGGTTGCCTGCTGGATGGAAACAGCGCCAGCAATGACATTTCCCAAAATGAAAATAATAACAAAGAGTAAAAGGGATTTCACCTTACGACGAGTAACGCTTAGCCAAGCACGTTTTAGGTAGTTCATAAAAACCTCCTTCTGTTATAAACTATTTTTTGAACGACTTTTATATATATAAAATATATACCTATACGGAGAAAATGTCAATCATTTATAAAACGCTTCCAAAAAAATTATTAAGATAACACTTCACATTATCTTTATAGACACAATTATCAAAAGCGTTAATTTATTAAATTTTACTATTTTGTCCTTTTATTTTCAAGTTTTTTCTGTAATCCCTTTCATATTTTGCTGGTACTTCACGAAAAACGACCCCTAATAAGTCCAAAAGAAAAGCCATGACACTTCTCATCAAGAAACTGCCATGACTTGTTATAGCTTACACTTTATCATAATTTTTGCGTATGATTTTAAAATCTGAGCTGACGACTTCATCGACATTGATAATCGAGACGAAAGCGTCTTTATCAATATCTGCAATGATACGTTTCACATCCATAACTTCTGTTGGGTTAAGCACCACATAAAGAACGTTATGCTGATATCCCGAATAAGCACCTTCGCCTTTTAAATAAGTCACACCTCGGTTAATTTCACTTAAAATGGTCTGTGAAACTTTTTCAGATTCCTTAGTCACAATAATCATTCCACGTACGGTGTAACCACCATTTTGTACCATTGTCAAAACTTGACTATAGACAAAACTAGCAATCAAGGTATACATCATGTGCCGAATGTCAATATAAGTCAAGGAAGCTAAAAGCACCAAAGCATCAATAATCAGTAGGGTCTGCCCTAACTGTCTTCCTGTTTTAACCTCAATAATACGACCAACAATATCCGTCCCACCAGTTGTCGCACCGTATCGAAAAACTAGACCGCTACCTAAACCAGCAAAGATCCCTGCTAATAGGGCTGCAATCAAGAAATCCCCACCTAAATCTAAGTGGATAGGAACCTTCATCCATAAATCAATAAAAACAGACATCAGGACTGTTCCGTATATGGTTAAAAACAGAGCTTTTTTCCCAAAAACCTTCGCCCCTAAAATAAAGAGAGGAATATTGATTAAAAGGGTTGTATAAGCGGGGCTAATTCCTGTTAAAGCATGAATAATGAGGGTAATTCCAGCTACGCCTCCCTCAGCCAAATGATTAGCCATATTGAAATTGACAAAACCAAAGGTATAGGTTGCCACACCCAAGGCAATTAGGATAAGCCCTTTAGCAGTTATTTTAATATCATGATGATCTGTCATAAATCCTCCACCTGTAACAATTAACGCCCACGATTGCGGTATTTACTCTTACTCACAACAAATTCTGGACTGACAATTTCGTCAACACTTGAAATAGCAACAAACGCCTGTGGATCTATGTCCGCAAGATAGGTTTTTAACTCACGCGTCTCAGTTGGGTTAAGCGCTACATAAATCACTTCTTTATCTGCTTTAGTATAGGCTCCACCTGCTTTAAAATAGGTCACACCTCTCCCTAATTCTTTCATGATGTGGTTTGAGATAATATCATGTTTATCACTTATGATAAAGAGGCCTCTAAGGGCATAACCTCCATTTTCAACTAGCTTAACCACCTGGCTATACATAAAACTAGCAATGAGAGCATACATCATTTGATTAAGATTGATATAGGTTAGAGAAATGGTCATCACAAAAATATCAATAGCTAGAAGCACCTGATTTAAGTGGACACCCATTTTATTTTCAACAACTCGCGCAATAATATCCGAGCCACCAATCGTTCCGCCGTTGCGAAAAACCAAGCCACCTCCTAGCCCTGCTATTATCCCTGCAAAGAGAGAAACAACTAAAGCATCTTGATGAAGATCAATGGTCATTGGTAACCGCTGAAATAACCAGACAAAACCATACATGGAAAAAATGCCCCAAAGTGTGTACAGCATACTTTTACGACCAAATAGATAGGCTCCAATCACAATCAAGGGTAAATTGATAAGATAGCCAGTATAGGTTGGATCAATTCCTAAAAGTGCATGAAACACCATGGTAAGACCTGCTAAGCCACCAGCGGCAATATGATTAGGCAGGTTAAAATAAACAAAACCAAAAGCATAAATGGCAGCTCCCAGCGCAATGAACACCATATTTTTGAATTGTAACTGGTATTGTTTTTCCATTAATTTGTCCTTTATTCTGAATTTCTAGCTAAATCTTTGTAAAAAGAGAGTGGCCAAAAATCGGTCATCATCCTACGAATACGATTTTTCTTCACTCTCCAATCTCTAATTCTAGCTAAATCGTTTCTTCTTTTCAGCACTTTCGCTCTAAAATACTCTTCTAGATAGCTGCCGTTATAAATCTCAATCTAAATCTGCAAACCGCCCAATAATTTGGACATTTTCAGAAATCGAAACAAATGCTTTAGGGTCAGCTTTTTGCATATGGTATTTGAACTCATAGAATTCCGCACGAGTTATCACAGTGAGAAGCACCGCTTTTTTCTCATGATTATAAGTTCCTTCCGCATCATTGATACAGGTTACACCACGATGAAGACGTTTATGGACCATCTTAATAACACGCTCTGGATTGCTAGTGATAATCATCGCCTGCATCTTCTTCTGCTTGGTATAAATGGCATTTGTGACACGACTGGAGACAAAAATAGTCACCATTGAATAAAGAGCGTACTGCCATCCAAATAGAAATCCTGCAAAAATCATGATAATCCCATTAACAACGAGAGAAATATTACCAACATCACGCCCTGTCTTTTTTCGGATAGTTAGGCTGACAATGTCAGTTCCACCGCTTGAAATCTTAGATTTCAGACTATAACCAATCCCTGCACCCATAACCAAGCCACCAAAAATGGCATTAATCAGAGGATCTGTGGTCAAGGTTAATTCAGGGACAAATTGGATAAAAACAGAACTTACCGTAACTGTGATAAAGGTAAAAATCGTAAATTTATGCCCTATTTTCCGCCAAGCAAGCACTAATAGTGGTAAATTTATCGCATAGAAAGCCGCTGCGACTGGAATTTTAATGCCAAAACTGCGTAAGCTAATCGCCGAGATGACCTGTGCTAAACCTGTGGCACCACTAGAATAAACATGCCCTGGTTGAAAGAACCAATTGACAGCAATTGCCGATAATAAGCCATACAAAAGAGAAGCTGAAATTTTTTCATCATACTTCTCTTTTGAAATGCTTTTTAGTGTCCGCCAGACACCAAGTTTCTTTGCCCAACGACGAACAAAGAATTTCATTTTTTTCCAAAAAGTGGTTTTCTTAATCATTTTCCTTTACAAGAAGAGCTAATTCTTCTAGTTGTTTGTCAGCAACAATACTTGGTGCCTGTGTCATCGGATCAACTGCCTTATTGTTTTTAGGGAAGGCAATCACTTCACGAATGTTATCTTTTCCAGCTAAGATCATGACAAAGCGATCAAGACCGATAGCAAGACCACCGTGCGGTGGGAAACCATACTCCATAGCTTCTAACAAGAAACCAAATTGTTCATTTGCTTCTTCAGCTGAAAAACCAAGAGCCTTGAACATACGTTCTTGCATTGCTTTTTGATTGATACGTAGACTTCCACCACCAAGTTCGTAACCATTGAGAATAATATCGTAGGCTACTGCACGAACATTTGCTAACTCACCTTCAAGCTCATGAGCTGTTTCTTCTGTTGGTAAGGTGAATGGGTGGTGAGCAGACATGTAACGACCTTCTTCCTCAGACCATTCAAACATTGGCCAATCAACAACCCAAAGGAAATTGAATTTTGTACTGTCAATCAAGTTAAGGTCTTTAGCAATACGATTACGAAGAGCACCTAGGGTATTATTAGCAACTTCAAGCGTATCCGCAACAAAGAGGACAAGGTCATTTTCTTCAAGCTGTAAAGCTGTTGTCAAGTTTTGTTCGATACTTGTCAAGAATTTAGCAACAGGTCCTGCAATCGCACCATCTGTAACTTTGACCCAAGCAAGGCCTTTCGCACCAAATTGCTTTGCAAACTCTGTCAATTTATCGATGTCTTTACGAGAATACTTATCTGCATTTCCTTTAACAACAATCGCTTTAACCGCCTCAGCTTCTGAGAAGACTTTGAAGTCAACTCCCTTGACAACTTCTGTCAAGTCCTGTAAAAGCATTTCAAAACGTGTATCAGGTTTATCAGAACCGTATTGGTTCATTGCGATATCGTATGGCATACGTGGAAACGGTAGTGTCACTTCGATACCTTTGGTATCTTTCATGACTTTGGCAATCATTCCCTCTACAATATCCTGAATTTCTTGCTCTGATAGGAAAGAAGTTTCTAAGTCAACTTGTGTAAACTCAGGTTGACGGTCTCCACGTAAATCTTCGTCACGGAAACATTTCACGATTTGATAATAACGGTCAAAACCAGCATTCATCAAAAGCTGTTTTGTGATTTGTGGACTTTGAGGAAGAGCGTAAAATTGTCCTTGGTTGACACGAGATGGAACAAGATAGTCACGTGCCCCTTCTGGTGTTGACTTCGTCAACATTGGCGTTTCCACATCAATAAACTCTAAGCCATCGAGGTAGTTACGAATAGAATGCGTCACTTTCGCACGCAGCTTAAAGTTCTCTAACATCTCTGGACGGCGAAGATCAAGGTAACGGTAACGAAGACGGTTATCATCACTAACTTCTACACCATCTTTAATTTCAAATGGCGTTGTTTTAGCTTCATTAAGGATTGTCAATTGAGAAACTTTCAATTCAACCGCCCCTGTTGGTAAGTGATCATTAGCCTGTTCACGCGCTTCAACACTACCAGTTACTTCAATCACATATTCGCTACGTAGTTTCTCTGCTGTCGCAACCACTTCTGCGCTCGTATTTTCAGGATTGACAACCAGCTGCATAATGCCTTCACGGTCTCTTAAATCAATAAAAATAAGGCCCCCAAGGTCACGACGACGCGCAACCCAACCTTTCAATGTGATCTCAGAACCAATGTGCTCTGCACGAACACGACCTGCATACATCGAACGTTTAGTCATTATAACTTAGATACCAAGAGCATTCAACTAATCCAATTAACTAATTGCGGTTGGAGTACCTAGAGACCGTTTTTACCCCTCAACTAAAATAGACCAAGTCATGGCGCTTTCGCTAACAAGTCTGACTAAAATTTTAGCACTGGAAAACTGAATAGGATACTCCGTTGGGCTCTTTCCTTTCTCTTCTTTTAATTCATAATATTCATTCCCATCTATTATAGCAAAAAGCAAGCAAAAACCCCACCCCTAGAGGCAGAGTTTTTTTAACTTTTATCATCACATCTCTTTTTTGAGATATCAAAGTCACATTATTTCTTTGCAGGTTTTTTAGAAGCTTGTTCAATCGCTTTTTGGATGGTTTTAGCGTAAAGCTTTGCTCCTTTGGTTGTTGTATCTGAGAAATGAACACCATCTGTTCCGGCCCAAATATCTTGGTTATTAATTCCTGCTTGATACCAGTCTGCGACTGTCACATAATCATATTTTTGAGTCAAATCAAGCTCATAATTACGAACTTCTGATACACGTCCATCCGTAGAATTATATGGCGTCACGATAACTAAGCGGTGTCCTTTAGGAAGGGAAGTGATAAATTTCTCCAAATCCTCTTGATAATTATAAAGCGAATTAACACCTACTGCTAAAATTACTGTCAATGGCAGCGAGTCATTGGATATCTGATTTTGGAAAGTTTCATAAGCAGAATCAAAACCACGGCTAACAGAGGCATCAAGCTGTGCTTCTGGTAAAATTTCTTTAATCGCATCTGAAGCTCTCAGAGCCACACTATCACCAATAATCATAAGACTACTCATGGCACTAGCATCACCTGCAGCAAGAGTATGGGTACGGCTCATATTACTATTCGCCTGATCAAGGGAACTAGCTCTTAACTCCGTTTCAAATTGACCAACTTTAGGAGCCGTTAGAGAAATTCCAATCGCAAGGAGCGTTAAAACTGAAACACCACCTAAAAGATGTTTTTGATACGGTTTCCAATCCAAGGTCAATCCTAAAATGCTCGGCTGCTTTCCTAGTAAAATCGGCTCTAAAACATAATAAGAGAGACTTGCAAAAATCAGAGATAAGAGAGTCGTGAAGAAAATTGAAAACAGCATGGGCATAAACTGATTAAAAATAACCAAGAACGGCCAGTGAAATAAGTAAACACCGTAACTCGTATCTGAAAGAAAGGTCAAAATCTTTGGCTCTTCAACATTAGAAAGCTTCTCATGAAGAATACGAGTGCTGTAAATCATGACCCCACCTAATACACTTGCCAGAAGAAAACCTAGCAGATAGGTGAAAATATGATTAAAATCCAAGAAAAGTCCTAGCACAATCAAACCAATAAAACCGCCCACAGCTGCCAACAATACAGACCTTGTTTGCCACTCTATGATTTGCCTATTGAGCTTTTTAGTGGTATCCCTGATACCCGTCAAAGTTGCCAAAAAACTTCCGACGAAAAATGGAAAAGCATGGGCAAGACTTGAAAAATAAAGGTTTGAAAAATTATCAACCAAGAAAGCTCCAATAAACATGGTCAAAAAGCTCATAAGGAAAAAGAATCCTGAGCTTAAAAAAATCATACCACGTAACTGAGACGTTCGATGAACCCGCTTAGAAGCTAACCAAATCACCAATCCCCAAAGAAGATAGAAATGTACCTCTATCGCCAGACTCCATGTATGGAGAAAAAGATGAGGAATAAACTGATTTTCGTAGTTAGCACCAACAAAAAGCTCATAAAAATTAGTTGTAAAACCAAGGGTCGTCGCAATCTGACGCCCAATATCAGCCACAAAATCCCTTCTCACCAAAAAAGTAAAAGGCATAACCACTAAAATCATCAGTACCAGTGGTGGTACAATACGGTAAAAACGACGGCGTAAGAAGGAGATATAGTCAATCTTATGATTCTTAGAAAATTCATCTAAAAGCAAGGCTGTAATCAAATAGCCCGAAAAAGTGAAGAAAATATCCACTCCGACAAATCCACCAGGAAAAGCCGTTTTAAAATAGTGGTAAAGAAGAACCAAGAGAAGTCCTGTTACCCTGACAGCTGAAAACCACTTTATTCTCATTTTTGATAAATCCCCTGTTTAAATGTGCCCTTATACGTTTTTTTATTTTTAGTTTTTAAAACACCTTTACCATCAGCTAGACCATTGTTAAAAGAACCCTCATATGTCCAACCTTGATGTGACGTGAATTTCCCTTGGCCTTCAAAGACACCATTGTCAAAACCACCCACATAGGTATCGCCATTTTCATAGACCAATTTTCCTTTGCCATTCATCCGATAATTAACAATCGTCCCTTTGTAGGTTATTTTACCATCCTTATAAGTCAAAGTACCTTCACTCTTACTAGGTACTGTAAACACGATTAGACCTAGGAGTACTATCGCCACTAGCGCAAGCTTTTCAATTAAACTCCGCGTAAGCTCTATTTTTTTAAATCCTTGTATTAGTTTTTCCATTTTACTACCCATTTATTTGGCTCAGCCATTGTTCACATCCGTCTTTAACCAAGGCATAGGTCTCATCAAAATCACCCGTATACCAAGGATCTGGGACACCTCCCTCACAAAAAAGAACTATCTTATCGTCATACTGACCAGCGGACAAAGACTTCAAGTCTCGGACATTTTGCTCATCCATCCCAATTACCAAATCATATTGTTTGAAATCTTCAAACTTAAATTGCTGTGAGGTTTTCATTGGGTTAAAAGGCAGAGCATGTTTCTTCAAAATGTTCTGTGTCCCCCTGTGAACGGGATTGCCATGTTCCCAACTGGAAGTAGCTCTGCTGTCAATGACAAGGTCTGTCATTTTCGCCACGTCTTTCATCACAAATTCTGCCATGGGACTTCGACAAATATTTCCTAAGCAAACAAAACAAATTTTCTTCATCGGCTACTACTCCTTGACTATACTCAGTCTATTATATCAAATTTTTAACAGCTATAGTATAAAAAGAGGCTGAGAAAAAGTATCCCAGCCTTCTATTTTTTATAGCAATACAATGTGGCGCAGTGGTTGATTGGAGGTCTATAAAAGGACACTTTTCATTTTCAAGTGTCCAACTCAAATAGTCCAGTGGACTATTTGAGTATCACACAATCGTTAGCGGCCATCCTAATCAACTGTCCCACTCTCTAAATTTTGGCAAATATCGAACTAAAGTTAGTCATCAACTCATCTAATGTCGTTGTGAGCTCTTCACGCGTTGAGTTATTTTTAAGCGTTACTTGACCGCTTTCTACTTCACTTTCACCTAGAGTAACAATAGTCTTAGCGTTCAAGACATCTGCTGATTTGAACTGTGCTTTGAGCTTGCGATTGAGGTAATCACGTTCAGCTGAGAATCCTTGGTTACGGATAGCTTGAACCAATTCAAGCGCTTTGCGATTAGCTCCCTCTCCCAATACGGCAATGTAAACATCTAAGCTAGTTTCTACTGGCAAGGCGATGCCCTGCTTTTCCAAAATTAAAAGTAAGCGTTCAAGTCCAAGACCAAAGCCAAAACCAGGTGTCTCAGGCCCACCAAAATACTCAACCAATCCATCATAACGACCGCCCGCACAGATGGTCAACTCAGACTTATCTACTTTTGTGATAAACTCAAAAATCGTGTGGTTATAATAATCCAGACCGCGCACCATATTGGTATCAATCACATATGGAATGTCTAAATCTTCCAACATTTCACGAACAGCGTCAAAATAAGTCTGACTCTCTTCATCAAGATAATCCAAGATAGATGGCGCATTTTCGACAGCAACCTTATCTTCTTTTTCTTTTGAATCTAACACGCGCAGAGGATTTTCCTCTAAACGACGCTGACTGTCTTTGGATAAACTTTCACGAAGAGGAGTCAAATAATCAATTAAAGCCTGACGATAAGCTGCGCGGCTTTCTGGACTACCAAGAGTATTGAGGTGCAAGGTGATGTCTTGGATACCTAAAGTTTGGAAGAGTTGATAAGCCATAGCAATCGTCTCAACATCCGTCGCTGGATTTTTAGAACCAAAAGCCTCTACCCCAATCTGGTGAAACTCACGCAAACGACCTGCCTGCGGACGCTCATAGCGAAACATTGAACCGATATAATACAGTTTAACTGGTTTTTGTACTTCTGGCGCAAAGAGCTTATTTTCCACATAAGAACGCACCACCGGAGCAGTTCCTTCTGGACGAAGCGTAATGTGACGATCTCCTTTATCATAAAAATCATACATCTCTTTCGTCACGATATCAGTCGTATCACCAACAGAACGAGAAATCACCTCATAGTGCTCAAACATGGGCGTGCGAATTTCACCATAATTGTATTTTTTAAATGTTTCACGTGCAACATTTTCCACATACTGCCATTTAGCAGCTTCTACAGGCAAGATATCCTGCGTACCTTTAGGTTTTTGAAGTTTCATTTCTAAGATACAAAGAGCGTCAAAAAACGAGAAGAAAATAGGAGACCAACGCCGTGTCACCAGACACAAGGAGGTCTATCTTTTTCTCGACGTTTTTAGCTCGTGTTCAGTTTAGAACACAAACTCACTCTCTTCCTTCCTCTATTAGTCTATACTTCTTTCCATTTTATCATGTTTTTAAGGATTTTTGGGAAATGGCAGAGCAAAATTTTAAGACTCTGCTAAATTCCCAAACTAACTTCCACCGTCTGTTAAAGTGGAAGTTAATCTGATAAAACCTCTAACAACCAGTGGAAATCCGTGTCAGGGTAAGTTCCACTGGTTTTTATAATGGTTGATTTTATTGC
>NZ_RCVM01000025.1 GCF_003686955.1 Streptococcus hillyeri
GCAATAAAATCAACCATTATAAAAACCAGTGGAACTTACCCTGACACGGATTTCCACTGGTTGTTAGAGGTTTTATCAGATTAACTTCCACTTTAACAGACGGTGGAAGTTAGTTTGGGAATTTAGCGTTTTAAAATGAAAAAACTGGAATGTGGGACTTAACCAACGTCAAAAATGACTTTTTATGCTTTTCGAAATGGCATTGATAGTTTTTGAACTGACTTTTCGCAGTAGAGATTCGACTGTACTTATCGGCTACTCAAGAACTGCCAACCCCATCACAAGTAATTTATACAATTCAGGGTTATAATTATTTCTTAATACGGTGATAAGAAAACGGTATTAGAAAAAGTTAATGTTGTGTGATAATCTAATATCAACTTTTAGATAGGGGGTTAGGATATGATACAACAAGTCATTTCAGGTGGACTTATTGGCATTATATTTGGGTTTGTGCTACAACGCACTCGGTTTTGTATGACTGGTGGTTTTCGAGATATGTATGTCGCTAAAAACAATCGGTTATTTTATGCCTTTTTGATTGCCATTGCTGTTCAAAGCGTCGGGGTGTTGGGGTTAATTCATTTCGGAATTGTCTCCAATCCTTATGAGGATTATTCCGTTTTAGGAACGATCATCGGTTCATACGTGTTTGGTATCGGTATTGTTTTAGCCGGAGGATGCGCGACTGGAACATGGTATCGAGCTGGTGAGGGCTTGATTGGAAGCTGGATTGCCTTATTCTTTTACATGTTATCTGCGGCAGCTATGAAATTCGGGGTCTTAAAACCGCTGAATGAGGGATTATCACAGTATTGGGTTATCAATGATGACCTTGCTAGTCAACTAGGAATCTCTGTCTGGCTATTAGTTGCTTTATTGGTACTTGTAACGACTGTTCTTGTTGTGAGAGATTTGAAAAAGCCACAAGCTAAAGCAGCAAGTCTTCCACCTAAGTACAGTGGCATAAGGCATTATCTTTTTGAAAAAACGTATCACAAATATTGGGCTGGTTTTGTGATTGGTTTAATCGCTCTAGCAGCATGGCCTGCAAGCGAGTGGACAGGTCGTGTCGGTGGTCTAGGTATCACAACACCGTCTGCCCATATCATTTCATATATCGTTACTGGAGATTCCAAATTATTGAACTGGGGCGTTTATATGGTTCTCGGCATTCTAATTGGTTCCTACATTGCCGCCAAAGGAGCAAATGAATTTAGATGGCGTCTTCCTGATATCGCTACGCTTGGAAAAAGTACCATTGGAGGAATTTTGATGGGAATCGGAGCTGCCTGGGCAGGCGGTTGTACAATCGGTAATGGATTAACTGCTACAGCAGTGATGTCCAGCAAAGGATGGCTTGCACTGTTGTTCAGCATTTTAGGTGTTTGGACCGTATCGTATTTTATTTTTGTAAAACCATTAAAAAAATAGGAGAGAATTTAATATGGCATTAGTAGAACTTGAAACTGGGGGCTTGGTTTGCCCATTTCCTTTAATTGATGCAAAGGAAAAAATGAAACAATTATCACCTGGTGATGAACTCTTAATCAAATTTGATTGTACCCAAGGCACCGAAAGCATCCCTAACTGGGCAGCTGAGGCTGGCTACCCAGTCACACGATTTGAACAAGTCGGAACAGCTTCTTGGGAAATCGTTGTCCAAAAGAAATAAGTATACGGGAGAGCTCTACCTACTGATTAGGGCACTCAGAAAAACAAGATAATATGTTAAAAAGAGAGTGGGAAAAATCGTTAAATCATCAAAAAAATGACGATTTTGATTTTCCTCGCTCTCTTATTTTAATACTCAGACTGAAACTGTCCAATGGAGGTTTTAGGTGAACTCTTGAAAATGAAGAAGTGTCCAGTTGCGGACTTCCAATCACCCACTGCGCCAAATTATCTATACACTAAAATTTAAGAAGTTGGGATTCCCAACCTCTTTTTTCTATTTATGCTAAATGATAACTTACTAAATCTTCTTATAGGTAAAGGTATTTGAAAAGTGCTACTGCTGCGATTGAAGCAAGGATTGGCGCACAAACACCTACCCAAGCGTACCACCATTTAGAATCTGCTTTATTTTCACCAAGAATTGATTTTGGAAGAAGTGCGTGAAGGATACGTGGACCAAGGTCACGTGCTGGGTTTAGACCAGGACCTGTTGGACCACCAACTGCGGCTACAAGCGCCATAACAAGGAAACCTAGTGCGATGTGGGCAACTGCTTGGCTACCATTTGTCATTTGAGCTAATTGTGCTTTAGCTGCATCAGCGATATCTGATTCTGATAATTTTTGACCATAAGCTGCGGCTTGTGACGTCAATGTTTCTTTAATCAATGAACCAAGTTCAGCACCAAAGAAGTTTTTAGTCAAACCAAGTGCGCCAAAGAAGAGAACAAATGATCCAAGAAACTCATTCAAGAAACCATTGATAGTTGCTGCTTTACGGCTTTCTTTAGTACCGTTGTCAAGAGCATTGATGGTTGAGAATGACCCCAAAATATGATTTGGATTTTCCGTTTTCAAGAAGTATGGGCGGTAATCCATGACAATCATCAATTGACCAAACATTGCCCCCAAAAGTTGAGCAATAATGTAAACTGGAACGTGTTTCCACGGGAAAAGTCCAGATACTGCAAGACCTAGTGTGAAGGCTGGGTTGATGTGGTTACCAGATACGTTACCAAACATAAGGGCTGGCATCATAACTGCCAAACCATATCCAATAGCAATTAGAATCCAACCAGAGTTGTTTCCTTTTGTCCCTTTAAGGTCAACGTTAGCAACTGTACCATTACCGATAATGATAAGGAGAGCAGTCGCTAAGAATTCAGTGATGTATTTCACTGTCCATGTAACATCCATTTGTCTTAATTTCCTTTCAAAATACGAATTTTTTTAGACAATAACCATTCTATCAAGTATAATAAACAAAGTAAAGTTATATCTTAAAATAAAAACGTTTACTTTTTTATTTTAAAATATGCCACTCTCTAGAATAACGACTTCTTATAGATGAAAGGATTCTTATGAAATACAATCAATTTTCTTATGTTGCTGTTTCTGAAACCATAGCAGAGCAGGAACTTCGCTCTTTGGGATTTGATGTCCATTCGGACAAGGCTTTCAAATTAAACTTAGAAGGCTTTATCCGAAAAGTACTATCACTTCATTACCAAGATACGGACTACGCTCTTTCAATGTGGATTGCAGATGCTAAAACAGATCTCCTCTCTTTCTTCCAATCCGACAAAGAAGTCACGGCTGATATTTTCAATACTATAACCTTACAAGTTCTTGGTTTTATTCCAAATGTAGACTTCAAGGACACGGCCGAATTTATTGAAAAACTCAATTTCCCAATCACCTTTGATGCTAGTCTTGGTAATCTTCATCAATTACTTGCAACACGTTGCCCATCTGGGAATACCTTGATCGACCGTTTGGTGTCAGAAGGCTTGATTCCTAACACAAATGACTATGCCTTTTTCAATGGTAAATCTTTAGCAACCTTTGACACCACCGATGTCATTCGTGAAGTGGTTTATGTAGAAGCACCTGTAGATACTGACAATGACGGACAGACTGACCTCATCAAGGTCAATATCATACGCCCTAAAACAAACCATAAACTCCCAGTTATCATGACTGCTTCTCCTTATCAGCAAGGAGTGAATGGCCCTGCTTCCGATGCACTGACTCACAAAATGGAAGGCGATCTTCTTGTCAAACCAGCGTCAGCTATTTCCCTAAAAGAAGAAAAAATAAAGACACTCGAAAGTCAAAGTCAGGCTACTCTTGTGACAGAAACTGAGGAGAGCTTCACAAGTCTCCCTCGTCCTAGCTACACCCTCAATGACTACATGTTAGCACGTGGTTTTGCCAACATCTACGTATCAGGCATTGGTACCCTTAATTCCGATGGCTTTATGACTACCGGCGACTACCAGCAGGTGGAGGCTTATAAGGCTGTTATTGACTGGTTAAATGGCAGAGCTCTTGCCTTTACAAGCAATACCAGAGAACGTCGTATTGAAGCTACTTGGGCAACTGGTAAAGTGGTCACTTCTGGCCTATCTTATCTCGGTACCATGTCAAATGCTCTAGCCACAACAGGCGTGGATGGGTTGGAAGTCATCATCGCAGAAGCTGGAATTTCTTCTTGGTACGACTACTACCGTGAAAATGGTCTTGTCGTAAGCCCTGGTGGTTATCCTGGTGAAGATTTGGACAGTTTAACCGAGTTTACTTATTCCCGAAATCTCTTGGCAGGTGACTATCTCCGCCACAATGCACAATATCAAGAGTTTTTAAAACAACAGGGACAAGATAGCCGTCGTGACACTGGGGACTATAACCAATTTTGGCACAACCGTAACTACGTCAAAAATGCCGATAAGGTCAAAGCTACCGTTGTCTTTACCCACGGTACACAAGACTGGAATGTTAAACCAATCAATGTCTTCAACATGTTTAACGCCCTACCACAGGCTATTGATAAACACCTCTTCCTTCACCATGGTGCCCACGTCTACATGAATAACTGGCAATCTATCGACTTCCGTGAAAGCATGAACACGCTTCTCTCACAGAAAATCTTAGGGCAAGACAACCTTTACAGCCTACCTCAAGTCATCTGGCAGGACAATCGTGACGTTCAAACTTGGCAACCTCTTGAAACTTTCGGTTCTCAAAACTACGAAGTCTTTGACTTATCAAGTGACACTCACACCATTTCTAACCACTATGACGACGATTGCTTCGCTAAATATGGCAAGGATTTCAATAGCTTCAAAGCTGATTTGTTTACCGAAAAAGCTAACGCCATTACCATTGATATTCCTGTTGAAAAAGCGCTGCTGCTAAATGGACGTGTCAAGCTAACACTGTCTGTCAAATCTTCAACCAATAAAGGTCTGCTCTCAGCTCAGCTATTGGAACACGGTCATAAAAAATACCTTCAAGACATTCCAGCAGTTGTTTCCCCTAAATCGGTGGACAATGGTCGTCACTTTGAAAAAGAACACTTGGTGGAACTCCCTCAACGTGAAGCAGCTTATCGTGTGATTACAAAAGGCCATATCAACCTTCAAAATCGTGAGGGGGTACTAAATATTAAGGACATCAAACCAGATGACTGGATGCAAGTAACTTTGGAACTGCAACCAACCATCTATGCCTTAGAAGAGGGAGCAACCCTTCGTATCGTCCTTTACACCACTGACTTCGAACACACTATCCGTGATAACAGTGACTATGAATTGGTACTTGATTGGAACAAGGCTCAGCTAGAACTTCCTGTGACAATGTAAACCATTACTGATGTGGTACCATAACCTTAAAACTCCGCCTGATTGTGAACATCAAGCGGAGTTTTTATATTATTTAGTCCCTTCAAATGTAACTGTCATCGTAGTTCCTACACCCAGCTGACTATCTACTTTAATCGTAGCATGATGTTGAACAAGGGAATGTTTAACAATAGCAAGTCCCAATCCTGTTCCGCCATTCTTCTTCGAACGACTTTTATCAACACGGTAGAAACGTTCGAAAATACGTTCCTGCTCTTCCTTAGGAATACCGACGCCTGTATCTTTGACAGTCAATTGAATTGTATTATCGACAGTAGTCACACCAATCGTCACTTTGCCATTTTCGTGATTGTAATTAATAGCATTATCACAGAGATTGTAAACCATTGAATGAAGTAAGGCACGATTACCAATTAGGTAGGTATGCTGTCCTTCTAGCTCCAAATCAATATGACGCTCATTGGCCTTAATCGAAAGATTTTCCATCACATCTTGAGCGACTTGATAAAGGTTGACACGCTCCATAGTTAATTCAGATATCTCATCAAGGTGCGAAAGATTGATCACATCTTCTACTAATTGTATCATACGTTGGGATTCATTGTGAATCTTCTTCGCAAATGTAGAAATATCCCTTTGATCTACCACATTGCTTGCCAGCATTTCAGAATAGCCTGAAATCACATGCAAAGGGGTTTTTAATTCATGAGAGACATTGGCAGTAAATTCACGACGCAACTGCTCTACCTGTAATTGCTCAGTCACATCAAAGAAGAGAACAGCTACACCTGTCACCTCACTGTCCGAAACAATAGGACGAACCAGTACCTTATAATGGGTATGCCCGATTTCCAGCATCCCCTCTTGTTTGTGACCCTGTAATCCATTTTTCAGCCAGGCATTTAACGATAAATTCCTAAAGATTTGCAGTAAATCTTTACCAATCCCGTTGTCATCTGTATTTAGAATCTCCTTAGCCGCATTGTTGATGCTAAGGATTCGACAATGACTGTCCAATAAAATCATCCCTTCTTTGATTTTCGAGATAATGGTATTAAACTCGGTTTGACGTTGTTCAATGAGGATTTCACGCTCTGTGACTTCTTGCTGATGTTTCGCAATGCGTCTTAAAAGAGGAGAAATCTCTTCATAGGAATCATTATCAAGTGGTTTATCTAAATTTAGCTGATTCAACGGTAAAACCACACCTTTAGCAATATAGCGTGATAGCCACAGTGACAAGAAGAATGCCAACAAGAGAACAAGTGCTAGAGGTTGAAACATTCTTAACAACAACAATAAAATACTATGTTGGGTCACTGACAGACGTAAGATTGTTCCATTATTCAAACGTTGTGCAGAGTAAAGAGACTGAGTTGTTAAGGTATTAGAATACCTAACACTCTCACCATAGCCATCTACGATAGCTTCTTTGATTTCCTCGCGATTGGCATGATTATCCATCAACGTTGCATCTGATTGATTATCATACAAGACCTTACCTTCATTATCCACCCAAGTAATCCTAATATTGGACATCTTAAGGTCTGCAAAATAATCTTGCCCTTCCAAAGAAACGCCTTGGGCTGCGAGAACTGTTTCTGTCTGAAGTTGCTCTTGTTGCACCTGAGTAAAATGATTATAAAGAACACCTATTACCAGTGCCAAAGAGATAACAAGAACACCTACGGTAGCTCCAAATGTTGATCGAAAGATTTTTTTAATCATCTGTTACCTCCAAACAATAGCCTACTCCTCGAACCGTTTTGATAAAGTGACTCACATCTCCAAGTTTCATGCGCAAAGTTCCAATGTGGACATCGACTGTTCTCGTTTCTCCAATAAAGTGTTCTCCCCAAACCTTATCCAACAATTCTTGTCTGGTAAACACACGGTTAGGACTTAACATAAAAAGCGATAGTAACTCAAATTCTTTTAAGGTCAATTCAATCTTTTTACCATCTTTTTTGACCGTATAATTACTGGAATCAAGTGAAAGATTAGCTATTGTTAGTTTATGCTCTTTACTGTGACTAGATGTTCGTCTCAACACCGCTTTGATTCGTGAAATCATCTCCATCATGCCAAAAGGCTTCACGAGATAATCATCTGCTCCCAAATCGAGTCCTTTGACCTTATCAAACTCTGTTCCTTTAGCTGTCGTCATAATGACTGGAATTTCTTTAGTCATTGATTTTGAGCGCAGCTTTTGTAAAATCGTTAACCCATCATCTTCGGGCAACATGATGTCCAATAAAATTAAGCTCGGTAATTCTTGGTGAATGCTCTCCCAAAAAGGTCTTGAGCTAGGAAAACCTTTTGCGTCAAAACCTGTGGTTCGTAGGGTATAAAGCATTAATTCACGAATGTCATCATCGTCTTCAACGCAGTAAATCATGTCTCTTCTCCATTTAGTTCACCAGTGATTGAGAAAATCACCCATCTTGCAATATTTACCGTATGATCCCCGATACGTTCAAGATACTTGGCAATCATCAAGACATCAATGACATAGTCACCGTCATGACTAAGTTCTGAAATATGGGTAATTAAGCTTGTCTTAATTGTATCAAATTCTTGGTCAACTGAGGCATCATTTTGAATAACTTTTAAGGCTAAACTTTCGTCATCATGGACAAAAGCATCCACACTATCCGTTACCATAGCACTTACTTGCTCAACCATTTGTTTCAGCTGGGCAAACTCTGTACCATCATGAACATGACCCTGACTAAAAATAGCTGCGACTTCAGCTGACTGGGCACCGATACGTTTCATATCGTAAACCATTTTTAAGGCAGCAGAAATGCGGCGCAAATCCTTGGCAACAGGTTGCTGACGAAGGAGTAATTTTAAGCACTGCGCTTCGATATCATGCTCCATTTGTTCAATTTGTTGATAAGTTTTCCTAGCACCATTCACAACACTTTGATTATTTTCACTAATCGGAACAAGTGAACTGGAAATAATGTCTTCACAAAGTGATCCCATTAAAATTAAGTTTGTATTCAATACATGAAGTTGATTTTCAAAAATTGAACGCATTAGCCAAATCTCCCTGTAATATAATTTTCAGTTCGTTCATCTTGAGGTAATGAAAATAGCTGACTGGTTTTGTTATACTCCACAATTTCCCCCATTAGGAAAAATGCTGTCTTATCTGAAATTCGTACAGCCTGTTGCATGTTGTGAGTTACCATCACAATAGTATATTTTTGCTTTAACTCCATAACAAGTTCTTCAATCTTAGCCGTGGAAATTGGGTCTAAAGCACTGGTTGGCTCGTCCATCAATAAGACATCTGGTTCAATGGCAAGAGCTCTAGCAATGCAAAGCCTCTGTTGTTGACCACCCGACATACCTAAAGCAGATTTATTAAGACGGTCTTTGACCTCATCCCAGATAGCTGCTTGCTTAAGAGAACGTTCAACAATTTCATCTAATTGGACCTTATTATGGATACCATGAGTTCTTGGGCCAAATGCAATATTATCATAGATACTCATTGGAAATGGATTTGGTTTTTGAAATACCATGCCAACTTTCTTACGGAGAATGTTAATATCTAATTCTCTATAAGCATCTTGACCATCTAGTTTAACCTCCCCTGTAATCCGACAATTTTTCACCAAGTCGTTCATTCGATTGAGGCTTTTCAATAAGGTTGATTTCCCACATCCTGATGGGCCGATAAAAGCAGTAATCTCATTTTGTGCAATCTCTAAGTTGATATTTTTAAGGGCATGAAAATCGCCATAATAGAGATCGAGATGATTGATAACTAATTTATTCATGATTTGATTCACTTCCTAATCGTCTAGCAACTAATCCAGACAAAAGATTGATAACAATGACTAAAACCAATAACACCACCGCAGTTGCATAGGTTTGATTGATATAAAGTCCTTCACCTGAAATAGCGTACATATGCACAGCTAAGGTTCTGGAAGAACTAAAGAGACTCTTGGCAACTTCTGCTACTGTTCCAGCTGTGAAAATAAGCGCTGCTGATTCTCCCACAATCCGCCCAATAGCTAGAATGATACCTGAAAAGATACCGGGCATGGCACTTGGAAGGACAATTTTAAAAATCGTCCGTAGTTTCCCTGCTCCTAGAGCAAAAGCTCCCTCACGGTAGGCATCTGGTACGGATAACAGAGCTTCTTCCGTTGTTCGGATAATTAAGGGTAAAATCATAATACTCAAGGTAACCGCTCCAGATAGTAATGAGAGTCCCATATGAGCATATTTGACAAAGAATAGCGCCCCAAACAATCCGTAAATAATGGACGGAATACCAGATAGGGTCTCTGTTGCAATTCGAATGACACTGACAAAAGGATTGTCACGACGAGCATACTCTGTTAAATAGATAGAAGCCCCAATTCCAATCGGAACGGCTACAAGCAATGCTAGAATCGTCATAAAGACGGTGTTGATAAGAGCTGGTAATAACGAAACATTTTCACTATTATAAGTTAAGGCAAATAGGCTAGGCGTCAAATGTGGAATACCTCTCACCAAGATATATCCAACCACAAAGATGATTCCTAAAAAGGTTGCTAAAGCAGAGCCATAAACCAATAAAAACAAGACAAGAGAGACTGGATCTTTTTGCCGTGACCTCCAATTTTGCTTCAAGCTACGTTGATTAATGTTTTCCATGTTTACTCCTCTTTATTTAATAATGAGAAACTGATATTAATCATCAGCACAAAGACAAAAAGCACTACGGCTGTTCCGATGAGAGCTTCTCTGTGCAAACCACTAGAATATCCCATTTCCATAACAATATTTGTCGTCATGGTTCTGACACCAGATGTCAACGAATCTGGTAAAATCGCCTGATTCCCCGCAACCATAATTACCGCCATAGTCTCACCAATAGCACGACCAATACCTAAAATAATCGCTGCTAAGATGCCTCGTTTAGCTGCTGGAAGAACTGCAAAGAAAACACTGCGCTCATGCGAAGCCCCTAGAGCAAGTCCGCCCTCATAATATGAATTCGGTACTGCTCTAATAGCTGCCTCCGAGACACTAATAATAGTTGGTAAAATCATCACCCCCAACAAAATTGAAGCTGTTAAAACTCCCATCCCAAATCCCCCAACATGATCACGGACAAAAGGGACCAAAACAACTAATCCGAAGAAACCATAAACAACTGATGGAATACCAGCCATCAAGTTAATCGCTGCCTTTAAAGGTCTATAAATAGCCTTAGGACAAAAGGAAGCCATAAAGACTGCTGTTAAAACTCCTACGGGAACACCAACGATTAAGGCACCAGCTGTCACATAGAGAGACCCGACTATCATCGGGAAAATACCAAAAAGATTATTAGCAGGTCTCCAAACAGTCCCGAAAAGAAAATTTCCAAGACCAATTTTACTAATCGCAGGAATACCACTAGAAAATAGAAAGACACAGATTAGTAACACCGACAGAATAGAAATACAGGCGGTAAAAAAGAATACCGCTTGCATCATTTTTTCTTTTGTATGATTCATTCACAACACCTTAGTTTGACAATTTGTCCCAGCCACTGATTTCTCCTGTAAAGATTGCCTTAATTTGGTCGCTAGTCAATTCATCAGTTTTATTGTCTTTATTAACAATTACAGCAATACCATCCATGGCAATAACAGTTGAGCTAATACCCTTAGACGTTTCTTCATCTTTTAATTCACGTGAAGCCATTCCGATATCAGAAGTACCATCAATAGTATTGGCAATACCTGTAGAAGAGTCACTTTGTTGAATCTCAATTTCTACTTTCGCATTTACTTTGCCGTAAGCTTCTTTTAGTTTTTCCATGACAGGTGTTACAGAACTTGAACCTGAAATAACAACTTTACCTGAATCTACAGATGATTGATAAGCAGTCGTATCATCAAGTGGAATATAACCACTCTTTTGAACAACAGCTTGACCATCGCTACTTAGAATAAAGGTGATAAAATCTTGTGCTGCTTCGTTAATGTTATCTTTAGTAACGATATTGAATGGACGTGAAATTTTATAGTCACCAGACTTGATCTTATCCACAGTAGCTTCAGCACCATCAATTTTAAGAACTTTAACCGTATCGTTCAATGAACCAAGTGAAGCATAGCCGACAGCTGATTGATCACCTGCTACTGTTGTTAGCATGACAGATGTTGAGTTGGTAACAATTGCTTTATCAGTTGTCAAATCAACTTTTTCACCTGCATCATTTTTTTCTTCAACACCAAATAGTTCAATGAATGCTCCGCGAGTCCCAGAACCTTCCTCACGAGAAACAACGTTAATGGTTTCTGAGTTAGATGAAGAACCACCCTCAGAATTACCACAAGCAGCAAGTCCTGCAAATGTAGCTCCCATAATAGTAAGCATCGACAAAAATTTCATTTTTTTCATGATAAACTCCTTAAGTTTCTTTACACTACTTATTATAAAAATCAAACATCAAATCTATTACCTAGATTTTGTAAAGTTTTTGTAAAATCCTTATTTCCTAACTACACAATAAAGTCCCAGACTCACTTCCACTTTAAAAAGTGAGGGGGAAACTTACTTTGGAACATCCCCCTAGTTTGATAAGATAATTATGAGACTTTAAGTTCTACCCTCAAAATGATATAATATAGAATACATGGAGGTATCACACATCTGATAGTCTCTTTAAAACCACCTCTGCCTTTAAAGATGTTTAACAATAAGGCAAATTTAGACAAAAACATTTTAACAAGAGGGCCTAACCCCTTGATACGAAAGGAATCTTAAAAATCTTATGATGAATATGCAAAACCTGATGAAACAGGCACAAAAAATGCAAAAGCAAATGGAAGCTAAGCAAAATGAACTTGCGAGCACAACTTTTACTGGAAAATCAGCTCAAGACTTAGTTGTTGCTGAATTGACTGGTGACAAAAAAGTGGTTTCACTCAACTTTGCGGAAGCTGTTGTTGATCCAGAAGATATCGAAACACTGCAAGATATGACTATCCAAGCTATCAATGATGCTTTAAACCAAATCGATGAAGCAACTAAAAAATCACTTGGTGCTTTCGCTGGTAAATTACCATTCTAATCAAAATAATCTCCGCTGGACTTCCAACGGAGATTTTCTTATCTTTCTTTCGCCAATTCGAGGCAATAAGATTTTTCATGACAATGTGGACAGGTTAGCTTGCGCGTGCGTGGGGTGTGGCTAGCAACAGCTACTTGTTTAAAATTGGCATCAAAAGTTTGATGACAGTTAGGACAAAGATACTCAATTTTACTAAGATAATGTTGTATCCACAGATTCAGGCCAATAAAGAATATCGGCATGGCTCCAAAAGTTATCACTTTTGATTTGAGGACAGTTGTGCCCAATATAATAACCCCAACATAGACAACTGAAATGAGGATAATCCCTAAAATCATGTTGAACCATAAACGCCGCCATAAGTTTTGATTTTTCATAGTGATCGAAATGTCTTTTAATTTCGCAAGTGAATAGTCCTTATCTTTTTTGACTTGATCAAGTAAGTTGACAGCTTTGTCAAGTTTTGTTCGTTGTTCTGCGACTTGCTCTTTAAGTTCTTTAACATGATCTTCTAACAGAAGTTCTAGAACAGCGTCAGCATTTTCTTCCGAAAGCACTTTTTTGATGTGTTCAATGGAGAAATCTAACTCCCGCAAAAAGCAAATTACCTGAAGTTTCTGCAAATCCTCGTCATTATAAATTCTACGACCACCATCTGAAACCTCTGATGGAATAAGGATCCCGCGTTGATCATAGTATTGCACCGTTCTGACAGAAACACCGACGACTTTGGCTAATTCACCAGTGGAATATTGAGACATGTCTTTCACCTCCTTTTTTATGAGATACAAGGATTATCCCTTGTTCATGCTCAATCTTAACCTATGACCCAACGTTACAAGCAAGTCCTAACGCTAGGGGATTTTTTCTTTTTTAGCATTTTTTTGAAAAGTTGACAGGGCTGTCAATCAAAGAATCCCCCCAAGGCAGCAAAGGGATTATCACCGTGTGTTTCTTCCTGTTGTGTCAGATACCTCTTATTCTCATCCAATTCTAGAAATTTTTCATAAACAAGAGCCGTCATGCGAGCATCTTCTAAACTATTATGCCCACGCCCTTTGATGCCTAAGAAATCTGCCACGCTGGTCAACTTAAGATTGATAATCCCATTAAGGTCACTACTGCGACGCTCAAAAGCTTCATCATAGAGGTCCACTTGATACTGCTCTGTTAAATCAAGACCATTTTCAGCTAGAATTGGTAAATCAGATTTGCCAGCATTATAACCAACAAGCGGTAACTCTCCCACAAAAGTTGCAAAATTAGCGATAACTTCATCAACTTTTGGTGCGCCAGCAATTTTTTCCGCCGTAATCCCTGTCAGTCCATTGATAAAAGACTGCAGGGGTACATCTGTATAAACATATGTGTCGAAGGTTTCAATCTCTTTGTGGTCACTAAATTTAACCGCTGAGAGTTGAATCATGTGACTGACCTCATCAACGGTATTAAATTCAAGGTCAAAGGCAATATAATCTTGTAAATTTTTCATCGTGCTAAGCTGGTTAGGGGAGAGCATGAAAACAACTGTATAAGTGTTTTCTCATCTTGTCTAGACACCTTCCCCTTCTCAGTTAAAACTGAGTATTCCTTTCCATAAGTTATCTGATAGCTAAAAAGCCCTTACGGGCTATTAGTTCTTATTTTTTACCAAATAGACGCGCAAAGAACCCTTTTTTCACTTCTTCAGTCTTTGCTTCTTCTAAGACTTGATCCAACTCTAACTTCAGTTGTTCCTTATCTTGCATAGCAGTCAAGGTCAACTGTTGTTGTTGGTCTAATTGCTTATCTTTTTCTGCAATCTGAACATCTTTAACACGAAGTTGCTCGTCTTTAGCTGCCAACTGCTCATCCTTAGCTTTCAATTGCTCAAAAAGACGCGTGATTTCAGAATTTTTTTCATCGACCAAAATCTCTAAAAGCTCACGATGTTTGGCTTCCTCACTCACTGGTTCGTCTTCAAAAATCGTTTTTTTATAAATTTTTTCAAGTTTGATCAGACCGCTACGCTTAACTACAGTAACGCCCTTATCGTTTTTTTCAAGGTCTTCGGCTGGCAAAGTTTTCACACGATTATTGACCGCCTGACGACTTACTCCTAAAATCTCAGCTAATTCGCTGACCGTTTTTTCAATCTGCATTTCTACTTCCTTCAACACGCTTACTCATTTTGTCCAACTAAATATCCCGCTCTTTTGCAAGCATTGAACCAAAACTTCTTATACTTAATAAATGTTATCATATCAAGCCTTTAATGTCAATTTATGCTAAAATAGAATTATGATACATTTTGATACAATTGTGATTGGCGGTGGGCCTGCTGGTATGATGGCAACCATCTCCTCAAGCTACTACGGTAAAAAGACACTGCTACTCGAAAAAAATCGTCGCCTCGGTAAAAAATTAGCCGGAACCGGTGGTGGGCGCTGCAACGTGACAAACAACGGTACCTTGGATGATCTCCTCGAGGGTATCCCAGGTAACGGTCGTTTTTTGTATAGTGTGTTTTCTCAGTTTGATAACCATGACATCGTTCGTTTTTTTGAAGAAAATGGCTGTGCTCTAAAGGTTGAAGACCACGGACGCATGTTTCCTGTGACCGATAAATCTAAGACGATTATCGATACTCTTGAAAAGAAGATTCGTGAGCTCGGTGGACAGATTAAAACACAATTTGAAGTGATTTCTGTCAAAAAAATCGACAATCTTTTTCATGTCAAATCAGCTGATCAAGAATTAACCTGTGATCAACTCATTGTTACGACAGGTGGAAAATCTTATCCCTCAACAGGATCAACCGGTTTTGGACACGATATTGCCAGACATTTTAAATTAGCAGTAACAGAGCTTGAAGCTGCCGAAAGCCCTCTTCTCACAGATTTTCCTCACAAAGCGCTTCAGGGCATTTCACTTGATGAAGTAACGCTCAGCTACAACAAACACATCATCACACACGATTTGCTCTTTACCCACTTTGGTTTATCTGGACCAGCTGCCTTACGGATGTCATCCTTTGTCAAAGGCGGTGAATTACTTCACCTTGATTTTATCCCTCAAACGCCACTTAATGACTTGTTCCGCTTTTTCCAAGAAAATCGTGAAAAATCCGTCAAAAATGCGCTGAAACTCTTAGTTCCCGAACGTGTCGCTGACTTTTTGGCACAAGGCTACGCTGAGAAAATCAAGCAGCTCTCACACAGTGACGTGGACGAACTCAGTCAAAAATTAAAGAGCCTTCCCATCTCTGTTACTGGAAAAATGAGCCTAGCTAAATCCTTTGTCACTAAAGGCGGGGTCGACCTCAAGGAAATCAATCCCAAAACGCTCGAAAGTAAAAAAATTCCAGGCCTTCACTTTGCAGGTGAGGTACTAGATATTAACGCCCACACTGGAGGCTTTAACATCACCTCTGCCCTCTGCTCAGGCTGGGTGGCTGGTAGTTTACATTATTAAAAACATAACTGCGATATCAAACGATACCGCAGTTTTTTCTTCCCACATACCCATTTCATTATCACCCCCTTTCTAAAAAATACCTTACGTTTCTTAAGTCAACATTGGCGAAATCAAGACAACCTAAAGAGAGCACAAAGATTACATTAAGGTTGCTGAAACAGTATTTACTCGGTAAACATCACCCGTTATACTTGCAGTGTAGTAAAATTTTTTAAGGAGGACACTAACATGTCAAAATGCAAACTTACAGCATTCGCTACACTTGCATCACTAGCATTACCATTGTTTACTACTAATCTTGTCAATGCTAATGAAATTACTTATATCTATGAAGAAGCACAAACTCCTAAAACTTCTGACCCATGTCGCTTTGAGATAGAAGACGTTACTACAGAAAACTTTGTTAACTTCGCACTTCCTGGAGACCGTGGTTCAGAAGGCTTGAACTCAGAGAAAATTGCTAACATTTTGAAAAGCATTCCACTTTATTTCACATTCAACTTTAGATAAAAATATCAAAATTCGAGTTTACATACCGTAAAAAGGACTTCAACAAAGACTTTGACGATATCTTTAACAAGTCATAAAATGATAAAATATAACTAAAAGAAAGGTTTTTCTATGAAAAAAAACACTATTATTAAGTGCTGCTGCAGTGGCACTTACTGCTACCGCAGCTTTATCAAGTCACTCTGCAAGTGCTTATCAACATTACACTAATCCGATACTTAAACAAGATGGCACACAATCGCTTAGAGAAGTCAAACAAGCTGCACAATTAGAGATCCGAAATCTCTTAAAAACACATAACGTTACAGACCCTGCTGAATATAAAGGATACTACTATTTTTATCTTCGTGAAGCACGCAAAGCATCTAATGAACACGGTGTTAAAGCTGTTATTGACGAGTTAGCAAGCACATTGCAACAGCGCAATAACCAATAACATTATATTAGCATTACTTACTACTAACCTTATCAAAGCTGAAAAAAAATCACTAATAAAGACAACTTACCTATTTCTCACATCTTGAAGAACATGGTACAGAAGGTCTGAACTCAGATAAACTTGATAAGATTTTAAAAAGCATTCTACACTACTTCATATTCAACGTTAAAAAACATTCCCTCTCAATCAAGAAGGAATGTTTTTTTTATCGGCTAGACAAGTTTATTAGTCACGTTCTTCTTTACGTTTGAGGTAACCTGCCAAGCTAAATGCTGCTAGTCCACTCATGCTAAAGAGAAGTGTGTGAAGTGAATCGTCACCAGTTTTAGGGAGTGCTTTTGTTTCTGTCACTTTTGCTTGCTCAGCGACTGTTTTGTTTTCTGATTTAACAACTGATGTTTTATTGTCAGCTAGTGGTTTCACTTCTGGCTGTTGTTCTGGTGTTTGGTTGCCAGTCTCTGGTTTTACTTCTGGTTGCTTATCAGGGGTTTGCGCTCCATCTTCTGGTTTATTTTCAGTTTTTGGTGCTTCAACATAATTTTCAACGAAAACTTTTGTATCTTTAATGCCTGCTTGAATTTTTTGCCCTGCTTTTTCCAAATCACTCAAATACTTCACGAAAACTTCTGTATCTGGGTCGATTGCGCCGACAAGAGGTGTCCCTTTGAACACAGAGAAGCCATCTCCACCGCCGTATAAGAAATCGTTAATAAGCACTTTGTAAGTTGCTGCACGATCAATTTCTGTACCATCATCTTTGAAGGCTTTCGCTACTTTATAAGTTTGACCTGGCGTTGTGTCGTCAGCTTTAGTGTAGATGTATTTCAAACCAGACATTTGAAGGAAGTACTTTTCATCTTCATCGTACTGTTGATTAAGCGCTGCGTAAATTTGCTCACCAGTCATTTCAACTACTTGAAGGATGTTACCAAACGGCTGAACTGCCTGTGCTGCTCCCCAAGTAACTGTTCCGTCAGGTTGAACTTTCAAATCGGCACGGATACCACCATTGTTTGTCATCGCAAAATCAACAGCATGACCAGATTTTCTAGCAATTGCCAATTGTGCAGTTGTCACAAGGTTTCCTACTGGGCTTTCTTTAAAATCGTTAACTTCACGAGAAATATCAGTTGCTTCTGCTGCTGTACCAATTTTTTGCTCTGTGACTTTCTTAACAATTTCATTAGCTTCGTCAACGATAGCTTTAATCTTAGCACTTGGCTCTTTTTTGTCTGGGGCTACAGCAATGATTTTAGCTGTTGGTACTGCTTTAAAATCTGCAATATCAGTGTCATAAACCGCACGGACATCAGAGTAGGCTTTACCTTGTGAGGTTGACTGGACAATCAATGTTTTACCAGCGACTGTTCCGTTTGTATAAACGTGGTTGTGGCCTGCAAAGATAATATCAACTGAGTTTTCAGGATAAAGTTCATTAACTTTTGCCATCATCGCAGCAGAATCACCTTCTGCGATACCGTCTTTACTTGTTGAAGGAACATGGGCTAAAACAACAATTGCATGTACACCTTTTTCATTCAATTCACGAGAATATTTCGCAATAGCTTCTGCTTCATTAATGAACGTGTATTGTTCATAATTTTTCTTCAAGACAAGGTTTGGAATTTCAGTCGTCACAACACCGATAAAACCAATTTGAGCAACTTTGTCATTAACTGGGATTTCCTTAATCGCATATGGTTTCCAATTAAATGGGATTTCACCTGTCGCTTTATCAACAACGTTAGCTATAACGATTTCTTGCTTACTTGCTTCGCGTGTGTAGTTATCGACGATTTCGTTAAATTGTCCTTTTTTAGGAGCTGTTCCTGTCATGATACGGTTATATTCTTCCAAGCCTTCATCGAATTCATGATTTCCAAGTGTTCCGTAGTCAAAATCCATTTCGTTAAAAACTTTAACAGTTGGTTCATCTTGAAGAAGTCCTGAGTTTGACGGACTTGCCCCTACCATGTCTCCTGCTTGGACACGAATAGATTCTTTAGCATCAACATTTGTTGCTTCTGCTTCAAATTCAGCTTGTGAGTCATCCATGTAAGCGTCAAGCTGCGCAGCAGTACCTGCGTTGCGGACAGTCTCACCTTCAAGACGAGCTGTTCCTGTTGCATCAAGGGCACCATGGAAATCATTAACTCCCATAATTTGAACCGCAACATCATCAGCAAAAGTGGTTTGTGATGCCGCAACACTCAATCCAGCAACCACTGCTAAGATACTACTTTTTAGGATAATTCTTTTCTTTTTAGCCATAAAATTAGGCCTCCCTTAAAAAATTCTGTTCGTTTCCGACATTCCTATCATAACGTTTTTAACACTGAATTTCAATATGTTTTCTTTATTTTACTAAAAAGATTTGACACCAACGTTCGATTTTAGATGTTTTAAATTCTTTTTTCTGAAAATTTTCATGTATTTATTCGTATTTTATGCATTTACTCATTTCAATTATGTTAGGTTTGATAGGCTTATCACTGGTTTTATCAGTAGCTATCTTGATGTAACATTTTATAATCTGATAGTCTTGAAATCTTTTATTTGTTTGATGAATATTGGACTAATGATCGAAAAAAGAGAGCTTTTGCTCTCAATCCAATAATTGTAAATAGTAAAAGCTTATCGCGCGGGCTGTAATATCATTTTTCTGCGTCAGCCACCAATTTAAACAAGTCGTAAAAGTCCCTGCAATGTGCTGATGAATCAGGCTTTCTGGTAACATCGCTCCGCTATTGTCAAAATAAAGGGGCTGAACAAGCGGTACGAGGTATTTATAAAGTTGAGTGGTGAGACTTCGAGAAAAATAGGCATCTTCCAATTTAAATAAAGTCGTGATTTTGGCTTCGTTTTCCTTAAAATGCTGAAAGAGATGGGTGAGAAGGTCAAGAAGCGAGTCATCCTCACCATTTTGAATATTCCTCATGTGCTCACTATAAGAAGAGGATTCAAAAACATGCTGAAACAGCTGCTCGGTCACAGCAGTTAGAAGGTCATCCTTACTTGCAAAATGGCTGTAAAAGGTGCTACGCCCAATTCTAGCTTTGTCAATAAGTTTAGCCACACTAATCTGATGAAAATGGTACTCATTGAGCAAGTCAAAAAAGGCGTCAAAGATTGCTTCTCGTGTTTTCTGTGTACGAAGATCCATTTTTTGTACAATTTGTCCAAACTGTTCGGTTTCAGACAATTCCTTTCTTTTGTTTCTACCATTCTTATGTTATAAATGACATAATGCTATTGTAAAGAAGAATAGTATTTTTGACAAGTGAGGACTCTCTTATGACAAGTATAACAAAACTTTCTAAAGTATCTTTTAAAAACAGTTGGCATTTCAATCTTCAAGACCATGCTAAATCTATCACATATGGAGGTTTAGATGGTATTATTACTACTTTTGCAGTTGTCGCTGGTGCTACTGGAGGAAACCTTGGTACAACTGCTATCGTTATTTTAGGCTTTTCAAATCTCCTTGCCGATGGCTTTTCCATGGCAGCTGGCGACTACCTCAGCTCTACCACTGAGGAACATGATGAACCAAGTCACGCCCTCAAAAACGCCATTGCTACCTTTTTAGCCTTTAACATTTTTGGGCTGGTACCTCTTTTTGCCTATCTGCTTCTTGAACAATTGACCCATATGCCAACTCATTGGACTTTAATCGCAGCAGGTACCATTGTTTCACTAGCTCTAGCAGCCCTAGGCTGGGTCAAAGCCACTATTACCAGACAATCCCTAAAAATCGAAATCACTCGAACACTCATTGTGGGATTACTAGCTGCTGGTGTAGCTTATGGCATTGGACAGGTCTTGGGAGAGTTGATTTAAAACCACCGAGTGACAAGCCACTGTGACTCCTCCCTCAGAGGACTCATAGGGTTTGTTTTTTGATTACGTTCTGGTTAAAATGTGCCTGATAGGCAGGATACAGGCTATCTGGTGACAAAATCTGTAGCACTGCTAAGGCTTCTGTCATGCCTTGTTGATTTCCTTTTTTCAGCTGATACGACAGGTAACTGTCTTCATAACGATAGATGGTCTTCTCGTAAAACTCATCCTCATAGCATAGCAGCTCTGCTATTTTTCCCGACAAATACGTCGCTTCGTCAAATCGTCCCATGTCCGTCGAGCGTCGCATGACATTTAAGGATAGCTGAGCAGCCAAACGGCGATTTTTATCTAAAGATTGGTAAGTCGCTTTTTTAGTGAGCAATTCCTTGGTCAAAAGAAAGACCGCATCGTAACCAAGTTGATCAACACAGTTTCCAAGAAGCGTGATTTCGTACTGTCCCCAGTAATCCAAACCAAAAAGATAGTCCGACAAAGCCTCAATCGCATCCTTAGAGGGGCCAAGCGATGGCTCCAAAGACGCCAAGACACAGCGGTACATGGTTAAAAAATAGGCATCAACTTCCCTTGCTTCCTCTATCTCCTCTTGTAAAGCCATTAGCGCCTCTAACTCCTTGTGATGATAGAGCTGGTCCATTTTTCGGAAAAATTGCTGACGCTTTGTCAGGGAGATCTCCGATGAGAAAGCCATCAACTCGTCATAGTCTAATCCTAAGCGCTGCAAGAGCTGATGAAAGAGACGAATCGTTACCTCAGATTCATCACGTTCAAAGCGCGACAATTGTGACGTTGATAATATGCCATCTGATAACGCTTCTAAGGTTATTCCTTTATCCCGTCTTAATTGACGGACCATTTTTCCAAACATGATTTTCCCTCTTATGCAAAAAATGCAACGTTTTCTTAAAAACATGATAGCATGAAACCAACGAGAAATCTATTAAAAGAGGAAATTCATGTCTAATCTTTCTATTTTTTACCTCTATACCATCTTTATGAATGGCCGATTCGGTCGAGGGGTTCTCATGCTTTATAGCCTCAGTTTAGGTGTAACCGCCCTCGAATTTGCACGACAAACGCATGAAGAAAATATGGCTTACAGAAAAGACTTTCATGGATGAATTCAAAATCCTTCGCTATAATAAAAGTGGAGGATTTTGTTATGGAAGACCTTTTAAATTTCTTGATTACTGTT
>NZ_RCVM01000026.1 GCF_003686955.1 Streptococcus hillyeri
TCTCGAGCCTCAACGAGGGTTTGTTCGTATTGTTTTTGAGCCTGTTTAGCGAGGTAGAAGATTTTCTTGTAGCCACAATTTTGTCTTCTCTTAGGACATCCGTTACAGACAAATGGGGATTTATCAAGGAGAGGGCAAGGAAGCCCATCATTGGTAGAGGTTCTGACCTGTCTGTTACGTTTGACCTCTTTGGAAACGGTAGTAGGATCTTTTAGGATAGTTTGTCCAATGACTTTGAAGGTTTCTCCACGTTCTAAGCCAAGTTGGATGTCATTGCGGTCTGAGAGGGTAAGGTGTTTATATTTTGTCATAGTAAGGACTCATTTCTAACGCAAACGTCTCAGACTTAATTCCACCATAAAAATCCGTTTTAGACTAACTTCCGCTTCGAAAGCTAAAGTGGAAATTACTTTGGGAAATTACCTCTTTGGATGTCTGTCAATTTTTTGTGAAAGATGTCTAGTATTTTTAGCTCTGCTATGTTATAATACCAAAAGCGTAGGTTTTTAAACTCATCCCGTGAGGTGAGAAAGACATTTCAGGAAAAACGAAGAGCCTATGACTACTAATATAAGACTGGGCTCTTTTTGTGTGCCCAGGTGGAGGAATCATGGAATTAAAAATGCATGTTGGAGAACATGAGCATCATACAGCGCTAGATCTTGATGTTTCAAAGGTTGATTTGATTTTAGATGTTGAGGAAAAGCCAGAGTTTGCTCAGGGATTGTTGCTTTCTTTCCAGCACGTTTTTGCGATGTTTGGTGCTACCATTTTGGTGCCGCTTATTTTGGGAATGCCTGTGTCAGTAGCACTTTTTGCTTCTGGTGTTGGAACTTTGATTTACCAAGTGGCTACGAAGGCTAAGGTACCTGTTTATTTGGGGTCATCGTTTGCTTATATTACAGCTATGGCGACGGCTAATGAAGCTATGGGTGGAAATGTTTCGGCAGCTCAAACGGGTGTCTTCTTTGTTGGTTTGATTTATGTTGTAATCGCTGGTTTGATTAGTGTTTTGGGGACTAAGTGGATTGATAAGGTCTTGCCACCAATTGTGATTGGTCCTATGATTATTGTTATTGGGTTAGGGTTAGCAAATTCAGCGGTGACATCAGCTGGTTTTGTTGCGGATGCTGATTGGCGAAATATTGTAGTTGCAATTGTGACTTTCTTGATTGCCGCTTTTATTAATACAAACGGTAAAGGTTTTGTGAAGATTATTCCTTTCTTATTTGCTATCATTGGTGGTTATATCTTAGCACTTGGTTTAGGATTAGTTGATTTTACGCCAGTTCTCGAGGCGAAATGGTTTGAACTGCCATCTTTCTACTTACCGTTTAAGACAGGTGTCTTTAAATCATATGAGTTCTACTTTGGTCCTGAGATGATTGCCATTTTACCGATTGCGGTGGTAACAATAGCGGAGCATATTGGGGACCATACGGTTCTTGGTCAGATTACTGGTCGCCAGTTCTTGAAGGAACCTGGTTTGCAACGGACTCTTATTGGTGATGGGGTCGCAACGGCTGTTTCAGCTTTCATCGGTGGTCCTGCTAATACAACTTATGGTGAAAATACTGGTGTTATCGGAATGACACGCGTTGCTTCTGTTTCAGTTATTCGTAATGCTGCACTGATTGCGATTGCCTTCTCATTCTTTGGGAAATTTACAGCCTTGATTTCGACGATTCCGAACGCTGTTTTGGGTGGAATGTCTATTCTACTGTATGGGGTTATTGCTTCAAATGGTCTTAAGGTGTTAATTGAGCGTCAAGTTGATTTTGGTCAGGTTCGTAATTTGATTATTTCAAGTTCAATGCTTGTTCTTGGTCTAGGTGGCGCTGTTCTTGATCTTGGTGCGGTTAATCTTTCTGGTACTGCACTAGCAGCGATTGTGGGTGTTGTATTAAATCTTATTCTTCCAAAAGAACAAGGATAAGAGTTGGTAAATTTAAATAGTGAAAAAGCTTAGCATCAATCTTTGACGCTAAGCTTTTCATGTTCTTAATTAGAATTTCTCAGATGTTCTAATATTATTGAGAGGGCGTTTTCTAGGCTTACAGTTTCATCAAAATAGGTTTCATTGAACTGATTGAGGTAATCTTTTTCGAGCCACCATCGCTTCATATCTGATACGGAAAAGTCATTGACTTTATCTCTGGTTTGATGGCGTCTGATGGTTTCTTGAAAGGGTAAATCATAATAATAAGCATAAGCCTTGTCTCCGTAAAGCTCTGCTATTTTATCCCAAAGAGGGGCATACCAGTCTCTATGGAGAATACCTTCAATAATGACGATGTCATGATGCTGGTAGGCATGTTCGAGGAGTGTGAGGTAGAGAGGGACGGTCGGTGTTTCGTAACCATCTTTGGCGTTTAGAATGAGGCGACGTAGGGTGTCTTGAGGAAGAAGAACGGTCTTTTGACCGAGTTTTTGTTGAAGTTGCAGCGCTAGAGTGGATTTACCGGACCCAGAATTACCACGAATGAGGATGAGCTGTTTCATTAGATAACTTCTGACTTGAGGTAGGCATCAACTAAACGTTCAGTTGCCTCAACAGAATCAGTGTGCGTACGTTCGTAGGAATGGCTAGACTCAATACCTGCTCCTAGGAGGGCATGTTTAACTTCTGCACCAGCGCGCATGGCTGCAGAGGCGTCACTACCATAATAAGGATAGATATCGAGTTTATAAGGGATATTATTCTTTTCAGCTAGAGCTACCATGTGTTGGCGGAGTTCGTAATGATACGGACCTGAACCATCTTTGACACAGATTGAAACGGTGTACTCATCAGTGGCTTGGTCATCACCCATGGCTCCCATATCAACAGCAAGGTATTCGACTGTTTCGGCTGGTAGGCTAGAGTTTGCACCGTGTCCAACTTCTTCAAAGGCTGAGAAGTAGAAGTGAGTAGTGTTTGGTAAGACGATAGCATTCTCTTTATAGGTTTTGAGGAGTTTGATAAGAATGGCTGCGCTGACCTTGTCGTCGAGGTGGCGAGACTTGATAAAGCCTGATTCTGTGACCACAACGCGAGGGTCAAAGGAAATGAAGTCACCGACTTCGATACCTAGCGCACGTGTTTCATCAGCTGTTTTTACTTTTTCATCCAAACGAATTTCCATATTGGTTTGGTTGCGCTCAGCAGTACCTGCATCACGGTAAACGTGAACAGATGTTTGGTGCATAAGGATTGTTCCAGAGATTTCCTTGCCGTTTTTGGCAACGTGAACAGTACAGTTTTCGCCTTCGATAGCGTTATAAACAAAGCCACCTACTAAATCCATTTTGAGGCGACCGTCAGGTTTGATGGCACGAACCATAGCACCAAGAGTGTCAAGGTGTGCGGTTACGACGCGGTGTTTGCTGTCATCAGTTCCTTTAACAGATACCATAAGGCCACCTTTGGCAGTACGCACAGGAGTGTAGCCAAAGCTTTCAAGTTCAGCTTGAACGTAGTCCATAATAGTGGTTGTGAAACCTGTTGGTGATGGGATATTACAGAGGGTCGTGATGTAATTGATGGTTGTTTGCATGTGATACTCCTTAATTAAGTGGTTTAATGAGTTCCAATTCATCTCGGATAGGGATACCATTTTCAGAGATGAGAGGAATTGATGGTTTTAACTGTCTAGCCTTGGTCACAGCGTTTGGGAAAACTCTAGCGATATGATAGCCTCGTTTTTGATAGAATGAGAGAGCAACTAGGTTGTCATTGGTAGTGGTGAGGTGACAGTTTCGAAAGCCTAATAGGCGAGCCTTTTCTTCAACTAGAGCTAGAAGCTGGCTTCCGATACCTTCACGAGGTTTTAGGCTGTCTAATGACAAGATTTCAAACTGTTTATCGATGATTTGCCAAGTGATGATACCTAGGATGTTCTGATTGTCCATAGCAACAAAGCCCTCGCTATCAAGTAGATGAAATAATTGTCCTCTGATAGCCATTTGTGTATCATTCCAGTGTTCTTTGAAAAAAGTTTCTAAGACTTCTTTTGGCAGTTCGGCTAGTTTGCGGTATTCCATTTTGCTTTTGTTTCTAAAATGACGGCTGCTAAGCGTTCAATATCTGCGCTTGTACCACGTAACTCAAAATCGCCTAGAAGTGGGAAGCCAAAACGCTTGCTGTATTGTTTAGCGGTAAGAATATACTGATGGTTAAAATTTTTATTACCAGAGCCTATAATTCCCATACAGTTTTTGTAGTTGTCATGAGCTGTGATAAAGTCGCCAAGTGGATTGGTTAAAATTTCAACATCGCCGTGGTCAACACCATTACCTCCTTCGAGATAGGTTGGTAATAATGCCACAAAGGGTTCTGTCACGGGGAAGGTTTCGTGATTAAGTTCTTTGATGTTAATCTGACGAGTTGTCAGTTCTTGAGTAGTTGCTAAATAGTCTGAGAGGCGTTTGACAAAACTTTGTGTATTACCGCTGAGACTGATATAGACAAGGGTTAAATCCGACATATGACTCCTTTCAAAAAATGCTAGTTTCATTATAGCACTTTTAGGAGGAGAGGTCATGGGATATCCAAGAAAATGAAAAAGTGACCAGTTATAGACTTCCAATCAACCACTGCATCAATCTGTCATTACTATTAATAAGAGAAGGTTGAGACATTTTTGTCTCAACCTCTCGCAATTTTTAGGATAATTTTGTCATATGGTAGCAGTAGCGTAGCCATAACTCATGGTTTAACTCTCCCGATGCTAGTGCTTGTTTGATGGCACATCGTGGTTCTTTGTTGTGTTGGCAATTTGGGAAGTGGCATTGTCTACTGAGAGAGATGATCTCATTAAATAAGGGGGATAAGTCTAGGGTGTTGACTTTATCAATGCCTTTAAACCCAGGGGTGTCAATGATGGTGTAGTCTAATTCGGAGTGGTAAAAGAGTTGACTGCTGGTAGTGGTGTGTTTACCTTTGGCGTCAGTTCGTTTGACGGCGTTAGTTTTTTGGGATTGAAAGGGGAGGAGATTATTGATTAAGGTTGATTTTCCAGCGCCCGAACTTCCTAATAAGAGTCCAGTCTTTTGAGGACTTAGAAGATTTTTAAATCGGGTAATAGATGAGGATTCTAAATTATTGAGACAGGTTAGGGATAGTTGGGGATAAAGGTGTTTGATATCAGCAATGATTTCTTTGCTATTGGAAACAAGGTCAGGTTTGGTTAAGATAAAATGCAAGTCAACTGCTTCTTGGTAGAAAACGAGGTAGTAGCGTTCTAGTTTGGCGAGTGAAAAATTTTGATTAAGTGCCATTAAAATGAAGACTTGGTCGACATTGGTTGCCATGACCTGCTCTGATTTGTGGTGATGGTCGTTTTTTAACGTGTGATTACTGGCTTTGGAAACGATAGATTTTCGTTCTTGTAGAGAATAAGTCTGACGATCACTATCGTAAAGGAGCCAATCACCGACATAGTAAGGTGCTGTTTTAGGGCGTTTAGGTAAGTGTTTGATATCGCTTTGGTTTGAAATCAGATAGTCTGTTCGTGTTTCTGAGATCACACGATAAGCTTGCTGTTTTACAGTTTTTGTCATAAGTCCTTTCGAGGAAAACCGAGAGTCACTTAGTGCAAAATGGAAAAGTTTTTATTTTAATAGAGAGGTGAAGGTCTCAGTTCTCCAAATCTCATTAGTGGGCATTCGCCTCGTCATATTAAAATAGCCATAGGGTGTCATCATAGGTATCACTCCTTTCTTAGCTTTATTATAGCAAAAAACGAACTGCATTGGGCAGTTCGTTCATTGAATTAATTTTCTTTACGACGGATAAGTCCTGCAAGGCTAGCGAGAAGTCCGAAGCCAAAGAAGGTGATGGCAACAGAATCAGCTTCGCCTGTTTTTGGTAAGACATTTGTTTTAGCTGTTACACCAGGACTTGACAGAGGTTTTTGTTGAGGGAGATTATCTGTCTTATGTACTGTATTTGTATTGATTGGATCTGTGGCAGCTGTTTTTGTTTGTTGAGCTTTATAGGCATTAGATACCAATTGGTGAATGTCTGTACGATCTTTGTCTGAAAGTGTTGGTTTTTTAGTGTCTGTGTTATCAGGAATAGCTACTTCTGGTTTGATATAAGTAAATTTGAAGTCTCCGAATCCTTCAACGCTTGATGAACCAACGTATGAGATATCTTTGGCACCTCCGATTAAATCTTTAGCTTTATCGGCACTCAAGAAACGGATGTCAAGCCCAGAAATACTATCTGTGAAATACCAGTTATTGTCAGCAGATGGGTTGATTGTTTTTTCAGAAACAATGTAATTGATGATAGCTTGGCGGTTTTCTAAGTTGAAGAGATAGTTGACAGTGGCATTTTTGACACCTGGGAAAGTTCCGCTAGCACGGTAATTATTTGTAACTACCATGAATTCTTGATTATCTGCAACTTCTACGCCATTGTATTTTAGGTTACGAACACGGTTTGCGTCTGCATTGACAAGATTACCACTACGGTCGTATTTGTTTGGTTGAGTCACATCGTATTCGTAAGTGACACCGTCAATGACATCGAAATTGTAGGTGCGGTAGTCTGTGTTGACGAGGTTTTGTGGGTCTTTTTTGTTTGGATCGATGGTATTGAATTGTCCTGCTGACATTTCTAGCCATTCTTTCAAATCAGCTCCAGTAATTTTTAGGATAGCTGCGACGTTGTCGTAAAGGTAAAGGTCGGCAACGTTTTTGATAGCGATTGGTCCAGCTGGGATGTCTGTGTAGGCAGTTGGATCGTTTCGTGTACCTGCTTTGAATGGTGCAGCAGCTGAGAGGAGTGGAAGGTTAGCGTATGGTGTGCCAGCGAGTTCTTTTTTAGCGTACCAAAGCTGCGCATTGTTGACGATTTGAACTGATGGATCGTCTTTGACTAATGCAAAGTAGCTAGTGATAGGTGCGGTTGTTGTACCAACTTGTTTACGAACGTATTCGATGGTACCATTGTGAGCTTCTTTTGCGATGTCAAGGATAGTTTGATTAGCTTTAGAGGATTTTGTATCAATTTTACGGATTGAACTTTGACTTTTATCTTTGTTAACAGTCCATTTGCCGTTTGTATAAGTGATATTGAGGTCAATGATTCCTAGATGATCACCATATTTTCCTGCCATGGTAACAGGGGTTCCGTTAATGAGGCCACGTACTCCGTCAACACCAGCGTATTTTTCATAAAATCCAGTGCCTTTACCAGATGGAAATTCAGCGTGAGAATGTCCTGTTACCACAGCATCAACACCTGAGATACTTGCGATTTGGTAACCAACGTTTTCCTCACCTTTGTCGTATTTATCATCACCGATACCTGAGTGAGAAAGGACAAGAACGAGGTCTGCGCCAGCATTTCGCATGGTAGGAATAATTTCAGTGATTGCTTCAACAGCGTCCTGAACGACGACCTTACCTTCAAGGTTTGCTTTATCCCAGTTCATAATTTGAGGGGGAACGATACCTGTAATTCCGATGTTGACAGTAACGTCTTTACCAGTGGTATCTTTAAAGGTTTTTGGTAAAATCACATAAGGATTGAAGGCTAATGCGTTTGTTTTAGCATCACGAACATTGGCGTTGAGAACAGGAATATCAGCTGTGTCAAGGACTGTTTTGAGGTAATCTAGACCGTAGTTGAATTCGTGGTTACCAAGTGTGCTAGCATCAAAGCCAAGTGCTTCAAGTGCTGCGTACATTGGGTGTTGTTCACCTGGTTCAACCTTATCACCGATAGCCTTGTAAGTTCCGAGTGGTGTTCCTTGGATAAGGTCGCCATTGTCCACGGTAACGATATTTGGATTTTCAGCTTTTGCTTCTTCAAGGAGAACAGCCGTTTTAGCTAAACCGATGTTTTGTGCTTCTTTATCTTGATAATAATCATAGTTAACTAAGTTAGTATGAAGGTCAGTTGTTGAAGCGATACGAATATCCACCGTTTGGCCTTCCACAGGTGCAATGATAGCAGTATCTGGTTTTGGAGCGTTGTCGAGTGATATAGCCACTGCTGGTGATTCTGTCTCTACGGCAGTTGTATCTGGTGTGGTCGTTTCAGCAGGTGTTGCTCCAGTGGTAGCTGCTTCGGTAACAGGCGTTTCTAGAGTAGTTGCAGTTGTTGTTTCATCTGCTTGTACGAGAGTTGTACTAGCTAGACCTGTTGCGATAAGTGAGAGAACAAGGGCACTCTTAGACAGATAGTGTTTTGACATATTAAAACATCTCCTTTTTGATAATAGTGAAACTTCGTCAGAAATTTCGTTTAACCTATATATTATACAACTCGTAAGCGTTTTTTTCAATCGCGTTTTTAAAAATAAGCGAACAATTAATTGTTTTGATAAATGATTTGTTCACAAAAGTAATGATAAAAGGATATGGATTGCTGCGATTACTACTAGCTATGCTTTTTTCATAAAAAGTGTTAAAATATATAAAATATAGATTAGAGAAAAGCAGCCCTATGGGCTGTTTCAGATTTATCATCAAATGGAGAGTGAAAGGAAGCTATCATGCCAAAAGAAGTGAATTTAACAGGAGAAGAAGTGGTTGCTCTTGGAGCGGAATACTTGTCTGAAGAAGATGTTAAGTTTGTTCAGTATGCTTTGGAATATGCCACAAAGGCACACTTTCATCAATTCAGGAAGTCGGGTGAGCCTTATATTATCCACCCTATTCAGGTCGCAGGGATTTTGGCGAGTCTTCATTTGGATGCTGTAACGGTAGCTTGTGGTTTTCTTCATGATGTTGTGGAAGATACTGATACGACCTTGGAAGATATTGAGCGTGATTTTGGAAAAGCTGTGCGTGATATTGTTGATGGGGTGACCAAACTCGGTAAGGTGGAGTACAAGCCTCATGAGGAGCAGTTGGCTGAAAATCACCGTAAAATGCTGATGGCCATGTCCAAGGATATTCGAGTTATCTTGGTGAAATTAGCTGACCGTCTTCATAATATGCGGACGCTTAAGCACCTTCGTAAAGATAAGCAGGAACGCATTTCTCGTGAAACCATGGAGATTTATGCACCGCTTGCTCACCGTCTGGGGATTAGCCGTATCAAATGGGAACTAGAGGATTTGTCCTTCCGCTATTTGGAGGAAAATGAATTCTACAAAATTTCTCATATGATGAATGAGAAGCGTCGTGAACGTGAAGAACTGGTCGAGGAGATTGTTGGTAAAATCACAGCCTATACTAATGAGCAAGGCTTATACGGCGATGTTTATGGGCGACCTAAGCACCTTTATTCGATTTACCGCAAAATGCGTGATAAAAAGAAACGCTTTGATCAGATTTATGATTTGATTGCCATTCGTTGTATTATGAAGACGCCGAGTGATGTCTATGCCATGGTGGGTTACATTCATGAGCTGTGGCGTCCGATGCCTGGGCGATTTAAAGATTACATTGCTGCGCCTAAGGCCAATGGTTATCAGTCTATTCATACCACTGTTTATGGACCAAAAGGGCCGATTGAAATTCAAATCCGTACCAAGGACATGCATGAGGTGGCAGAGTTCGGTGTCGCTGCGCACTGGGCCTATAAAAAAGGACAGACCAGCAAGGTTGACAGTAAAGAATCAGCGATTGGGATGAACTGGATTAAGGAGTTGGTTGAACTCCAAGATTCGTCAAATGGCTCTGCTAAAGCCTTTGTAGATTCTGTGAAAGAGGATATTTTCTCAGAGCGTATCTATGTTTTCACGCCAAATGGGGCTGTGCAGGAATTACCAAAAGATTCTGGACCAATTGATTTCGCCTATGCGATTCACACTCAGGTGGGAGAAAAGGCGACGGGGGCTAAGGTTAATGGCCGTATGGTACCACTAACGGCTAAGTTGAAAACGGGTGACGTTGTTGAAATTGTCACCAATCCAAATTCTTTTGGACCAAGTCGTGACTGGATTAAGATTGTTAAAACGACTAAGGCGAGAAGCAAGATTCGTCAATTTTTCAAAAATCAAGATAAAGAGATGTCTGTCAATAAGGGACGTGAACTTTTGATTGACATCTTCCAAGAAAATGGGCTTGTTGCCAACAAATATCTTGATAAAAAACATATTGAAGCGATTTTGCCGCGCGTGAGTGCGAGAAGTGAAGAAGCCATGTATGCGGCGATTGGCTTTGGTGAAATTTCTGCGATTAGCGTCTTCAATAAATTAACCGAAAAAGAGCGCCGTGAAGAAGAACGTGCGAAAGCAAAAGCAGAGGCAGATGAGCTATTGAATGGCGGCGAAGTCAACCGTAGCAACCGTGACGTTCTCAAGGTTAAGAGTGAGAACGGTGTGATTATTCAAGGGGCGTCAGGGCTTCTCATGCGGATTGCCAAATGCTGTAACCCTGTTCCAGGCGATGCGATTGAAGGCTATATTACTAAAGGACGAGGGGTAGCCATTCACCGTGCAGATTGTAACAATATCAAGGGACAAGAAGGCTATGAACAACGTCTCATTGAGGTTGAGTGGGACGATAACAATGCTGGCAAAGAGTATCTAGCAGAAATTGATATCTATGGCTTAAATCGTTCAGGTCTTTTAAATGATGTGTTGACAATCCTGTCAAATCAAACGAAGAATATCTCGACAGTTAACGCCCAACCGACTAAAGACATGAAATTTGCCAATATCCACGTGTCGTTCAGTATTCCGAATTTGGCGACCTTGACAACCGTGGTTGATAAGATAAAGGTTGTTCCAGATGTCTATTCTGTCAAACGGACAAATGGATAGGAGGAATTATGAAAATTATTATTCAACGGGTGTCTGAAGCCACCGTCTCGATTGACAATAAAGTAGTTGGACAGATTGATCAGGGCTTGCTGTTGTTAGTGGGAGTTGGACCAGATGACACGCAGGCAGACTTGGATTATGCGGTGCGTAAAATTCTCAACATGCGTATTTTCTCAGATGAAAATGGCAAGATGAATTTATCCGTTCAAGATATTGGTGGTTCAATTTTATCGATTTCGCAGTTTACGCTCTTTGCGGATACCAAAAAAGGAAACCGTCCAGCCTTTACAGGGGCAGCTAAGCCAGAATTAGCTAGCCAGCTCTACGATGATTTTAATGATGCCTTGGAACAAGCGGTGCCGGTTGCTAGAGGGCGATTTGGAGCGGATATGCAGGTATCCCTTATCAATGATGGTCCTGTTACCATTGTCCTTGATACCAAAAATCCTTAGAAGCTTTGCTTTTTCTTAAACCATGAGAGTGAAAACATTGCACTGTGCTAAAAATGTGATAAAAAACGCTTAGAAAAAAATAAGAAATTTCTAAGCGTTTTTATTATTGAAGATAGTCTGATATTACTGGTACCACCAGCCGGTGACATTCCACCAGGTCTCTAGGAAGAAGTCACTGGCAGTGTTGTACCAAGTTTTGTTATTTTCATCAAGGATGGATTGTCTAAATAGTTTTTCGGCGTATTCTTGTTCTTTTAAGTGTCGTTCGTTTTGTAGACGTTCGGTAGCGGATTGTTCATCTTCATAGACGAGGATTCCGAAGGGGATATTACCATCATCTGAGAATCTAAAGGTGACTATATCACCTTTTTTGAGAGGCTTTCCAAGGTCAATAGTGTAACTCCCGCTTTCACCAGCTCGATGACCACTGGTTGTCCATTCACGTGAGGAAGAGCATCCTGAACGGTGGCAATTTTTATGTTTAATGTCATCAACTTTTATCAGTTCATCGTTGATATAGACATAACCATAACTATGTGACATTAGCTGCATGCTGATTTTATCATTACCGATATAGAAGGGGAAAATATCGACTTCACTGAGTTTAGCATTTCCTTTGACCGTAAAAGGGATGCCTTTGATCGTATCGGCAGTTACGGAAGTTAAAGATAGCAATCCTATTAATAGACATGTGAAAACAATTCCCCACTTTTTTTGTCTCATATTTGTTTTCCTCCTAGTGATTTTTTCTTTATCCAGTGACAAGGACATCATATCACTGTGTGGTGAGGAAATCAATAAAGGTATTATTAAGGGTGTCTAAGTTTTTGCTAAAGGTAAGTCAAGTATTCATTTAGATTAACGGGATAGTGAGTGTTACAACTTTCTCCGTGCAAAGTCAATGAATTGGAATTTTTCTAGTTTGTGCCGGCTTTCGGTAAACTGGAATTGGCGATTGTCTGCCAGATAGACTTTGGAGCGGATGCAGACCACGTGTTTATCACTTCCGAGGTCTAGTAAAATTTTATCTTGGTCTCTGGCGTTATCAATGGTAATTTGTTTTTGGGCATAAGAGATGGCTAGACCAAGTTCTTTTTCAAGGTAGGCATAGATAGACTGCTCTGCAATTTCCCGTGATATCGAAGGGACAATTGGCTTGAGGAGGTAATCGATGTCTAGAACGGAAGCGACATTGTCAACAACGCGTTGGCGCGTGATACGAAAAACATGGGTTCCGACAGGAAAGCCAGTTAGCTTGCGCAGTTCGTCATCGACGATGAGATTATCAAGGCTGATGACATTGGTTTTTGAAGTTATTCCGTGTAGGGCGACCAGTTCTTGATAGCTGGATAGCTCAGATACAGGGAAATTAATGAGTTCTTGTTTTTTGACCTGAGATCCGCGTCCTTGAGATTTTATGATTAAGCCTTCCTTGGTTAAAAGGCTGAGCGCTTTACGGACGGTGTCTCGACTGGCTGAAAATTGCTCACAAAGTTCCATTTCAGTGGGCAGGTAATGTCCGACTGGGTACTGTCCGGATAAAATTCTATTTTCTAATTCTTTATAAATGTGTTCGTATTTTTTCATTTTAAGTCAGTTGGAACTCCTTTTTAGAGTAGATGTCTTTATTTTACCATACAAGTTGTTGGTTTTTAAACTTTTTTTACACCTTTTAACCCAAACAAGTTGCATACAACTTTGTCATCGGTTACAATTAGCCTTGTAAAAAATAAATCCCCAAGGAGAATGAAATGGGAAAATTTGAAAATGATGCCAAGGCGCTGTTAAAAGCTGTCGGTGGTAAAGAAAATATTAAAGCAGTGACACACTGTGCGACGCGTATGCGTTTTGTCCTTGAAGACGAGTCAAAAGCAAACGTGAAAGTAATTGAAGGATTGGCACCAGTTAAAGGAACATTTACTAACGCTGGTCAATTCCAAGTTATTATAGGAAATGATGTTCCAATCTTCTACAACGACTTCACAGCCGTATCTGGTGTTGAAGGTGTTTCTAAAGAAGCGGCTAAATCTGCTGCGAAAAGTAACCAAAATCCAGTTCAGCGCGTGATGACCATGTTGGCTGAAATCTTCACGCCAATCTTGCCAGCTATCATCGTGGGTGGTTTGATTCTAGGATTCCGTAACATTTTGGAAGGTGTTCCATTTGGTTTCTTAGATGGTAAGAAAATTGTTGAAGTGTCAACATTCTGGAACGGTGTGAACCACTTCCTATGGCTTCCAGGTGAGGCAATCTTCCACTTCTTGCCAGTAGGGATTACTTGGTCAGTTACTCGTAAGATGGGAACTTCACAAATTCTTGGTATTGTCCTTGGTATCTGTTTGGTGTCACCACAGTTACTTAATGCTTACGCTGTTCCAGGAACATCTGCTGAAGAAATTGCTAAGAACTGGGTTTGGGACTTCGGTTTTGCAACAGTAAACCGTATTGGTTACCAAGCGCAAGTTATTCCAGCACTTCTTGCAGGATTGTCACTTTCTTACCTTGAGATTTTCTGGCGTAAACGTATTCCAGAAGTGATTTCAATGATTTTTGTACCATTCTTGTCACTTCTTCCAGCACTTGTTTTGGCACACACTGTCCTTGGTCCATTTGGTTGGTGGTTAGGTCAACTCTTATCTACAGTTGTTCTTGCTGGTTTGACAGGTCCACTTAAATGGCTCTTCGGTGCTATCTTTGGTGCCCTTTATGCGCCGTTTGTTATCACTGGTCTTCACCACATGACAAATGCGATTGATACACAGCTTATCGCAGATACTGCAACTCATACAACTGGTTTGTGGCCAATGATTGCTCTTTCAAATATTGCTCAAGGTTCAGCAGTTCTTGCTTACTACTTCATGAACCGTCACAGCGAGAAAGAAGCACAAATCTCACTTCCAGCTGCAATCTCTGCTTACCTTGGTGTTACCGAGCCAGCCCTCTTCGGTGTTAATGTGAAATACGTTTACCCATTCGTAGCAGGAATGATTGGTTCTGGAGCTGCAGGCCTCTTGTCAACAACGTTTAACGTTCAAGCAAACTCAATCGGTGTTGGTGGTCTTCCAGGATTTATGGCGATCAATGTGAAATACATGATTCCATTCTTCATTTGTATGGCAGTAGCGATTGCAGTACCATTCATCTTGACATTCTTCTTCCGTAAAGCTGGTATCCTTACCAAAACAGAAGACGAAGCCAAAGCATAATGTTATAATAGATTAAAAAAGGAGAGGGGCTTAGGTAACTGGGCCCTTTACCTTTACCTAGATATGTATAGTCCTTTGGATTAACTTTGAGACATTGTCATTTTCGACTTGCTGTACGTTTTGAGGAAAGCTCTGCTTTTCCCATTGCTAGAACCTCAGAAACTCATTTGGTGCTTTTGAGCTGTTGGCGTCTCGGTTCTTTGTATTAAAGCTAATTCATTCGACTGGAAAAAGAAAAGGAAGGAACTCTAAGAATGATTGATAAAACAAAGGTGGTTTATCAAATTTATCCAAAATCATATAAAGATACCACAGGAAATGGTGTGGGTGATTTGCGAGGGATTATTGAAAAATTACCTTATTTGGCTGAACTAGGTATTGATATGATTTGGTTAAATCCCTTTTATCCTAGTCCGCAACGGGACAATGGCTATGACGTTTCAGATTACACAGCTGTTAATCCAGATTTTGGTACTATGGCAGATTTTGAAGAAATGATAGCTGTTGGTAAAGAGCATGGTATCGACTTTATGCTAGACATGGTATTAAACCACTGTTCAACAGAGCATGAATGGTTCCAAAAGGCTTTAGCTGGTGATTCCTTCTATCAAGATTTCTTCATTTTGCGTGATGAACCTACCGATTGGGTTTCAAAATTTGGTGGCAATGCTTGGGCACCGTTTGGCGATACAGGAAAATATTACTTGCATCTTTTCGATGTGACTCAGGCGGATCTTAACTGGCGCAATCCAACTGTTCGTGAAGAGCTTTTTAAAGTCGTTAACTTTTGGAAAGAAAAAGGTGTCAAAGGCTTCCGTTTTGATGTGATTAACTTGATTGGTAAAGATGAAGTATTGGAAGATTGTCCAATTAACGATGGGAAACCAGCCTACACAGATCGACCAATCAACCATGACTACCTACACATGCTCAATCAAGCCAGCTTTGGACAGGATCCAAGCTTTATGACTGTGGGAGAAATGTCGGCGACAACTGTGGAAAATTGTATTCTCTACACGGCACCAGAGCGTGAAGAATTATCAATGGCCTTTAATTTCCATCACCTTAAAGTGGATTATGAGAATGGTCAAAAATGGACGATTAAAGATTTCGATTTTGAAGAATTGCGCAGCCTTTTCCATACCTGGGGAGAGGGAATGAGCGAAGGGAATGGCTGGAATGCGCTATTTTACAATAATCACGACCAACCACGTGCCCTTAACCGCTTTGTTGATGTCAAAAACTTCCGTGAAGAAGGGGCAACGATGTTAGCATCCAGTATTCATCTGTCTCGTGGAACACCATATATCTACATGGGAGAAGAAATTGGCATGTTAGATCCAGATTTTGAAAGCATGGCAGATTATGTCGACGTAGAGAGCCTTAATGCCTATCAAATCATGCTTGATGAAGGAAAAACTCCAGAAGAAGCCTTTAAGATTATTACCGTAAAATCACGTGACAATTCTCGTATCCCAATGCAGTGGGATGCCTCTGAAAATGCAGGTTTTACCACAGGAACGCCGTGGCTAAAAGCAGGTAAATCGTATCAACAAATCAATGTTGAAGCAGAAAAAAATGGTAAGATTTTCCCATTCTATAAAGAACTTATCCGCTTGCGTAAAGAGTTACCAATCATTGCTGAAGGAGACTATAAGGCGGTCTATAAAGATAGCAACCAGGTTTATGCCTTTGAGCGCAATTGGCAAGGACAGAAGTTGTTGGTATTAAATAATTTTTACGCTGATGAAGTGACTTTAGATTTACCAGAAGTGTATCAATCAGGTAACGTCTTAATTAGCAACTACGACGATGTTAAAGTTGGAGAAAAAATCACACTTAAAGCTTACCAAACAGTAGCTGTTTTGGTGGGGGATTAATTTTAGAGAGCTTAGGCTCTCTTTTTCTATACTTTACAACCGCTCACCAGTCAATTTCAACCGCTTAGCGTGAAAATGGCCACAGCTCTGCTATTTTTTGATAAGATAAGAGCATGGAAGATATCTTTTGAGAATGATGTGAGGGGATTGTATGAAATGGCAATTTAAAGAGAAAAATATTGAGGAACTTGAGGTGACCTTAGCGAAAGCTACTTATGATGATGAAGTTGTAGCTATGGTGAGTTATTTGGAAAAATTTGGTGTCCAAACAAGGGATATCCTGCCTATAAAAACACCGGACAGGATTAAGTTAGTCAAGCAAACTGATATTATAGCGATTGAAGTAGATGGTCCACAATTGGTTATTGAGACCTTAGAAGGGCGGCTATTGACGACAGATAGGCTCTACCGCTTTAAAGAGCGCTTATCCAGTGAGGATATGATACAGGTGTCAAAGCAAAGTATCATCAATATTCAGCATTTGCTGAGTTTAGAGGCATCTTTTTCGGGAAATATGTTGGCGCTGATGACTAAAAAACTTAAAGTTAATGTCAGCAGAAGGTATTTAAAAGACTTAGAAAAACGATTAGGATTGAGGTAAGGAAAATGAAAAAAACAGTAACTTATATGGCAACAGGATTAGGAATTGGCTCTTTCTCTTATGTATTAGCATTGATTAGTGTCCAAGAGGTTAGTGTCAAAATGATTGTGAGTGTTTTGGTCATGAGTGCCTTGATAGGTCTGACTGCCATGATTTATGAGCAAGAACATATCACAGTATCTTATCGTGGTCTACTCCACATGGTGCTGGTCTGTGGATTGGTAGCAGGGATGCTAGCTTTTAATGGGATATTTAATTGGTTTGCCATCATCATGACGGCAATCATTTACCTCCTTGTCTTTTCGACTAGCCGTTATATGATGAAGTAGGTGATTATATGAAAAAAACAATCGTTTATGTGATTAGTGGCATTGGCATTGGGCAAGTCGTTTATCTGATGATGCTGACTTTGCTGGGAGTTAGTACCCAGAAGTTTTCTCAAATGCTGGTTGTAGCAGTTTGTTCAGGATTGATGGGGCTTTCTAGCTATGCTTACGCTTTGAAAATAGCTCCGCGGCTAAGACAATTATTGCATCTCAGCCTTATCTTTTTATGGGTCAGCCTCATGATGACTGTGAATGGGTGGTTTACAGAAGTGGACTTCTTGTCGTTCTTTATTGAGTTTCTGGTCATTTATCTGATTATCAGCTTTGCCATTTTTCAATACGAAAAGCAACAAACAAGAAGAATCAATCAAAAACTCCGTGAATTACGGAAATAGTTCTTGACAAGAGGGGCAAATTTTTATAGAATATTATGGTATGTTTAGTAACTGATATCACACTAGCCGGCTAAACGAATACGAAAATCTATGAGGAGGTATTCATTGTGAAACGTACTTATCAACCAAGTAAAATCCGTCGTCAACGTAAACACGGATTCCGTCACCGTATGTCAACTAAAAACGGACGTCGCGTGCTTGCAGCTCGTCGTCGTAAAGGACGTAAAGTATTGTCAGCTTAATTAAGTGAACAATGATTATAAGAAAAAGACCTAGAGTGCTCGAGACTTTAGGTCTTTTATTTTTTTGAAAAAATTTACGACATTTTGTAAAATATAATTGACAAAAAGTTATCTAAAGAGTATGATTAAGGTGAAAAATATCAGAAGCCAAGGAGGAATTGTTATGGCTAAACAATTAAGAGGAAAAACGGGAGTTGCTTTAGATGAGAGACAAAAACATTTTGTACTAAAGAGTTATCAATATGGTTTTGCCTTTACGATTTTTAGTGCTTGGCTTGGATTGTTGCTGACACGCATGTTGCCAAATTTATTTTCGCCGATCTTTTGGTTTGTTTTTATCCTATTTGGTGGACTTGCGGTTAATGTTACCTATGCAACGTTAAAAGGAGCTCACCCTTTGGTTGATCCGCGTTTTGAAAAACATGGTCATCTTATGGGTATCGGTTGTTTGTTGTATGGGTTGGTCACTATCTTGATGACGGGTTGGGAAATGGTTTCAAAACATTTGGATGTAAATGAATTCTTTTCGCATGGTGGCAGTGGGTCAATGCTTATTTTAGGCTTATCACTATTTGCAATGGGAAGTTCAATTACTTACCGTCGCTATCTTGATAAACGAGAGGAGGAAGACTGATGTTATTTTTTTGGATGTTTATAGTGTTTGTTCTTTTGACTGGCATTTGGAGAGTATCAGAGCTGTTTAGCTCATTTGATGAGCGCCAACGATATTATCAATTAAAAGGCTATCAACTGGCAATTGCAGGTGTTTTTGCTGTTGCAACGGTGTTATTCTTTGTAGAAGAGCGTCCTGCCTGGCTTGACTTTAGAAACAGTCTCTTTCTGATTATGGTTGGGGGTGTCATTCCTTTTATCGTTTACAGTATTTGGCATGATGCCTATTTTGAAGCACGGAAAAAGCAGTGGGAAGAAGTGATTTATCTCCTAGTGATTCTTTTGATTGAGTTTTCATCATGGAAGGTTATTTCAAGTGAACATTTTAATTTAAAAGATAGCTTTTCCGCTATTATGCAGGCGATTTGGTTTGGTGCTGCTGGTTTGACAATCTTTTTAAAATTGATTATTCGGCATTTTGAGGATAAAGAATGAAGAAAAATTTACGTTTAAAAGCAGCGAGGGCTGGGAAAGATTTATCTCAGCAGGCATTAGCAGATTTAGTAGGAGTTTCTCGTCAGACCATCAATGCAATTGAAAAGGGAGATTATAATCCAACGATTAATCTTTGTATTGCTATTTGTCAGGTTTTAGAGGTTACTTTAGATCAGCTTTTTTGGCCAGAAAATTAGATTTTGAAAAGGTTTTCTTTGTTGCTGTATCTGGATTTTATAAAATTGTCAAAACTGTATCTAATTTTCTGAAAATTGTTGCTAAAAGATAGCCTTTTTGGTATAATAAGCACGACTAAAAAAAGGAAAGAGGAGAAATGGCGAATTTACTTGAAAAAACGCGCAAAATCACCGCTATCTTACAACGTTCTATTGATAGTTTAGGTGAGGGGCTTCCTTATAATGCCATGGCAGACCAGTTAGCCGATATTATTGATTGTAATGCCTGTATCATTGATGGAAGTGGTAACTTGCTTGGCTATGCTCTGAAGTATAAGACGAATAACGACCGAACAGAAGAATTTTTTGAAAGCCGTATTTTCCCAGAGGAATACGTACGTGCAGCCAGCCGTGTTTATGATACTGAGGCAAATATCCCAGTTGATAACGCGCTAACGATTTTCCCAGTAGAATCAAAAGACATCTATCCAGATGGATTGACAACTCTTGCGCCAATTTATGGTGGAGGGATGCGTCTTGGTTCGTTCATTATTTGGCGAAATGACAAGACTTTTGGCGAAGATGATCTTGTCTTGGTTGAGATGGCAGCAACGGTAGTTGGTATTCAGCTTGTCAACTTCCAAAATGAAAACTTGGAAGAGAAAATCCGTAAGCAAACAGCTATCAATATGGCGATTAATACCTTATCTTATTCAGAAATGCGTGCAGTCGCAGCAATCTTAGCTGAACTTAACGGTAACGAGGGGCGTTTGACAGCTTCTGTTATTGCAGACCGCATTGGTATTACCCGTTCAGTGATTGTTAATGCCCTTCGTAAATTAGAATCGGCTGGTATCATTGAAAGTCGTTCACTTGGTATGAAGGGGACATACCTCAAAGTGATTAACGAAGGTATTTTTGAAAAAGTTAAAGGATATGAATAAAGCTCGACTAATGAGTGATATTAAAAGAAGCTGGGAATTTCTCAGCTTCTTTCTGTAATGAGGAGATTTTATGAAAAAAGCGTTGATTTCAATTGATTATACTTATGATTTTGTGGCGGATGATGGGAAGTTGACAGCTGGAAAACCTGCTCAAGCGATTTCTGAGCGTATTGCACAGGTCACTAAGGAGGCCTATGTCAATGGTGACTATATTTTCTTTGCGGTTGATTGTCATGATGAAGGAGATGTGTTTCACCCTGAGACAAAGTTGTTTCCTCCTCATAACATCGCTGGGACTTCTGGGCGTGACTTATTTGGTCCTTTGGCTGATTTTTATGCTAATAGCAAAGCGGATCCGAGAGTGTTTTGGATGGACAAACGTCATTATTCCGCATTTGCAGGAACAGATTTAGATATTCGTCTGCGTGAGCGTCAGGTTAAAACAGTTGTATTGACTGGTGTGTTAAGCGATATCTGTGTGCTACATACGGCTATTGATGCTTATAACCTTGGCTATGACATTGAAATTGTCAGCTCTGCTATTGCCTCAATCACAGACGAGGCGCATCAATTTGCTCTAAATCACTTTAAAAATGTTTTAGGAGCAACGATTTTAGATCAAAAGGAAAACTGCCTTCTCACAAAATAGAGAGGCAGCTTTTTTATTGAATATGGGATTTAACGTAACGACCAAGGGTGCTGGTTCCAATCAGATTACCAACCAGAAAACTCATGCTATTTATGATGAGATCACCGATGTCAAAATAGCCTAGTGCAAAATAATATTGGCTAAATTCTACACATAAAATAAAGCCGAGAAAGAGGAGGCTATTTTTTAAGGAAGGTTTAAACAGAAGTCCCAAGGGGATAAACATGATAGCATTGAGAAATACGGTGATTTTATCATAGTATAGGTCTTGAAGACTGGTTGCGATAGAGAGATTAAAACCTTTCAGTCCTACATTTTTCCCGAAAAGGCCAAAAAGCAGTGCAAGAGCATAGACGGTGTAAATCAAGATGAGGGCAGACTGCCTTAGTTCTCTAGAATAAAGGGGGCGCAGAAGAAGAAAGAGGCAGGTGACAATCAGGGTAACGACAAATGGGGTGATGAGAATTTCTGGGATTGGAAGATTTCCCTGAGCAAATAGGCGGGTAGCATACCAGTAGAAATATCGAGTGAAAATTTTGTAGCCGATAAACCACAGGCTTAAAAACAGCAATGTGTCTAATAAGAGTAAACCAAGTTTTTTCATATGCCACCTCTCTTTGATTAATGTTGTACTTGTAACAGTAATAGGTTTATTATAGCAAAATATACGATTGGGATGGGTAACAGAGATATGAATAGCGTGTGGTTGTTTGATGTCTTTTATGTGACGGTTTTGGGGGCAAGGGTGATTATTCAAGGTATTCAAAGCACATATCAGGGGAGTTGAATCAATTTTAGAAAACACTTTTGCTTTAACTCAAAAATTTTTGGAAAGTTCTAAAATGAAGTTAGCCACCTAAGGGTATCAAAAAACATCTCAGAGAGATATAATTGTAATCACCACAACAACAATTAGAAAGATTCTGAGATGCAAAACTATTATACACCAAAAAGTA
>NZ_RCVM01000027.1 GCF_003686955.1 Streptococcus hillyeri
AACAGTAATCAAGAAATTTAAAAGGTCTTCCATAACAAAATCCTCCACTTTTATTATAGCGAAGGATTTTGAATTCATCCATGAAAGTCTTTTCTGTAAGCCATATTTTCTTCATGCGTTTGTCGTGCGCAGGTTCTTGAAAATTGGAATGAGGCAAATAAGGATAAGGCACCAATTGAGATTCAATATGCAGCTAGCTCAACAGGATTATCAACCCGTATTTTACATATCGAAACAGGTAAAATTGATTTTATTCTTTATGATGCCATATCAGCGAGCTTTATTGTTGAGGACCAAGGTTATGATTTAGCGGTTACCAAGGTGACTGACCAAATTGGTGGTGAGACAGATGGCTTAGAATACCTTCTTTTTGCGGATACGAAAGAAGGTAAGGAGCTGCAAGCATTTGTCAACAAGCGTCTAAAAGCTTTAAAAGAGGATGGGACTCTAGTTAAAATTAGCCAAGAGTATTTTGGTGGGGATTACGTGAGTTCGATTGAAGAATAGTGTTATGTTTTGATGAAAGTCGGATTTTCCGGCTTTTTATAGTTAAATCCTATCACCTTGATAGAAAAGAGCTATCACAGTTTGGAAGTCTTGTGATTTACACCTAAGTAGTGAGATGTTAGAATAATAGGAAGATATTTGATAATGTTCGATTTTAGGGCTATTTTGGTCTGTAGCTCATCGTAAAAAGGAATTATCAAGATATTGGAGAGAAAGAGGAAAAGAAATGACTTGGTTAAAAAAACATCGTAAGGGGCTGACATGGCTTCTAGGATTATTGTTGCTTGTTATTGCTGCCAAGGTTTTTGAAGAACCTTATAAAGGATGGACACAAAGCATTCCAACGGGGAAAATTTTTTCACCTAGGGCAGTTTTTGATGCTGTTCCACAAATTTTAGGGAAATTGCCAACAACTATTGGCTTAACCCTACTCGGAGCACTGTTTGGTCTTATTTTGGGACTTATTTTTGCGATTGTAAAGATCAGACGTGTGCCAGTGCTTTATCGTATTCAAGCGCTCTTTGTGAGTTTCTTACGAGGAACACCGATTTTGGTACAACTCTTGTTGAGTTACTATGGTATTCCAATGTTGCTTCGTAAGATTAATTTGACTTATGGACTTGATTGGAATGTTGATAATGTTCCTGCTGCGGTCTTTGTTGTGACAGCATTTGCCTTTAATGAAGCGGCTTATGCCAGTGAGACCATCCGTGCGGCTATCCAGTCTGTTAATGCGGGTGAAATTGAAGCGGCGCGTAGTCTTGGTATGACAGAAACTCAAGTTTATCGTCGTGTGATTATCCCAAATGCAGCTGTTATTGCCACACCAACCTTGATTAACTCATTGATTGGATTGACGAAAGGGACATCTCTCGCCTTTAATGCTGGGATTACAGAAATGTTCTATCAAGCGCAAATTATCTCAGGAAACGACTACCGTTACTTTGAGCGTTATGTAGCTGTTTCTATGATTTATTGGGGAATTTCTTTCTTGATTGAAAATGCAGGGCGCGGTGTTGAAAATGCGCTTGCTATCAAAAATCCAGAAAGTCAAATCGTTGAAGTAGGGGGTGACCGTTAATGATTACCATTTCAAATCTCAGTAAAGAGTTTTCAGGTCAAAAGGTTTTAGATAACCTTAATTTGACTATTCAAAAAGGAGAGGTTATCGCCTTAGTTGGTGCCTCTGGTGCGGGAAAATCAACCTTTTTGCGTTCGATGAATTATTTGGAACAGGCAGATTATGGTAGTCTTGCCATTGATGATTTTAAGGTTGATTTTACCAACATCAAAAAAGAAGATGTGTTAACACTTCGCCGTAAATTGGCGATGGTGTTTCAGCAGTTTAACCTATTTGAGCGTCGCACAGCCCTTGATAATGTCAAAGAGGGGTTAAAAATTGTTAAAAAATTATCTGATGCAGAAGCGACAGCTATTGCCAAAGAAGAATTGGCCAAGGTTGGACTTTCTGACCGTGAAAACCACTATCCTCGTCACCTTTCTGGTGGACAAAAGCAGCGCGTAGCCTTGGCGCGTGCTCTTGCAATGAAGCCAGATGTATTGCTACTTGATGAGCCTACATCAGCCCTTGACCCAGAGCTTGTCGGTGAAGTGGAAAAAGCAATTGAAGTAGCAGCTAAGAATGGTCAAACCATGGTTCTGGTTAGTCATGATATGGCTTTTGTTTATGAAGTGGCAGATCGTGTGCTCTTCCTTGAAAAAGGAAAAATCCTCGAAGAAGGAACCCCTGATGAGATTTTTAATCATCCTAAGGAAGAACGTACCAAAGAATTCTTTGCCAATTACAAACGCGGAACAATTTGATATAATGAAATAAGTCTGAGGAAAAGTATCTCAGACTTGTTTTTACTAATCGTTTATGACAATGCAGAGATTGACTGATAAAGATGAAAACTTTAAAGTCAAGTCCCAGCTCAGTTGTTTAAAAAATTCTGGAAAGGACAGCGTAGTCTTTTACTGGCTATGCTGGATATGGATTTGGAGGTTTATGGCTGGTTTTAAGTGCTCAAGAGAACCTTATTGCTTTTGGTACAATGATATCCAATCTATGTTTGTGATAGTTTAAATTATGCTTGCAACAATTTACCGTTTTTATCTTCTAGGATTAGCTATGTCAGCCGTTGTGGTCTTATTTTGCTTACTGGCTTGGTTAATTTATCGTGTGGCTCGTCGTCTGGATAAGACCAAAAAAGAAAGACAGGCTCTCTTATATGAGGCGTTTCTTATTTTTCTAGTGACAACTCCTATTTTATCTTTTGCTTTTATGGCCATTATGGTTATATTTATGGCATAGGTCATAAAATGACGTATTAAGGATGGGAAGTTATTATCCCATTTTTGTAATTTTTACTGATATAAAATGAAAGGAATGGCGTTTGTGAATTGACTTGAGGTTAGCTATAGTGAGAACTTCAAGTTTTGGGAAATACCTTTTAATGTGTGGGACAACTGCACGATCACTATTTTCTTCTTAACGCTTTAGGTATCTAATATGTACGATACAATTATTATTGGTGCTGGCCCTGCAGGAATGACTGCAGCGCTTTATGCCGCCCGTTCAAATCTTAAAGTAGCCACTTTAGAACAAGGAGCTCCAGGTGGTCAGATGAACAATACATCTGATATTGAAAATTACCCAGGCTTTGAATTGATTTCTGGTCCAGAATTATCAATGAAAATGTTTGAACCCTTGGAAAAACTTGGTGTGGAAAATCTTTATGGGATTGTGACTGGTATTGAAGATAAAGGTGACTATAAAATTGTCAAAACGGATGATGAAGAGTATCAAACGAAGACAGTGATTATAGCTACAGGGGCTAAACATCGCCATATTGGTGTACCTGGTGAGGCTGAGTTTAATAGCCGTGGGGTTTCTTACTGTGCAGTTTGTGACGGTGCTTTTTTCCGTAATCAAGATCTTCTGGTTGTCGGTGGCGGAGACTCTGCGGTTGAAGAAGCCCTTTTCCTAACACGCTTTGCTTCAAGTGTAACAATCGTTCACCGTCGTGATGAACTCCGTGCCCAAAAAGTATTACAAGACCGTGCCTTTGCTAATGAAAAGATTTCATTTATCTGGGATAGCATTGTCAAAGAAATCAAGGGTGACGCTATCAAGGTTCGCAGTGTTGATATTGAAAATGTCAAAACCGGTGAAGTAACCAATCATGAATTTGGTGGTGTCTTTGTCTATGTTGGTCTTGACCCTGTTTCTGATTTTGTGAAAGAGCTGGGCATCACAGATGAAAATGGTTGGATTCCAACCGATGACCATATGAAGACTTCTCGAAAAGGAATTTTTGCCATTGGAGATGTCCGCCAAAAAGACCTTCGCCAAATCACAACCGCTGTTGGTGATGGCGCGATGGCAGGACAACAAGCCTACCAATATATTGTCGACAATGATTAAATTTGAGCACCTTACTGAGGTGCTTTTAACTTGTCTAAAATCTTAAAACCTTACTAATCCCTAGTTTATGTTATAATAGTCACAAGAATAAAAGTGAGGTTTAATACTCAACCAAAATCAAAATTAGCAGTTTAAGTAAAATCAAGAACCAATAAAAGGCTTGATTTACCAGAGTCTCTTTCGCCATGGTGGTATTCTTATTAGTGAAGCTGTCCAGTGGACAGTTTTAGCCCAAGCTCAGAAATAAAAGAGCGATGGGAATTGGCTTTATAAGAACGGATTTTTGAGAGAACTACAGAAATTGAAAGTCAATTTCGTAGTAGTTCCCCCGCAAGGATGATTAGGTTGGACGCTGTCTAGTAGTCGACAAGTACAGCCAATCATCCACTGCGAAAAGAGGCTCAAAAAGTAGCAATGAAACTCCGTAGGAGGGTTTGACGCTGACTTCTTCAGCTTTATTTCCCACCTCCAAAGGTCTCCCAGACCTTTGGAGCGTCCGCACTTTTAAGAAAGAAATAAGAAAGTAATTTTTGATTTTTGTTAAGTATAATCTCAGTTTTTATGATATTGAAAGGAACTTATCTAAGGATAGAGAGTTTTCCTTTTTGTTTAATAGTAGGAGGTATATCATGTACCAAGATGATAGCTTAACATTACATACAGACCTTTACCAGATTAATATGATGCAGGTCTATTTTGACCAAGGAATTCATAATAAGCACGCTGTTTTTGAAGTTTATTTTCGTAAGCTACCTTTTGCAAATGGCTTCGCTGTTTTTGCAGGTTTGGAGAGAATTGTCCGTTATTTAGAAAATTTAAGATTTACAGAATCTGACTTGGCTTATCTTCGTGAACAGGGCTATCCAGAGAATTTTTTGACTTATCTGAAAGAATTAAAATTAGAACTTTCCGTTAAATCTGCTCGTGAAGGTGACTTGGTTTTTGCCAATGAACCCATCGTACAAATCGAAGGGCCGCTTGCGCAGTGCCAATTAATCGAAACAGCTCTTTTAAATATTGTTAATTTCCAAACCTTGATTGCAACAAAAGCCGCTCGCATTAAGTCGGTTATTGAAGATGAACCTCTTTTAGAGTTTGGAACGCGTCGTGCACAAGAGATGGATGCGGCGATTTGGGGAACCCGCGCAGCTGTCATCGGTGGAGCTGATGCCACTTCAAATGTGCGTGCAGGTAAATTGTTTAATATCCCAGTATCAGGGACCCATGCGCATGCTTTGGTCCAAGCCTATGGCAATGATTATCAAGCCTTCAAAGCCTACGCGACTAGTCATAAGGATTGTGTTTTCTTAGTGGATACTTATGATACGTTGAAAATCGGAGTTCCAGCTGCGATTCGTGTGGCTAAGGAATTGGGAGATAAGATTAATTTCAAAGGTGTTCGTCTGGATTCTGGAGACATGGCTTACTTATCTAAGCAGGTGCGTAAACAATTAGACGAAGCTGGATTTACGGATGCCAAAATCTATGCTTCAAATGACCTTGATGAAAATACCATCCTCAACCTTAAAATGCAAAAGGCTAAGATTGATGTTTGGGGTGTCGGAACGAAACTCATCACCGCCTACGATCAACCTGCCCTTGGTGCGGTCTATAAAATCGTCTCTATCGAAGATGACAATGGCAAGATGATTGACACCATTAAATTATCAAATAATGCTGAGAAGGTCTCAACACCCGGTAAAAAACAAGTGTGGCGTATTACCAGCCGCGAAAAAGGTAAGTCAGAGGGGGACTATATCACTTTTGCGGATGCAGATGTGAATAGTCTAGATGAAATTTTCATGTTCCATCCAACCTACACTTACATCAATAAAACGGTTAAAGATTTTGATGCCGTTCCGCTTTTGATTGACATTTTTAAAGAAGGAAAACTAGTCTATAAATTACCGACGTTAACAGAGATCAAAGCTTATGCGAAATATGTGTTGGATGCCCTTTGGGATGAATACAAACGTGTCCTTAATCCGCAAGAATACCCTGTTGATTTGGCGCAGGATGTTTGGGATAACAAGATGGAGCTTATTGATGACATGCGTCGTAAAGCAAAAAATGGAGATTTGTCATGAGTTTACAAGAAACGATTATCAAACAATTAGGCGTAAAGCCTGTTATTGAACCCAAAGAGGAAATCCGAGTATCCATTGATTTTCTGAAAAATTATATGAAGAAGCACCCTTTTTTAAAGACTTATGTACTAGGGATTTCAGGTGGTCAAGATTCTAGTTTGGCAGGGCGCTTGGCGCAATTGGCAATGGCAGAGCTCCGTGAGGAAACTGGGGATCAGAGTTACCAATTTATCGCAGTGCGCTTGCCTTACGGTGTCCAAGCTGACGAAGCTGACGCCCAAAAAGCGTTAAATTTTATCCAACCAGATCTTGCTTTAACGGTCAATATCAAAGAAGCGGTTGACGGACAAGTAGCAGAGCTGAAAAAGGCAGGTCTTGAGATTTCAGATTTTAACAAGGGAAATATCAAAGCACGTCAGCGTATGATTACGCAGTATGCGATTGCAGGGCAATATAGCGGAGCAGTTATTGGAACAGATCATGCAGCTGAAAATATTACGGGCTTCTTTACCAAATTTGGAGATGGCGGAGCAGATATTTTACCGCTTTATCGCCTCAATAAGCGTCAAGGTCGTCAACTTCTAGCAGAGCTTGGTGCTGATAAATCCCTTTATGAAAAAATTCCAATTGCAGACCTTGAAGAAAATCGCCCAGGTCTAACTGATGAGGTTGCCTTAGGAGTGACTTATCAGGACATTGACGATTATTTAGAGGGGAAAGAAGTCTTTTCTGATGCTCAAGCGAAAATTGAAGCTTGGTGGCACAAGACAGAGCATAAACGTCACTTACCAATCACTGTTTTTGATGATTTTTGGAAAAACTAATCGGTCGTAAGTAATTATTGTCAGAGCTATGAACAAGAGCTTTGTCCGCTTACTCCGCTAGAAGATTTTATACTCATCCAAAATCAAAATTAGCAGTTTAAGTAAAATCAAGAACCAATAAATGGCTTGATTTACCAGGGCTTCTTTCGCCCTGGAGGTATTCTTATTAGTGAGAGTGGGACAGAAGTCATGATTTCGAAGAAATTGACTTCGTCGTCCCACCTCCGCACAGTTGATTAGGATGGCCGCTAACGATTGCGTAGCAAGGGTTTAGGACCTCCAATCAACCACTGCGTCAATCTGTTATTACCATTAAAAATAGAAGGTTGAGATATTTATGTCCCAACCTCAGCCCAAGCTCAGAAATAAAAGAGCGAGGGTAATTGGCTTGATAAGAACGGACTTTTTGGGAGAACTACAGAAATTGAGAATCAATTTCATAGTAGTTCCTCCGCAAGGATGATTAGGTTGAACGCTGTCGAGTAGTCGACAAGTACAGCCAATCATCTACTGCGATAGAGAGGCTCAAAAAGTAGCAATGAAACTCCGTAGGAGGTTGGGACACTGACTTCGTCAGCTTTATTTCCCACCTCCAAAGGTCTCCCAGACCTTTGGAGCGTCCGCACCTTTTTAGAAAGAAGCAAAAAAGTAATTTTTGATTTTTGTTAAGTATTGAAGTAAGGAAGAATGATGGTCACAGATAAACAATCAGAGAAACTTGATAATCTACCGTTGATGACAATTGATCAAATCGATATTTTTGAACATTTGGACCGCGAAGTTGCCGTTTTGGTTGATGAAGAAGGACTTCCTTGGGGGCAGACGATTCGGGTTTGTCTCTCACAAAAAGCCTTAGAGGAACAGATACTCTTGTTCAAACACCGTGCCGTTACTTTTCCTCTAGGTATTGTGATTGATTTTCTTCTAAAAAATCATCGCCAACAGCTTAATTTTTATGGCTTTTCCATGGGAGATTATGCGCTTGAGCGTGGTGAGTTGGAAAAAATGGCCTACGCTATTGATAGTTTTAAACTACTCTGGACTTGCTATAAGGAAAAATTGTCTCGAGATGTTAGCTTTGAAACTCTGAAAAGCAGAACCTTTTATTACCTAGGATCGCCAATCCTAACAGCTGGTAATCCAACCTTTAACTTTGATATTGACCATCAAAATGGCAAAGAATTTATCAAGCTCTTTCTCTCAAAAGAAAGTGCGCAACGGTATAACTATAAACAACTACAACCCGTTCCAGTTAACCTTGCGCAGTTTAAGTTGATTGTTGAAGGAAAATGCGGCTTGGTCATTGAGCCTAATCGCAGATATAGTTTGAAGTTTGAGTAGGTCTCCAACTTTTATCTTAGTAGAGGAAAGATATATGAATAAAAAACTAATAAATCTTATTTTGGTAGCTTGCTTATTCTTGGTTTCATGTGGCAAATCAGATCCCAAGTCTAAATCATCCAAGACCACTAAAACAAGTCAGGTAACTCAATCAGAAAAACGTCCAAAAGCAACCAAGTCAGAAACGACAGATCAGGTTGAAGAAGATTCTAAGCAGGCTAGTGAAGCCAGTGAAGAGGCAGAAACAACTTCTGAGACTAAATCAGTTCAAGCGACAGATGCCAGTTTCAATGGTTCCTATTACAGCGTGCAAGGAAAGTATGGTGAGGTGATCATTGCCAATAAAAAACACCCAGTTGCGGAATCCTATGCACCTGGTGAAGACCCGACAGCCCTATCTGCTTTTCAGACCTTAATTTCGGATATGCAAGCTAAAGGTTTTTCAGTAAGCAATAGTTATAGTGGATTTAGGTCCTATGAGACACAGGCTTCTATTTATAGCAACTATGTTGCTTCTGATGGCCAAGCGAATGCTGACCGTTATTCAGCGCGTGCGGGTTATAGTGAGCATCAAACAGGTCTCGCTTTTGATTTGTTGGATGGTAATGGTCAACTTCTAACTGAGCCAACAGCGTCTGATTGGTTAGCAGTGCACGCCCACGAGTATGGATTTGTTGTGCGCTATCTTCCAGGAAAAGAATATAGCACAGGCTATATGCCAGAGAGCTGGCATGTGCGCTATATTGGAAAAGAAGCAGCAGAGATTTACCAGTCAGGACTGACGCTTGAAGAATACTTCGGTGTCTCTGGTGGAGATTACGCTCAATAGAGCAAAGCTACGAATGATTTAGAAATGATAAAAAGATTGCAGATTTGCAGTCTTTTAGTTTAAAGAGAAATCGTTCTAGCTTTTTATATCTACGATTGCTTGTAAAAAATGGAGAAACGATGTTAGAACATATTAAGGCTTATCTAGCTTGCAAAGGAGAAAAATATGTCAAGCCAGAAAAAGCAGGAAACTTAGCAGAATATATGATAGACTTACGCGTGCTAGCTCAGTCTGCTCGCAAAGAATTTCAAACGATAAATCAGCTCTTGGAGCAACAAGTCACTCCTTTTGTGTCAGAACGTGTTAGCCAGTGGATGAATCAGGCGCAGATTTGTCGCCCACATTTTTGGTGTTATTACCGTCTGCCGTCTGATTCTGTGGAGGATGTTGCATTAGCGACTCGATTATATGGGAAAGAGGATGACTTTGGTATTTCCGTTGAAGTCAGTTTTGTCGAGCGAAAAAAATCAGATGCCACTCTCTTCAAACAACATAAGGTATTGGAGCTTCCGATAACAGAGCCCTTATATTACCTTGTGCAGGAAAATGGTGAGAGTCGCTGTATGGCAGGAACTGAAGAAAATCGTCAGCTGCTGAAAGAGCAGGTTGCAAGTGGCACAGTGCGCAAGGTACTGATCAAATACGACGTTCAAGTGACAGAGGAAATGACGTCGGAAGCTGCTGTTCACCAGTTGATGAAAGGCTTTGAATTATTGATACCATATTATGAACAGACAAAAAAAGAGGTTGGGACATAAATATCTCAACCTTCTATTTTTAATGGTAATAACAAATTGACGCAGTGGTTGATTGGAGGTCTGCAACTGGACACTTCTTCATTTTCAAGTGTCCACCTAAAATAGTCCACTGGACTATTTTACTACCACGCAATCGTTAGCGGCCATCCTAATCAACTGTGCGGAGGTGGGACGACGAAGTCAATTTCTTCGAAATCATGACTTCTGTCCCACTCTCTTTTCTTAGTTTATTTCGGTGCAATGACTTCAGCGCCACCCATGTAAGGACGAAGAGCTTCTGGAATCGTTACAGAACCATCTTCGTTTTGGTAGTTTTCAAGGATAGCAGCAACTGTACGACCAACCGCAAGACCAGAACCATTCAAGGTATGAAGGAGTTTCACTTTGCCATCTGCTTCGTCACGGTAACGAATTTGTGCACGGCGAGCTTGGAAATCTTCTGTGTTTGAACAGCTTGAAATTTCACGGTAGGCGTTTTGCGCAGGAATCCAAACTTCTAAGTCGTAGGTTTTAGCAGCAGAGAAGCCCATATCTCCTGTACATAAAGCAAGAACGCGGTATGGCAATCCAAGTTTTTGGAGAATATTTTCGGCGTTGGCAGTCATTTTTTCCAATTCATCGTAAGATTCTTCTGGTTTAGCAAATTTCACCATTTCAACTTTGTGGAATTGGTGGAGACGGATCAATCCGCGCGTGTCACGACCAGCTGAACCAGCTTCTGAACGGAATGATGGGCTCATCGCTGTGAAGTAGATTGGCAAGTCTTTACCGTCAATGATTTCGTTACGGTAGTAGTTTGTCAATGGCACTTCAGCTGTTGGGATAAGAACAAATGGGCGTTCGTCGTCATTGATTTCAAAGGTGTCTTCCTTGAATTTTGGATATTGTCCAGTTCCAAACATTGAGTCGCGGTTCACCATGTATGGTGTGATGACTTCTTCGTAACCTTCTGCCAAGTGTTCATCCAACATGAAGTTGTAAAGAGCACGCTCCAAACGAGCACCGAGACCTTTATAGAAAAGGAAACGAGCCCCAGTCACTTTTGCCCCGCGTTCCCAGTCAAGAATACCAAGGTCTTCGCCAAGATCCCAATGCGCCTTAATCTCAAAATCAAATTCACGTGGTGTTCCCCAACGGCGGACTTCAACATTCTCCTCTTCATCTGCTCCGACAGGAACTGAATCGTGAGGTGTATTTGGTAAAACAGTGATAATCGCTGTGACCTTTTCGTCAATTTCAGCAAGCTCAGCATCAATAGCTTTAACATCGGCTGAGAGTTTTTGCATGGCTGCAATTTGTTCACTAGCGTCTTCTTTGTTACGTTTTGCTTGTGCAATAGCCGCAGAAGACAGGTTGCGTTCAGCCTTGAGTTCTTCAGATTTGACCAAGAGTTCACGACGCTTTGCATCTAACTCTTTTAATTCAGTCAATGTCTCAGCAGAGACGCCACGAGTTGCCAATTTTTCAGCAACGGCATCAAAATCTGTACGTAGGCGTTTAATATCTAACATATGATCTCCTTTTATATAAAAAGCACCCTAGTCATTGTTGGAGTGCGGTAGCACGGTTCCATCCAACTTCACTAAGGTGCGCTTAATTACGATATTGATAAAATAATTTAAGAAGGCATTTTCCTTGTCGCCAATATAGCATATCGGCATTAACAAAACATCCGTCTTAAAAACACGGTAGAATTTCACTTGCTTCTAATACCTGCTCGCAGCAACCGCAGGCTTTCTGAAAGAAGAAAAACAACTTACTTATCCGTTGCGAATATTATACAGCATTGTTAGGCAAATGTAAAATAAATTTTTATGGTAAAATGGATTATAACAAAAAAAGAGGTGACTTATGGCTAAATTTGGCTTTTTATCGGTGTTAGAAGAAGAATTAGAGAAAGCATTGACTTGCGACTTTGCGATGGATTGGGATAAGAAAAATCATGCTGTTGAAGTGACTTTCCTTCTTGAAGCGCAAAATACATCTGGAGTTGAAACTGTTGATGCTGATGGGGAAGCTTCTAGTGAAGATATTTTCTTCGAAGATTATATTTTGTTTTATAATCCTGTAAAATCAACATTTGATTCAGATGACTACTTAGCAACGATTCCTTATGATCCTAAAAAAGGCTTGTCTCGTGAGTTTTTAGCCTACTTTGCAGACTTTCTTAATGAAACAGCAACCGAAGGCTTGAGTGATTTGATGGATTTCTTATCAGATGAAGAAGCAGAAGAGTTTGCAATCACATGGGATGCTGAGGCTTTTGAAAATGGCAGAGCAGAACTAGCAGAAACAACTCTCTACCCTTATCCGAGATATTAAAACAAATTTACATCGTACATTTATTCTAGTATAGTGTTTTGAATCAAGAATAGGACAATCAAAAATATGATGGTTAGATCTATCTCATATTAGCCTGATTAGCTAGTGTCCTATTGCTAATTCAAATAACTATAATTACCTATCAAGAAGAAAGAGAGTGGTAAAAACGTTGCCACTCTCTTAACTTTTGTGAGAATTATTTCCCACCTCTTGGGCTAATTCCTAGAGCAATACGACCATAGCGTGAAATACGCGTCATTTTCCAAACCGGTTTATAGGTGATTTCAACGTTAACAGAATTGATTTCATCGAGACTAGTCAGTTTATTGATGATTTCATCAGGCATACTGTCAGAGCAATTGCAGTTGATATCAGTAAACGTCATGAGCAGGTCCATGTGACCAGTATCGTCTAGATGGATGTCGTAGATAAGGCCAAGATTATAGATGTCAAGACCAATTTCAGGATCAAAAATACTTTCAAAAATGTCAATTAATGGTTCTGATAAAGCTAATGCTCTGTCATTGATTTTGATGTCATCACGCATGAATTACACTCATCTTTCCTAAAAATATGTGTATATTATATCAGAAAAATAGGTAAATTCAAGAATTTTCTGAATTTTTTGAGTGAAAAACCTATTTTACTAAATCACCCCAAAGTGCTATAATAGAGAAGTTCTAGAGGAGTAGCTTTGCTATTTCTAAAAAATAAATCAAAGAGGTGATACCCATGGGACGTAAATGGGCTAATATTGTTGCGAAAAAAACTGCTAAAGATGGCGCAACATCAAAAGTTTATGCAAAATTTGGTGTTGAAATTTATGTAGCTGCTAAACAAGGTGATCCAGACCCAGAGACAAACTCTGCCTTGAAATTTGTCATTGATCGTGCCAAACAAGCACAAGTTCCTAAACATGTTATCGATAAAGCTATCGATAAAGCTAAAGGAAACACTGACGAGACTTTCGTTGAAGGACGTTACGAAGGGTTTGGTCCTAACGGTTCAATGATTATCGTTGATACTTTGACATCTAATGTTAATCGTACAGCTGCTAACGTGCGTACAGCTTACGGTAAAAACGGTGGTAACATGGGAGCTGCTGGTTCAGTTTCTTACATGTTCGATAAAAAAGGTGTCATCGTTTTTGCGGGTGATGATGCAGATGCTATTTTTGAATTGCTTCTTGAGGCAGACGTTGAAGTTGACGATGTTGAAGCAGAAGAAGGTTCAATCACAGTTTACACAGCACCAACAGATCTTCACAAGGCTTTAGTTGCTCTTCGTGAAAATGGTATTTCAGAGTTCCAAGTCACTGAACTTGAGATGATTCCTCAATCTGAAGTGACGCTTGAGGGAGAAGACCTGGTTATTTTTGAAAAATTAGTTGATGCTCTTGAAGCAGATGATGACGTTCAAAAAGTTTACCATAACGTAGCAGATTTCTAAACTTAAATATGATAAGGAGGTTGGGATAAAATGTCTCAACCTCTCTTTTTGGTATCTGAAAATTGCTTTTTGCACTAAAAACTTTTATGATAAGGGTATTCTAACCTAAGGAGAGATTTATGACATTTGCTAAAGATTTTACAGAAATCACTGTGCAAGAAGCAGAGAAAATGATTCAGACTGAAGAAAAGGTGGTTCTTTTCATTGGCCGCTCATCTTGCCCTTATTGCCGTCGCTTTGAACCCAAGCTTGCTAATGTAGCTATGACTACAGGGACTAAGGTGTTTTTCATCAATAGTGAGAATTTTGTAGCCTTGTCAGATATTCAAGTTTTTCGAAATACCTACCAAATCCCAACAGTTCCAGGCCTTTTAGTGGCTAATGATGGAGTAGTTAAGGTTGTCTGTGACTCATCGTTATCAGAAGACGCTATCTCAGAGTTTATAACTGCGATTTGAAAAAACGATTAGAATTTGGTATAGTAGCAATAGCATAGCTGGAAACTAGGAAGGTTTTCTGCTATATCTTATTTTTAAGGAGACATTTATGAACGCAACAATCTTAATTATGCTGGTCATGATGGCAGGTATGATGTATTTTACTAGCCGTAGCCAAAAGAAACAAGCTGAGCAACGTCAAAATCAATTAGCGCAATTGAAAAAAGGTGACGAAGTTGTCACAATTGGTGGCATGTATGCAGTCGTTGATGAAGTTAACGTTGATGCTAAAACAATCGTACTTGATGTCGATGGCGTTTATTTAACGTTTGAATTATCAGCAATTAAACGTGTCATTACTCCAACAGCATCTGATTTAACACCAGTAACAGCTGAAGGTGAAACCTCAGCCGTTGAAGAAACAGAATAGTTGTGAGCGGTATTGCTTAGAAGATAATAAGATAAAAAGCATAGCAACAATGTTCTTGAGTGGACATTGCTGTTATGCTTTTTTGGTAGATTAAGTTGTTATAGCGTATAGGTCTTATACTCATCCAAAATCAAAATTAGCAGTTTAAGTAAAATCAAGAACCAATAAATGGCTTGATTTACTAGAGCTTTTTTCGCCATAGTGGTATTCTTATTAGTGAAACTGTCCAGTGGACAGTTTTAGCCCAAGCTCAGAAATAAAAGAGCGATGGGAATTGGCTTGATAAGAACGGATTTTTGGGAGCACTACAGAAATTGAAAATCAATTTCGTAGTAGTTCCCACCTCAAAAGGTTTCCCAAACCTTTTGAGCGTCCGCACGTTTAAGAAAGAAATAAGAAAGTGATTTTTGTTAAGCATTAGTTAGTGAAGAGAAGCTAAGCTCAATTCTCAGTGATTGTCACAAGGTTTTACTTTCTTCACGGATAACCAAAATATCAACTTTGGCATGTCGCATAATGTATTCAGATGAAGAACCAATGAGAAGTCTCTCAATAGCATTCAGACCAGTCGCACCTAAAAGAATAAGATCGACGTTTTCGGATTCGGGAATGTCAACTGCTAAAAGCGTTTTAGGATTACCGAATTCTAAAACAATTTTAACGTCTCTAACTCCCTTATCGAGCGCTTGAGTCTTATAATCTTCAAGCATTTGTCTAGCATCTTTTTCTAATGTTTCAAAGACAAAGGTATCCAGAGTCGCGATGTTTTGCAAGGTACGTGTGTCAATAACATGAGCAAGAACAAGTTGAGCATCGTTACGTAAGGCTACTGCACAGCCTTTTTCAAAAGCCAACTCAGCTTGAGGTGAGCCATCAATACCAACTAAAATGTGCCGATAAGATTGTGTAACCATAAAGATCGCCTCCTTTTGATTATATTATACTCTTTTTTATCTAAAAATGAAAGCGTTTTTACAATAAATAACGACAAATGATTGAAGAAAAAGTTCCAAGAAATTTCTGAAATACCAAAAATTATTCTGAAAAGCTACTGAGTCAAGAACAATGGTTACAGAAAGAAGTTTTTTCTGGGAGTGATAATATTTTTAACATTTTTTCAACAAATGATTTTCGTCATGCACTTGTCCTATTAAAAAGTAGTCCTAATGTGCCTTTTAATAAAATCAATGAAATTCTTAGATAATAAGATAGGAAAATCGTTTAATTGACTTGATTTATGGTAAAATAGAAAATAGAGTATAAAATAATGGGAAAATAGTATGTTTACATTTAGAAGAAAAAAAGAATCAACTCAGGTAGCTTTGGAGAAAATTCCTAAGCATATCGGTGTCATCATGGATGGCAATGGACGTTGGGCTAAAAAACGTATGCAACCAAGAATTATGGGACACAAGGCGGGAATGGATGCTTTGCAGGCTGTTACGATTAAAGCATCTGAATTAGGTGTTAAAGTGTTAACAGTTTATGCTTTTTCTACTGAAAATTGGACAAGACCCGTCGATGAAGTGAAGTTTATCATGAGTCTACCCGTTGAATTTTTTGACAAGTACGTTCCTGAACTTCATAAAAATAATGTCAAAGTGCAGATGATTGGTGATACCAGTCGTTTACCAAAAGATACCTTGGATGCCCTTAATCGTGCGCGTGAGTTGACCAAACGTAATTCAGGATTGATTTTAAACTTTGCTTTGAATTACGGTGGACGTGCAGAGATTGTTTCGGCAGTAAAACAAATTGCTCAAGATGTTTTGGATGCTCGTTTTAATACTGGTGATATTACCGAAGAACTCATTGCCAATTATTTGAATACTGCTACGTTACCTTATCTTTATCGGGACCCAGATTTAATTATCCGAACAAGTGGTGAATTACGATTGAGTAATTTTTTACCATGGCAATCTGCCTACAGTGAATTTTATTTTACAGATGTTCTTTGGCCTGATTTTAAAGAAAAAGGTCTAGTGGCAGCGATCGAGGAATATAATCGCCGTCATCGTCGTTTTGGTGGTGTCTAGAAAGAGGAGAAAATGAAAGAACGTGTTATTTTTGGAGCCTTAGCTCTAGTAATTTTTGCCCCTTTTCTTTGGTTTGGAGGGGTTCCCTTTCAATTATTTGTTGGTCTACTAGCTATGATAGGTGTTTCTGAAATTGTGAAAATGAAAGGCTATGAGATTTTCTCATTTGAAGGCTTATTAGCAATGTTGGGGACATTTGTTCTTGCTGTTCCAATGGACCATTACCTTACCTTTTTACCAGTTGATGCGAGCCTTAGTGCTTATACGCTGTTTGTATTTTTCATCTTAGCTGGAACAGTGTTAAATTTTGGGAAATATAGCTTTGATGATGCTCTCTTTCCAATCGCTTCTAGTTTTTATGTGGGAATTGGTTTTCAAAACCTTATCAGTGCCCGCATTGCTGGTTTAGACAAGGTACTTTTAGCACTTTTTATCGTTTGGGCAACTGATATCGGCGCTTATATGTTTGGACGTACTTACGGGAAACACAAGCTTCTACCAACTGTTTCACCAAATAAAACGATAGAGGGAAGTTTAGGAGGGGTGTTATCAGCTGTTGTGGTAGCTGTCATATTTATGTTAGTCAAGCCAACAGTGTATGTTCCTCAAAATTTCCTAATCATGATGATTTTGGTTGCCGTCTTTAGTGTTTTTGCGCAACTGGGTGACTTGGTCGAAAGTGCTTTAAAACGCTATTTTGGAGTCAAAGATTCAGGGAAATTAATTCCAGGACACGGTGGTATCCTTGATCGTTTTGACAGCATGATTTTTGTTTTTCCAATCATGCATTTCTTTGGGCTTTTTTAGGGAGGTGCCATGTTAGGAATTTTATCTTTTATTGCGATTTTTGGAATTATTGTTACGGTTCATGAATTTGGCCATTTCTATTTTGCGAAAAAATCATGCATCTTAGTGCGTGAATTTGCTATCGGTATGGGACCGAAGATTTTTGCTCATATTGGTAAAGATGGCACAGCTTATACGATTCGAATGCTTCCTTTGGGAGGTTATGTTCGAATGGCAGGATGGGGTGACGATACGACTGAAATCAAAACCGGAACACCAGCTGCTATAACAATCAGCGCAGATGGGATTGTCACTCGTATTAACCTTTCAGGAAAGCAAGTTGATAAAACAGCTCTTCCCATCAACATTACCTCGTATGACCTTGAAAATGAGCTCAGCTTATCGGGTCTTGTTCTAGATGAGCAAAAGACTTACAAAGTTCATCACGATGCCACTATTATAGAAGAAGACGGTACAGAGATTCGTATTGCACCGCTGGATGTTCAATATCAGAATGCAACAATTCCAGGAAGAATGCTTACGAATTTTGCTGGTCCGATGAACAATTTTATTTTAGGGATTATCATTTTTATCGTCCTTGTGTTTATGCAAGGTGGCGTAGAGAACCTGGATTCTACTCAGATTCGTGCCACAGAAAATGGCGCATTTGCTAAGGCAGGAGGGCAAACTGGCGATAGAATCCTATCGATTTCCGGAGTTGCGGTCTCTAATTGGTCTGAGTTGCAGAAAGCAGTAGGTTCTACAACATCTCCATCGACTCTTGACGTTGAAGTGGAGAAATTCTCAGGAGAGAAAAAAGTCCTCTCTGTGACTCCAGTGGAAAATAGCGGAGCTTTTTATATTGGTGTTATGCCATCTCTGAAAACAAGTTTCTTGGATAAAATTCAAGGAGGTTTTATTAAAGCATGGCAGACAACCTTCCATATTCTTAACGCTCTTAAAGGACTGATTACTAATTTTAGTTTGGATAAACTAGGTGGTCCAGTTGCTATGTATCAAATGTCAAATCAAGCGGCAGCTAGTGGCATAGAGTCGGTTCTTTACTTGATGGCGATGATTTCCATCAATTTGGGTATTTTTAATCTAATCCCAATACCGGCCCTGGATGGTGGCAAAATTGTTATCAATATCTTGGAAGCCATTCGTCGAAAACCACTCAAACAAGAAACAGAAACCTATGTGACACTTGCAGGAGTAGCCATCATGGTTGTATTAATGATTGCTGTAACATGGAATGATATCATGCGAGTATTTTTCTAAGTAAAATTTAAAAAGGCTATCGTTCGTTCGAACCTAGCTTTTCTCATTAAAAATAAAAAGACAAGAAAGGAATTATTTAAGGGGCATACATAAAAAGAAATGGCAGTAAGAATTTAAGATAGTCTTTTTATGTAGCAATAATCTCGAGTTGTTTTAGCAACGGATAGGTTAACCTTAATATCTTTTAGAATATGAAACAATCAAAAATGTTAATTCCAACACTTCGCGAAATGCCAAGTGATGCTCAAGTTATCAGTCACGCATTGATGTTGCGTGCAGGATATGTTCGCCAGGTATCAGCAGGTATCTATGCCTATTTACCGCTGGCTAATCGCACGATTGAAAAGTTCAAAACAATCATGCGCCAAGAATTTGAAAAAATTGGTGCCGTTGAAATGTTTGCCCCAGCCTTGTTGACAGCAGACCTATGGCGTGAATCTGGTCGTTATGAAACATACGGAGAAGACCTCTATAAGTTAAAAAATAGAGATCAATCTGATTTCATCTTGGGGCCAACGCATGAAGAAACCTTTACCATGTTGGTACGTGATGCGGTCAAGTCCTACAAACAATTACCACTTAACCTTTATCAGATTCAATCAAAATACCGTGATGAAAAACGTCCACGTAACGGACTTCTTCGAACACGTGAATTCGTCATGAAAGATGGCTATAGCTTCCACGCTAATTATGAAGATCTCGATGTAACCTATGAAGATTATCGCAAAGCCTACGAGGCAATCTTTACACGTGCTGGTCTAGATTTCAAAGGTATTATCGGAGACGGTGGCGCCATGGGAGGGAAAGACTCTCAAGAATTTATGGCCATTACGCCAAATCGCACAGATTTAGACCGTTGGTTGGTCCTTGACAAATCCATTGCTTCTATCGATGAAATTCCTGCAGAAGTTTTAGAAGAGATCAAAGCAGAGCTTAACTCATGGTTGGTTTCTGGGGAAGATACCATTGCTTACTCAAGCGAGTCTGACTATGCAGCCAATCTTGAGATGGCTACAAACGAGTACAAACCAGTTGAAAAAGTAGTTGTCCAAGAAGAAGTTGTTAAAGTTGAAACTCCAAACTGTAAATCTATTGATGATGTTGCTAATTTCTTAAATGTTACAGAGGAACAAACCATTAAGACGCTTCTCTTTATTGCTGATAACGAGCCAGTTGTCGCACTCCTTGTGGGCAATGATCAAGTTAACGAGGTCAAGCTAAAAAATTATCTCGGAGCTGATTTCCTTGAAGCTGCTACAGAAAATGACGCCGTAAATGTTTTTGGAGCTAACTTTGGATCACTTGGACCAGTTGGACTTCCTGAAACGATTCGAATTGTTGCCGATCGTAAAGTTCAAGATGTAGCGAATGCAGTTGTTGGTGCTAATGAAGATGGCTATCACTTGACAGGTGTTAACCCAAGACGTGATTTCACGGCTGAATATACTGATATCCGCGAAGTCAAAGAAGGCGAAGTCTCACCAGATGGTAAAGGTGTTTTAAAATTTGCACGTGGCATTGAGATTGGTCACATTTTCAAGCTTGGTACACGCTATTCAGATAGCATGGGCGCGACGATTCTTGATGAAAATGGCAGAGCAGTACCAATTGTTATGGGATGTTACGGTATCGGTGTTAGCCGTATCTTATCTGCAGTTATTGAGCAGCATGCACGCCTTTTTGTCAATAAAACACCAAAAGGAGACTTTAAATTTGCATGGGGCATCAATTTCCCTAAAGAATTGGCGCCGTTTGATGTTCATTTGATTACAGTCAATACAAAAGACGAAGAAGCTCAAGCATTAACAGCTAAAATCGAAGGCGATTTGATGGTTAAAGGCTACGATATCTTGACAGATGACCGCAACGAACGTGTCGGTTCAAAATTCTCAGATAGCGACTTAATTGGTCTACCAATCCGAGTTACGGTTGGTAAAAAAGCTGCTGATGGAATTGTTGAAGTGAAAATCAAATCAAGTGGAGACACCATCGAAGTTCATGCAGATAATCTCATTGAAACCTTAGAAATTCTATCTCAATAAAACATATTCCCAGTTCTATCAATGAGCTGGGTTTATTTTTTTACTTTTTTATGGCAATTTTTCTTGTAAATAGCGCATAAGAGAAAGATTTTCAAACTTTTTGCCAAACTTTTTTAGAAAAAGCTAAATTCCCAAACTAACTTCCACCGTCTGTTAAAGTGGAAGTTAATCTGATAAAACCTCTAACAACCAGTGAAACTCCGTGTCAGGGTAAGTTCCACTGGTTTTTATAAAGGTTGATTTATTGCA